>JAGWAZ010000009.1:0-860 GCA_021296135.1 Chlorobiota bacterium | reverse complement strand
TATGCTCTGGCAGGATGTGGCTAGGATGAACCGGTTCCGCCTTCATCGGATAACTCCTCAATGAAAGCTACAGCACCATGCCCGACGGGGTGGTTAGGACCGTTTATGACTACCGTAGATGTGACGTTGTTGTGTGGTTATGAGGACGAACCCGTTACAGTTGCATTCCAGGCCCGGGCCTTATTCCATCAACACAGTACAAGATCACAAGCGTCAGCGGAGTACCTGTTGGATGTACGTTCACCGGTGATGATCTGCACGAGCCTGCTAAGTTTGTATGTGGGGATGAGTGCCCTTTCATCTTTCCGCAGTGGTCGGTTGGGTGGGCACATTGTTGGTTCGGGCAAGGGTCCGAAGAGAAAGGGCTCGAATTTTTCCCATGCAATCCAGACCCAAATGCAGAATCCTGTATTGATCTGTATCATGTTTGCTGCGCTTGTGACGGTTCATTGACTCCCTATTATCAAGGATCAACGCCTTCCAGAGTGTTTTGCGATGAATCATCAGGAGATCCAGGCTGTCTTAATGCCTGTCCAGATCCCAAGCCTACTGAACCGGTACAGTGTCCGTAGTATCAAACGTGCCTGTTGAATTGAGTGTGGGTTGTTACTCGGTAGCAACCCACACGTATTGACCTGATATTTGAGGTAACATTCCTTGATATTGGAGTTGTGAGCAACAGGTGCGACCGCTGTTGTTGAGGGGTTAATTTTCTTGTCAAACATAAACTTCACGTTGTTATGGTATTCTCTACATTTACGTACCGAGTATGTGGGTTTGTCCTGCTCTTCCTTACGGTGAACGCTGCTGATCTCGATGCACAGAAATGGCAGCGACTTGCCGTGGACTTGCATGATGTG
>JAGWAZ010000120.1 GCA_021296135.1 Chlorobiota bacterium | reverse complement strand
GGGACGCACTACTCTGGGGAAGCAGAACAAGAACGAAGAAGGCTACCAGGTGTGGTAGTCGTCGATACAAGGTTGTAGCGCTGCTCCTCGGTGTAGAGATCGTGATCATTACCGAGTGTCGTGAATTCATTGAGTATCCTCTGCGAGTCTGTTGTGTTCCTTGAATAACCCTACATTCGAGGGCTGTTCAGCATCGAGCGGTGGTGCTGGTTGGTTATCGGAATTCCTCTCTGTGGTATTGCTTGCGTTCTCAATCTCTTCAGTTCTGCTCTGTTCTGAAAGATTCTCGGAGCTTTCGTCTTCTTCTCTAATGGTCTCTTCCTCTTCAAGTTCAAGGATAACATCAGGATTCACAAACGGACAGACCGGAAAACAATCCCCTCCGAACGGATTGAACCCTGGTGAAGGTATAGGTACAAGCGTTCCGCCACATGTTGGCGGTTCGGGACCAGTGACATCTTCCAGTGTCCATCCGCGATATGGTGGTGGTGCACAAAGTTTGTAGGTCTTTTCGCAGCAGGCCTCCGGGCCTTGAACACAAGAGACCAGATCTTCGCCGAGATACTTCCAACAATCAGCCATAGAGACCTCCACCTCTTCTATACATTCTCCTGAGTAAGAGTGGCATTGCCCATATTCAGTAGGCTCTCCATAGTAGAACACCTTATAGATTGCAGATCCAAGCAAATACCGAAGTAGTTCCTGATTGGTTGGTCTTGGCCGATCGAACCAAACACATCCGTCTGGATCAACATTGATCGAATTGATGTGGAACTTACATTTCCCGTCACAGGTATACCATGATTCATAACTGATGGTGAAAGGACAAACGTATCCACTATAGCTGCCTTCAGGAGCCCAAGGAGCATGGTTGTTTAGATTTGTTTGAATTTGAAATGCTATTGCAGTTTGTAAACCATCGGTGCGGAGGCGACGAATGCCCGAGTTCGCTTTGCTATTACCTTTGGCGGTCTCAAATCGTTAATCCATGTTCTTCAATCAATTCTCTCTTATCCTGCGTTGTTGAGTACTATCATTCCTCACTCAATCTCCGCTCTATGCATGGCCCCGCCATGTGATTTCCCGGTGTACTGCCGGATAGCCTTTTCAAGCTCCTCGGGTGGTTCCATCCCGATAATCGAGTAGATCCGTTGAAGGCGTTCACGAAAAAGTTTGTCGAACAGTGGGTCGTTCACCGTTGTGTTCTCCTTGCCATACCACCAGAACCAGTCCGATCCTTCGGCGGCCAAAAGTTCTTCGCAGGCTTTGTGAAAGCGTTGTTCGGAGAGCTGATCTCTCGCTTCCATCAGGTCCTTTCTGGCTTGAGCCAGGGCATCCCATGCCTGGTTCTCCTCTTCGCCTCCGATCCAGATCCCAAAGTCCCCTCCGATCCAGCTTCCGGCCCGGACAGATTCAATCGTGCGTGTGTTATCCGGTCCTGTTCTCTCGAGGAGATCGGTGAACGTTACGGTCTCAATCAGGTCGGAGTTGGTAAACCGCTTGTAGAGCGCTTCAATAAAGGCTCTGCCGTTGTCTTCATAATACTCCCAACAGTTCTCGCCATCGAGAATAATCGGGAGGGCAGCTTCGTTGAGGGTCGTCCTGCCGTACTCTTTGATTAATTGGTTGCGTCGATTCAGTATGTGCGCCACAAAATCGTCGGCAGCCATCTCGGGTTCCCATCCAGCATAGACAAATCCGATGCGATCGGAGAGATGGTGGTCTCTGAAGAAGAGATGAATATCTCCATGTTCAGTCCTGTATCTCCAGGGGAAGCAATGAGCAAGAGGGGGTGATTTTCCTCCGAGAGAATTGCGAAGCACCGTTTCGTCGGAGGCTGCCCATTGAATCTTATGCTTGGAGATGAGTTCCAGGGTTTCATTACTGATGCTTCCCTCGCTTGGCCACATGCCGGGTGGGGTCTCACCGAAGACCTTCTCAAAGAATTGTATGCCGCCCGAAATCTGGAGCTCAGCATCATCCTTCCAACCTGTCGTTTCAGTCGGAAGAACGACATCTGGCATCGACTCTTTTGCTGAACTTGTATCGATCAGAAGGGGAAGGATCGGATGATAGAAGGGTGTAACCGAGAGGCCGATCTGATTACACTCCTTCAGTTGTTTCCAGAGAGGGATGATCTCACCGATGAGCCATAGCGATTCCTCAATCAGCCGCAGCTTCTCCGGTTCGGAAAAGTTCAGCTCTTTCATCATCATGGTGTGAAAGGGCTCTCGCTCTTTGGAATAGGGGCCAATCCAGGTCAGGAGATACCAGACTTGCAGATCGCGCCAATCCTGTATCGAGAGGGAATCGAGATCATCAAGCCTGCATTCGTCGTTCCTATGATCGACATGCTCGTAGAGTTGAAGGTATCGTGGATAGGGCTTTATCATTCTCTCAACGTTGCATTGAAAGAATTGTCTGACGATTTCATGCTTATCATCTTCGCTGAGAAGAAAGGCCGGCTTTCGCGTCAGTTGAAGCACATAATCTTCGGCCTGTCCGCTGACATACTCCTGCAATTGCATCAGGAGTGACGGCACAAGATTGATGGTTGTCCGAACCTCGGGGTATCGCTCAAGAGCACGAGCGGTATCGAGATAGTCTTTGGTTGCATGAAGTCTGGCCCAAGGAAGGAGGTAGGTCTCTCCCGACTTATACGGGGGCTGGTGCATGTGCCAGAGAATGGCGAGACGAATCGGAAAAGAATTCAAAATTATAAACGCAAAAAAGAGGGATGAATTTTGTGTCCTGGCCGTTCAATCGAAACTGTACAGATACGATAGGCAACGCAACACGCTCCTGCCTCATTTTTTAATGTTGAATTTTTAAGGGTAAGTTCTAATAAAGATATGAAATAGATATATATCTTTAGCGTTATGAACTCATGGTAATGTTTAAGGGACGACTAATTGGGCAACACTCGGCCTTGCACGCACATCCATCCCCCTCTATTCAACCACCACCTTTTCTGTGAATACCCCTTCAGAGGTTTTAATCCGTAGTACATACGGACCTGCCGGAATATCCGAAACCTCGAGAACCGTTAGGCCCTTTTTGCGTTTAACAACCCCATCTCTTCGATCACGAATCCCTCCGGGACCTCTATGCGCAGTAGACCTTTCACAGGGTTTGGAAAGACCTTAATGTTTTTTAGGTTATGGGTGGTGAAAACATTGGTAATCCCTATATCTCTTGGGACTACGAAGGCCAACGGATTGATACCACAATCAACCACATTGAAGGAACAATCGCCCAAATAGAAGACCAAAGCTTCGAGGTTGAAGAGAGGACCGGAAAACCTTTGCCGGAACTGTGATTTTCGGGGGTATTGTGATAGGGTGGATGAGCACAAGTAGGAGTTGAAAGTTGAAATGAAAGTAAAGAAAGAACAACCTTTGGACTATGAAGGACTACGTGAAATTTCACGACTGATCCAAGAGGCTGCAAAGCAGGGGAATTCAGATGCTGGTAAGATACTCAAAGCAATTGTTGATGAGGGATACCGGATCGTAACTGCCGTATCCAAAGCTGTAACTGCCGTATTCGAAGCATTTCGCAAGTGGAAAGAAGAAAACATAGAACAAATTCAGGAGGCCATAGTTGACTTGGTCAAGGCTGGAAAATGCTTTCTTGATGAAGAAGAAAAAGAACATACGTCAATTTATCAAGTTTTCAGGGAGCATGACTGGCCTGTCCCTATGCACATGCAGTACGGAAAGGCGCAGCAAATAATTGAGTTAACTCAATTATCAAATCAACCCCGTTCTACCTTAAACAAGTTGATGATTGAATATTTTGAATCGGAAGGGCATAACACCCTACAACTCTATGCAAATGGCTGGGATCGTTCTCCGGTTTGGGACGCAACGCGTGGGAAGATCCTTATGGACTGCATTCATACAATGAGCATTGCGAAGAAAACGTATAATCCATCCAATGTCGTAGTCCCAACATTGATATCTCAAATCGAAGGGATTAGAAATCAATACCTGATCTATCAAGGTTGTCAGATATTACCATTTAATAAATTTCTTGATCAGTCTGGCAATAAATCAGATTGGAAATCTCTTTTGCGTAGTTCAACACCTGATAACTCAGATGAAGATGACATTGCATGTGAGTTGCTTCTGGATATACTCTTCAAGGAAGCTCATACTAAAGTTCGATTACCGTCACGGAACGACCTGAACAGACACAAAATTCTCCACGGTGAGAGTGTACGTTACGGAAGAAGAGATATTGCCTATAGATTCTTCTTGATTCTCGATTACCTTTTGATGCTACGTTAAACAGCCTCGTAAATTCGATTATGGAAATAAACAAAATCCCAACAACAACAACCTTTTTCGAGTACGTCGGCATTGCCGGACTCGAACGGATGAACTCCCAGATCGTCGCCTGGATATTCTCAGATGAGAATCGCGTACTTGATGAAAAGGATAGAGTTGAACTCCTGAACCAAGTGTTCCCGACCACGCGACCATCAGAGGAAATTAACCACGTTCTGACCGAAGGTCAGTAGTATTTGGGGGTGAATTCCACACTCTTGCGCTGAAAAATAAGTCAATTGACTTTTATTCTCTTATACCGCTCTATACTGAGGAAGTAGAGTTAAAGATGAAAAAAGGAGTTGAAACACTATTTGATGGATTTGATAAATACGGAGTTAGCGATATTATCCAGTTGGATAGGCCAAATACTGCCAAATAGCCCACATTCAAGTCTGAAGTGCAACAGGTGGAGGAGCTTTACCGCAATATACTTCCCAGGGTCTCTTCCACCCCAG
>JAGWAZ010000119.1:540-3730 GCA_021296135.1 Chlorobiota bacterium | reverse complement strand
ATCCCTTCAGATCCTCAAAGCTCTACACAATTTGCCCGGGATGAGTAATTGGCGATGTGGCGGAGGGAGGAACGGCAAACATGGCCGACGGGGATACCCTTCTCGTGGGAGTTCAGGTGATAAACAGAGAGTCGCAAGATTTCAGACCCTTCCGCTTCTTTAATCAGTGTGCTACGGACTTTACCTATACCATCACAGGTCCGAACGCGAGCGATTATTCCATAACTCCTGCGAACGGTTCTTTCGGTGTTGATGGTAACACACCGACCCTGACCTTTACTCCTACTGGCATTGATGTTCGGTATGCTACGCTCCAGGTTGAGGATAATGCTGGTCAGGTTGTCAGGAGCTATACGTTAGCCGGCGAAGGCACTCCACGTGCCCAGTATGTTGGAAACATTGCTCAGGGAGGAACGCCAACTGTTGCGGACGGAGATATATTTTTCCAGGGCTTCAAGCAGGAGAACAACACCTCAGTGGATTATACTCCGCTTACAGTGAACGCGGTCGGCAGTCTGCCCCCGAACGTACCGATTACCTACACGTTGACCGATCCAACCGGACAGTTCTCAATTGATCGTACGTTTGAAAGCGTCCCACCGGGAGGAAGCTCAACGCCGGTTATTACGTTCGCTCCGGTTGCGCACGTCAATATCCATGAGGCCACGCTTGAAGTCAATGCCGAGGGTGAGATCAGAAGGTTCCTTCTGCAGATATTCTCTTCAGGAGCAGGCGCACGGTTCTTTATTGACAAGCAGCCTTTCGGAGCAGGCACAGCGCTCTTCCGTAACGTCTCCAAGTGTGTAGGAGTCGAGACAGAGGTAATCGCAATAACAGTTGAGAGTATTGGTGACGAACCGTTCGAGTTGCAATCAAACGATGCATTCCGGACGAACCCGATTATTCAGCAAGGAACACCGCCATATCCATTGTTGCGCGACAATTTTGGCAATCCTATCCCGGCGCCGGACTACGTTTTTGCCGATGCTAACGGCAATCCGCTCCAGCTTCCTCTCGCCATTCCCCCGGGAGTTATGCAGGATATTTTTGTTGAATTCCGGCCCTTGCGTCCGGATCATTATCGTGCTGCACGAGCACGAGCCTTCCTCCAGACAAACGGTGAAGACTTCTTTGGTCTCGATACTGACAACAACTCTATCGTGGGCACTCTGCACTTGGAGTTGGTAGGGTCGGGTCTTGGTTCCGCTCTTACAAATTCTACAGGAGATGCTTTACCGGATGCAATGATCTTCCCGAGCACGCAAGTGCGCGAGACCTCAACCCTTACTGGTATGATCTACAATCACGGTGACTGTGATCTGCGTATCAATTCGGACAAATTCCGGATTGTTTCGGGTGATGTCGACGAGTTTGAGATCACTTCAGCTTTTGCCAACGTTCCGATGGACGCAAACGGAAACTACGTTATTCCACCTGGTGGAAACGCAGGGTTTGATGTCAACTTCACCCCTGTCCGTTCAGGCTCGCGTCGTGCATCGGTGCAGTTTGTGTCCAACGATTCAACGGTCATGATACCGGGAGTAACCGAGCGAGGAACCTACTATCTCAATCTGTTTGGTAGAGGTAAGTTCGGTCTTGAGGGGCGCGATGTGCAGTTGCCACCGGCAGTGATCGATGGAGACCGCTCATCAGGTGTTGCGGTGCTGGAGAACAACTCCGGTGCTCTGGTCGACATAATCAACGTCCAGATTGTCGGTTCAACCGAGATTGTTGAAGATCCGGGAAATGGATGGCCAACTCTTCCGGTAACGGTAGCGCCGAGTCAGCAACTCGAACTTGGCCTTGCACTTGTTCCAACAACAGGAAGCACTCCTGGAGATCGAACGGCAACACTCGAAGTAACGCTCGAAAATGGCGATGTTCTGATGATTGACGTCACAGGATTGGCCGGAACGCGTACGCTCAATGTTGTACCGACCAGTCTCTTCCAGAAGGTGCAGTTACCGGTTGGCAGCCTGAGACGCCAGTTCGTCGTTGTTGCAAACAATGGCACGTTGCCAGTCGTGTTGCAGAGCGTCGGACTCGGCAGCTCGAGCACAACGCCGAATGATTACTCGGTCAGGCCGCTGGATCGTGCAGTGATTCAGCCGGGTGGCGCCGAGTTTGTTGAGGTAACATATGCTCCAGCCGCTGTTGGAGTGTCAAGTGCGGTTCTGGAGATCGTTTCGAACACAACAAACGGAACACCGGCCGGCACTCACACCGTGATGCTTGGTGGTGAGGGAACTTCTACAGCTATCGGAGGGGGGAGTCGAACGGGCTCCGGTTCCACAACTCCGGGAGACGATCCTACAGCAGTTCGTCCGAGCCTCGCAACGACCGGTACAAGGGTAATGATGGCCGACGGAACAGCTCTCTGGCAGAGCAGACCGAATCCAACAACTGGCAAAACCGAGTTTCGCTATCATCTGCCGGAGGTAACTCATGTGACCATGAAGCTCTATGACTCACGGGGGAGTGTTGTGAAGACTCTTCTGAACGAGGAGGGGATAACAGGTGAGAACATTCTAACGGTTAACCTTAAGGAGATTCCAAGCGGACGTTATTATTACACGTTGCAGACGGCATCGGGTGCAGTAACGCTCGCGTTAGATCTCATGAAGTAAGAGCGTAATACGATACATGTGCTCAATCGAATCCGTCAACGAGTCGATTGGTTTTCAGTGGGCAGTAATACTCTTTTCGCAGTTTCTCAATGTGCGGGATGAGGGCTTTCGAAGCATACCAGCTATCGATCAACACCGCCTGAGAAGGGAGGTGTTTCTGTTAGACCAATAGAGATAACATCTGCTTGAGGTGTTCTAACTTGGTTTTGCCATCCCCCTGTGGGTCGTAAATCCGATAGTCAATCACCCAGAAATTGATCGCTATGCCTGCCTTGGTGAGGGTATCTACTCCTACGAGGTGACAGCGGTTAATGTCGGCACGGGAGATTTCATTGTTAATGGGCTTAATGTCTCTTTCGGGGATGGTTGAAATCCCTCGCCTTTAGGCGAAGCAAGGTTTATATTTGTCGCTATGCGACCTTACAGATTAGGAGCCCATACCAAGAGCGCTCTAAGGTTCATCCGATCTGGATTCCCAAGTACCGCAAGCGGGTGCTGACTGCACAGGTAGCGATTCGAGCTCGGGATATCTTGCGGCAGATCGCGGTGGAGCATGAGTTGGC
>JAGWAZ010000119.1:0-413 GCA_021296135.1 Chlorobiota bacterium | reverse complement strand
GTTGTTCTTGGTTCCGGCTCCGGCCGGCGCGGCGCCACCGGCGGACGATCATGTCGAACAAGTGCTAACAGCAGAAGAACTGATAACGGACGGCACAACGCAAAAGGTGTTCGGGTGTCGCATCGTTGGGGATTCGATGGAAGGTGCGGGGATTGTGTCCGGCGATACCGTCATTGTGCGGCAACAGGAAACCGCGAAGGTCGGGGACGTGATCGTGGTAACGGTCGACGGGGAATTGACGATAAAGCGTTACGAGCGGATCGGCGAACGTGCGTACCTCTATCCGGACAATTCAGGTTATCAGCCGTTGGAGATTCTGCCGCAGATGAACGTAAGGGTTTGGGGAGTGGTCGCGAAGGTTATTCACTCACTGTGAGCACAATATGAGTTCCGAAACGTGTTCACATTAAGGG
>JAGWAZ010000056.1 GCA_021296135.1 Chlorobiota bacterium | reverse complement strand
CGCCGTAGAGTTGGTCGAGGTTGTGGAACAGCGTTTCGTGTTCCGGTGTTCGGGGAGTAATTTTTCTCTCTGGACCATCGACGCATTTTACGTAGGCGTTGTAGCAGACATCCCATTGATGGTCGGTTTCAGCTTCTCCGATACAGCCGAGAAACATCGACTCACATACATTATCATTTGCTGTTCGAAACTGCTCTAAGTATTCCTCTACCTCTTGTAGAAGTTCCTCCTGTTCGGGAGTCGTTTGCGTGTGGGCAACATGGATAGAAAGAAAGAGCACTACAAAGCTCGCGATAAATTTGACTGAAGTTGTCATTGTAAAACTCCTTATGATTTGGTTTTTTGGTTAGTGTAATGTTGTTGTCAGGTTGGAATTGGAGCCCCTCATTCCAGTACGAACATCAGAACATTGGAATTGGGCCTCTCATTCCCTACGAATATCAAATTAGCGGAGGTTGTTTCCAGTTTTGGTCGAGAAAGTATGCAGATGGGTCTCTGCATTGTTGATATGTTAGGGAGGCTTGAGGTGGAGTGTACTCAGGTAGAGGGCCACGCCCCACGGCGTGCTGCTCCGTGCTCCGAAAAAATATTTTTAGATATATAAGAACTTTTTTTGAGATTCAGGTTAAAGTATACGCACTCTTTCCCGCATTACCCCATGTTATTACAAAAAGATATAACTGAAGGTCCTTGGTTGTTTGCTGATTGTCAAAGGCCTGAAGCAGACTCCGAGGAAGCGACGTGGTATCTCCCCGGTCGGCACCGCACACCTGAATCGCCACCAGAGCCTGCCTCCCCAGATCAACCATAAGCTCTACCTTGTGTGCCGCTCTCCTCCTCCCTGAGCCTGTCGAAGAGTGATGCATTACTGCGCAAGGAGCTTTGCCCAAATAGAACCATATAGAGCTTTGGATATTCATGTTTAAGGGACAACGAAATAATATGCCCTTTAGAACATAGTCATTCATCTGTGTTTATTCTCTTGCATCTGTGCAATCTGTGTTTACGCGTTCCAGAACTGCCTGTCCAGACTTCGGTATTGAATGGCTTCCGAAAGATGTTCCGGTTGAATTGATTCCTGGCCGGCAAGGTCTGCAATGGTTCGGGCCACCTTCAGGATCTTATCGTATGCACGAGCTGAAAGTCCCAGACGACTCATTGCCATCTTCAACAGGTCTTGTCCATCAGATTCGAGCTTGCAGTACTTGCGAATATCTTTCGATCCCATATCGGCATTCTTGAATACATCCTCGCGTCCGGTAAATCTTTCTGCCTGTACTTCTCGTGCTTTCACGACCCTTTCACGTACTGATTCCGAGGTTTCCCCGCGTCGTTCGGAAGAGAGTTCCTGATACTTCACGGCAGCCACTTCAATATGAATGTCAATGCGATCGAGCAGTGGTCCGGAGACTTTTGACATATAGCGTTGAATCTGGACCGGAGAGCAGTTGCAACTGGCGTTCGGGTTGCCAAAGTTCCCGCAGGGACAGGGGTTCATGCTGGCAACAAGCATGAAGTTGCACGGAAAAGTCAAACTTAGCTTTGTTCGACTGATCGTGATCTTGTTATCCTCCAACGGCTGTCGAAGCACTTCAAGAACGTTTCGTGCAAACTCCGGAAGCTCGTCGAGGAAGAGGACACCATGATGGGCGAGGGAGATTTCTCCCGGTCGTGCGATTCCCATACCACCACCAACCAGTGCAGCGTCTGAAATGGTATGGTGCGGACTTCTGAACTGACGATCCGTGAGAAGTGGCGTGTTCTCCGGAAGCGTTCCGGCTACCGAATGAATTTTGGTTGTCTCCAGAGCTTCGTCAAATGTCATGGGTGGGAGAATCGAGGGGAGTCGTTTGGCAATCATCGTTTTTCCCGCCCCGGGTGGTCCGACCATGATAAGATTATGTCCGCCCGCAGCAGCCACCTCAAACGCACGCTTCACGTTCTCTTGTCCTTTGACATCAGTGAGATTGAGAATCGTGCCTGAGTTGGCCTTGAAAAGTGCCAGCCGATCCACATCGAAGGGTTTGATCTCTTCCTTACCCGAGAGGAATCGGACAGCCTGGCCCAGTGATTCGACTGCGATAACCTTAACGCCCTCTACGAGGGCAGCCTCATCTGCATTTGCTTGAGGAAGGAGGATCTGTGTGAGCTCTGAACACTTTGCCATGATGGTGATAGGCAATACTCCACGAGCCGGGCGGAGGGTCCCGTCCAAAGCAAGCTCTCCGAGGACAAGCGTTTTGTCGAGAGCATCTGAAGGAATTTGATCTGTCGCAGAGAGGATACCGAGCGCAATCGGGAGATCAAAGGCCGACCCTTCCTTTCGAACATCGGCAGGGGCAAGGTTGACGGTATACTTCTTGTTCGGCATGGAGAGGCCGCTGTTTTTGATTGCAGCCATAATACGCTCGCGACTCTCCTTGACAGCATTGTCCGGGAGACCAACAATGTTAAACGTGAACATCTGATTGTCGACATGCGTCTCGACTTCAATCAGAAAGGCCTCGATGCCGAGCGTGCCGGCAGAACAGAGTTGTGAGATCATGGTAATCTTGAATTTCGGGTTAACGTTCGAGGAAAGATAGGAAAAAGTTAGAAGTAGGAAGTTAGAAGTAAGCGTAGAGAACTCTGCAAGTTAGCAGTGTGCTTTAGCGCGGTAATCCGAGTGATCCTCGCAGGAGAGAACGGCTTCCAGCGGTTTTCTATCACTGCTTGTTATTCACATTAGAAGTGCGAAGTCAGAAGTAGGAAGTTAGAAGTTGAGAATGGATGTCTCTTTTTTCACACTTCCGACCTTAAACTTCCGTTTCCTGCCTCTTGTACTGCAACCGGTAGAGCTTTGCGTAGATGCCGTCATGGTCCAGAAGCTCCTCGTGGGTCCCCATCTCACGGAGTCGTCCCTTGTGCATGACCAAAATTTTGTCGGCGCTTCGGATAGTTGAGAGGCGGTGGGCAATCACAATTGAAGTTCGCCCTTCCAGGAGTTTGCTGATAGCCTCCTGAATCAGCTTCTCTGTTTCGGTATCGACGTTCGAGGTTGCCTCGTCAAGGATGAGGATTCTTGGATCACGTGCAAGTGCACGGGCAAATGAGATAAGCTGGCGTTGCCCCATGGAGAGAGTTGCCCCTCGCTCTCGGACTTCGGTGTCATATCCTTTCGGTAAGGTGTCAATGTACCGGCTGATACCGACAGTCTTTGCCGCGGCAATTGCCTGTTGACGGGAGATGGTCTCGTCGTTGAGCGTAATGTTATCCATGAGTGTTCCCCGAAACGTAAAAATGTCCTGCATTACCACAGCTATATCCCGGCGCAGGTCTTTTGTTCTGATCGTCTTCAGATCCCGGTCATCTATGGCCACTCTTCCGCTCTCATAGTCATAGTAGCGCATCAGGATATTGATGATTGTTGTCTTCCCTGCTCCGGTAGCACCGACAATTGCTAAGGTCTCGCCCGGGTTTACGTGAAAGCTCAGATCACGAATAATCCGGTTCTCTCCATCATAACTGAAGCAAACGTCCTTGAAGTCGATCTCTCCGCGGGTGATTGCAAACGGTACTGCATCATCTGTTGCCTGCGGGGTTGGTATATCTGTATCCATAAGCTCGAAGATGCGTTCGGAGCTTGCCATAGCGTTCTGCAGAATGTTGTACTTCTCGGAGAGATCCCGGATAGGCCGGAAAAAGCGCTCGGTGTACTGATAGAAGGCGAAGATGATACCGAACGTCAGCGTCTCGCCTCCGAGAAATGATCCCAGCCAACTAACAACCACAGAATCCCCTGCCTCCTGTGCAATCATTGTCCCGCCATACCAGATGATCAGGGCAACTGCTGCCATTGAAAGAAAGTTGACGACTGGAAAGAAGACCGCATAGTAAAAAACCGATCGTACGTTTGCGTCGGTATGGGCCTTGTTGATCTCCGCAAACTCACGGTTCATCCGCTTCTCCTGTCCGAAAAGCTTTACCGTCAGTACACCGGTGATGTTTTCATTGATGAAGGCATTCATCCGTGAGAGTTGATAGCGAACCTCCCGGTAGGCTGCGCGAACCTTGACACGGAAAACCGATGTGGTCCAGAGAAGAAGGACTACCGTAACGAGTGTGAGCAGCGTCAGCGGAACCGACATAACGAACATCAACACGACAATCCAGATGATGGTAAAGATGTTGGCCACAATCATTACCAGGCCACTGGAGAAAAATTCGTTCAAGACCTCAACATCACTGGTTACCCGGGTGACAAGCCTGCCGACCGGGTTTGTATCGTAGAAGCGCATGGAGAGATCCTGCAGATGCGTGAAGAGCTTCATTCGAACAGCATGAATCGTCTGCTGTCCGACATACTGCATCAAGTAGGTGAGACCATACTGCATTAGGGAGTTCAGGATCATAAGACCAACCATTGCTGCTATGATCCAGAGCAGACCGGGCATATCACCCTTGAGTATATGATCATCAATCGCAACCTGCGAGAGCTTCGGGAGAAGTGCTCCAAGAAAAGCTGCGGTAATTGCCATGACCACCGCAAGGATGACCCGCCATTTATGAGGTCGCAAATAGACGACAAGGCGTTTCAACAACGCAGTGTCGAGTGCTTTCCCCATTGTTACTTCGCCATCTGCAACGCTTCGTGCCATATCAGAAGTTGGATTTCTCCGTCGGGGCGTTCTTTTCAGAACCGCAACCTACGGACTCTCAGTGGTCGGGTTGGTTACAATGTTCGTTGCAACGGGTAAGTGAGGAGATAGGGAGAGGGGGGGATGGTTAGCCAGGACTGAACGGAGTGACAAATGGTTCTCCTTTGCTTGCTCGCTCACGCAGATGGTCCGCTTCAGGTCCCAGATGGCGGTTAATGAGCTTGTGTCCCAGGTAGATCAAGGGTGTAATTGCTATTGCAATCAACATCTTGAAAAGGAAGTTATTGCGTGCGATATCGGTTGCATCGGTGAAACTGATTGGATTTTCTGCGAGAAGTCCAAGTCCAAGATAGATCACAACGAACGAGTCGATAAGCTGAGAGATAATTGTCGATCCGGTAGCGCGAAGCCATATATGACGTCCTCCTGTCCAGTTTCGGAGGCGATGAAAGACCTGAATATCGATAAGCTGGCCTATGAGGTAGGCGACAATCGAGCCGATGATAATTGCCTGAGAGTTAAAGAAAACTGCCCTGAAGGCTTCATCAGAGACAGCCGAAATATCGTTTGCCGGTATTCCGCAAACAGCGAAGATCATCAGATAGATGCCGACAAGGACTGTCATCCCGAGTAACGTTGTAAATCGTACACTCTTCCGTCCGTAATATTCGTTGAGCAAATCGGTGATGATGAAGGTTGCCGGGAAAGGGATAACGCCTAATGTCATAGCCAGTCTGTCTTCGCCAAGAGCAGGGAGAATCCAGGTCCAGGAAACATCGACGTTAAAGAGCTTTGCTCCAAAAAGTTCGGCCAGAACGAGGAAGCCGATAAAGAATGCGTTAAGGATAACAAAGATGCGTCCTCCTCGGGTCATCATAGGCTTGTAACTCCTTCCATGATGGTGTGTAACCCCACTGTTTGATTTCGGTCTTTACAACCAGAAAGGGGGAAAATAATCACCGATGCAATCAGTTCGGTAGGCAGCCCGTCAGTAGCTGAGACCTGAATGTCAGCCTTTGAGGTAACATCTCTCTGCAATTCAAACTCCGATTCCTGTATGAAGGAATCGAAAAATATGACGGCACTGCATTTTTTCCTTAAGTTTTCGGAAAGATATAGCGATAATTCTGTGTAGCCTCTTTTGTTGACCGTTGAGAATACTTTGATCTGATGTGAAAAAGCAACTGTGAAACCTGTTCATTTGTTATATACCTTTCTGCTGGTACTTATAAGTCTGCATCTTTTTGTTGGGAATGCAGATGCTCAAACCCGGGATCGGATAGATCATCGTGGAACTGAATTCCGGTTAGCATTTCTGCACACCAACGGAGATGGCGAATTCCCTACATATTATATAGTTGTCAGTTGTGAGAAACCGACAACCGGAAAGATTACTTACGAAGCCACGGGAGCATCCTTTGACATCTCCATACCGGTTGCCAACCGAGCTGAACGAATTCGGCTCGATACCTTTCTGCTTTTGCTTCCAGATCCGAACGATAGGAACACACCACGAGAGATATCCAGACAGAGCCTGCATGTCCGGTTCAATGACGAGGTAACGATATATGGGATCAACACGCTTCGGTGGAGCAGTGATGGTTTCCTGGCCCTTCCAATCGATGCACTTGGTCGTGAACATACGATCATGTCGTATCCAAACACAGCGGAACCCGGACCTACGGGACAGGTCTTTGAGTCATCCGATTTTCCATCGCAGTTTGCGATTGTAGCCAACCAGAACAACACAACAATTGAGATTCAGCCGACAGTTCCTGTTAATGGTCGGGGTAATACCTATCGGTTTCAGGTCAGGCTCAACGCAGGTGAGGTTTTCTTTGGGCAGGCTCATGATGTCGGTCGAATTCGACGAGCAGGACGAGATCTGACCGGAACACGGATCGTATCTGACAAGCCGATTGTTGTCTATGGCAGTCATCAACGTTCGAACATACCCTGGAACGATGCTGTTGGTCGGGATCATCTTGTTGAGCAGATGCTACCGACTGACAAGTGGGGATACCATGCAATGGTGACGCCCCATTTCCAGTTACGAAAAACCGTTCCCGATGCAAACTTCATTCGGGTTATAGCCGCCGAACCGGGAACAACCCTGACAATTGATAGCAGCGCTTCGCAAGTGCTCCAGGCAGGAAGGCCGGTTGAATTACTATACACTCGACCTATGTTGTTGACAGCAGATAAGCCGATCTCGGTTGCTCAGTTTCAGCATTCTACGGTCGATGTTGAGTTTATTTCGCTTCCGAACGATACTGTTGGCGACCCTTTCATGATGCTTGTTCCACCCCGTGAGCAGTTCGACTCCAATTATTCATTTGAGAGCTGGGACACAAAGGACTTTTTCCATCATTTCGTAAACGTCGTTATACCGACTGAGCGCATTGGATCGTTGCGTCTTGATAATGGCCCCCTTACTACTCTTGATCCGGATACTAGGAAGCCACTGCCGCCAACCTTTATTCCGATTCCCAAGACAAGCTACAGCTTCGCCCAGATAAAACTTGAGGCCGGAAAGCATAATATCAGTGCACGCGTCCCATTTGGACTTTACATCTATGGGTATGGTCCCTATAACTCCTATGGAAATCCGGGCGGGATGGTCTTTGATTCGCTCTTTACCGATCATGAACCGCCGGATATTGCGGTCCGGGACACATGTAATGGTCAAGGACTGCTTGGAGTTGCATTCGACACAACGGTGTTCGATTTCGGAATGGAAGGCCTGCGTCTTCTATCTCAATCCAGCAATGTAAGACTTACCACGGAGCCTTTTACGTTCGGAGACGACTCCATAGAATTCCGGCTTGATCTGATCAATCCATATCAGGATGGCGTTGGGGACTTGCTTGCCGTTGATACTGCTGGTCTCAGACGAAACTACAGGTTTGATGTGCCTGGCTTTACCGTATCGTTGACTGCAGGAGATCCTTCAATTCGTCTTGACACACTTGCTTCGCTTAACGGGCTTGAGTTCTGCACGACAATAACGTTGCAAAACTATGGTCGATTCCCTCAGGAGATTAAAGAATTGGAGTTTGGTGATCCGGTTCCCGGACTTTCAGTAAAAACATCATTCCCGATTCTACTCAGGCCAGCAGAGGTCAGAACAGTTCAAATTTGCTTCCAGTACGAGGGCGATACCTCAACATTGGTCGATCTTCGTATCGATAATGGATGTGTCGTGCGGTCCATAGGAAATCTTCCATTGCTGAGTGGCGTTGACTCCTTGAGACCCGTTCTATCAAAGCTCACAGATGATTGTGATCAGAGTATAGTCTATGAAATCACCGAGGCTTATGCGTTGAATTCAGGCATAGCCGAGGTGATTGTGCGAGCAAAAAGGAATGCAGAAATTGTTATTCCTTCTCCGGATAAGCTCCCTGGACGCATAGCCCGTCTCGAAATTCTTCGCCAAAGTATCTGGCAGGATGTTATCTATGATATCGAAGTAGCCGATGTGGTCGGGAACCGGATGCAATTTGCCGATACTATTGGTGGATTGACTCTTGCAATTTCTGACCCGGCAAGCCTTTCGGAGTTCGGGTTCAGACTTGATCCGGCGATCCCCTGGGAGTATGAACGACTGACATACACGAACAAGGATTGTGATACACTCTGGTTTGAGAACACCGGGTTAAAACCTCTCGATCTTTTCCGGCTGAGATTTATTGGCAATCTGGAGCTTTCAGTCCCACCAGAACAGTTGCCTCTCTATCTACTGCCGGGAGAACGGAAGGCCGTTGAAGTTTGTGTTCGTCCTCGTGCTACCGGTGACTTCCGTGACACGATGATCGTTGAGTTCTTCTGCGGACAGTTGATTAACGTCATAGAGTTCAAATCGGTTGTTGATCACCTTGAGGGACATGGTGCTGACAGGTGCGGGAACTTGTTAGAGTTCAATGTTGAGGGCTTTACGCGACGGAACTTTCTGCAGAGTCCTGCACCAAATCCATCTGCAAAAGGGATTGCTCTTGTTACCTTCGGTTTGAAGGGGCCTGAGGTAGTTTCTATGAGTCTGCATGAGGCAATGGGAGGCGAAGTTCGTAGATTCCTTGAAAATGACCCGATGCCCGGAGGTATAGGTCAGGTCCATGTCAAGCTTGATGGGCTTTCGTCAGGAGGGTATTACTTAAGAATGCAGACAGGGTCGGGTGACGTTTTTGTTCGCCCCCTTGCAATTCAGCAGTAACCCGGATTCGGATTGAACTGTTCCTTATATAACCACCAGTTGTTGTTCGAAGACAGAAATTCTTGAGATTTTATGAAACAGTTGTTACCCGATATAGAAGTGCGATTGGGATGGCTGTCGAACCTGTTCGGTCGGCTGATTCTTTTCTGCCTGCCCTTTATCCTCGCAGCCTCGCTTGCAGCTCAACCCTCGCACGACACCAAAGGGAAGGAGTTCTGGGTTGCGTTTATGGAGACGGCCGGACGTGAAGGGCCGATGGAACAGTCTGATCTTCGTCTCTATCTCAGTGCTATCGAGCCGACCGAGGTACGAATTACTTACTGGCGGACAGGGCAGACCGAAACGATTAACCTTCCTGTTGCTCATCGTTCGTTTGAAGTTGATGTAGGACGACTCTTCGGTTCTTCCATTGAATTGAATGCCGGCGATATCGGTGTTTCTTCCAAGACCTTGCGGGTGCAATCAGATGAAGACATCACACTGTATGGAGTGAGTGTCAGGATTTTTTCTTCCGATGCATTTCTCGGTTTGCCGGAAGATGTGTTGACCCGACGATATATCCTTCTGGCCTATCCCAACGGTTTTTCGAATCAAGGGTTCGGGGTGTATGATATGCCTTCGGAGTTCGCCGTTGTGGCGACAGAGGATGGTACGCTGGTTACAATTACCCCGACTGCAAATATCAATGAGCGTCCAACGCTCGATCCTTTCGTTGTTGGGCTGAACAAAGGTGAAGTCTACTTTGCACAGGCATCTCTGAATGGCGAGCAGGATGTGACCGGAACACAGATCCGTGCAAGAAAACCGATTGCGGTCTTTTCAGGAAACAAGCGAACATCGATTCCAACAGACGTCGGCAATTTCCGCGATCTTCTTGTCGAGCAGATGCCCCCTCTGGAATCCTGGGGAAACACAGCAATCATACCACCTCTTTTTGACGTAACTCCAGCCTCGAGCTTCGCTCCTGTTGCCAGGATCGTTGCAGCGTTCGACAATACCACATGGGACCTGAATGGTGTGCCACAACCACAACTGCGTGGAGGTGTGCCGATTGAAATCCCCCTGGATGAAGCCCCAATGGTTATTACTGCATCAGGCCCGATTCTTGTTGCCCAGTACGAACATTCGGTCGGGCCATTGTGGAATGACACATTTGATTTGGGAGATCCTTTTATGATGATTATTCCTCCCGAACTTCAGTATGACACATCTTATGCGTTTCAGAGTGTTCCTCACCCGGAATTCGTTCGGCATTACCTCAATGTTGTGATTCCCACAGTAGATATTCCTTCGTTGCGGATCGACTCGATGCAGGTGAACGAGATGTTTAGACAGGTTCCCGGGACCATTTACAGTTATGCTCAAGTGACTCTCACCCCTGGTGCGCATACGGCTTATGCAGATGCTCCATTCGGACTCTATTCGTATGGCTATGGCCAGGCAAACTCGTATGGATACCCCGGAGGAGCCATCTATCGCGTATTGGTCCATGACTTTCAACATCCTTACATCCTAACCACACGTGGGTGTGCGAGAGTCAATGGAACTGCAATTGACAATCGAATAACAGATTCCGGGATCGATTCCTGTTATGTCATCCCTTCGGGGACAAGAAATGCGAACGTCACTATCCAACCCTTTACTTCTGGTGATGATTCGGTCTTTTACTCAGCTACGCTCATCGATCCATATCAGGATGGATCTTCCGAAGTCAAAGCAATTGATTCAGGTGGACGTTCTGTGACTCAGCGGAATGCAATAGCAGGCTTTACGGTTGGGATTGCTGCGTTGAATGGAGGTGCGCCTACACGCACCTCGGCAGTTGCGTACAATGGAAATCGTATTTGTCGGGAGTTTGAAATCATCAACTACGGAGATTTCAAACAGACGATATCGAATATCTCCCCGACACCTGACGACGGTTTGTTCACTGTCTCAACCCTCACGCCTATTACGGTCGAACCGGGAGAACGACGGATTATTCAGATCTGTTTTGAAAGTGATCTTGACTCAACTATTGAAGCTCGTTTGACGATAGGGGACTCCTGTGTAACTCGTGAGATAATCGAATGGAAAGTTCACTCGGTGATTGATACCATCCCTCCGGTCTTTCTCGGTCAGGTCAGCCCGTGTGGTGAGGAGATAGAGGTAATCTTTAACGAACCCGACGAGCAGTTTCTCGGCATTGCTTCGGTGGAGTTTGTTGAGCGAACCAATGCAGATGTGACGTTCAATCCGGCGCTTGCCAGCCTTCCGGCTTCACAACTCTCGCTCCGGCTAAGGCCAATCGATCCATTCCAGGATGTGATCTACGAGGTACGTGTGACCGATCTGGCTGGTAACCAGATAATAGTTCAGGACACGTTAGGTGGCTTTACGGTTGCTGTGGTTGATCCTTCAACTGGCGAAAATGCATTGGTCCGCTCTGGCGTTGAGTGGAAGACCGACAGTCTGGATTATCTTGGGAGACGTTGCGACAGTATTCTGTTAAGCAATTACGGAACGCGGACCGTTACGATTTCCCGTGCGACCTTGCAGGGTAATCTTGAATTCTCAATTCCTCCTTCGCAATTCCCGGTGACGCTCAATTCCGGAGAGAACAAAATGATTGCTATCTGTCTTGAGGGACATTTTACCGGGAATCAACTCGATACCCTTCTGATCATTGATAGTTGTGGACGCATCGATCGGATTCCGCTGAAAACACCTGTCGATTTCGGGTTGGGACATGGAGTCGATCGTTGCGGACAGAATGTGACGATTCGGGCCTTTGCTCCGTCAAAGCGGACTCTTCTGATGCCACCATTCCCGAACCCTACTCCGGGTGAAACAATTGGACTCGATATCGGGCTGCAGCGCGACGAGATCGTGACAATTGAGGTGCTTGATATGGGAGGAGAGTCTGTCTTGCGAGTACTGAACAGAGCGCAGTTGACTGGTGGTCTGCACAGACTTCAGTTCGAACCGGTTGGCCTTGAGAGCGGCCTCTATTTCTGCCGAATGATGACGGCGAACGGGGAAGTAAAGACGGTGAAGATGGTAGTGGAGAAGTAGAGTCGAAGAGTTGAGAATCAAAGAGTCGAGGGTCAAAGTGTTGGGAGTTCAAAGCCGAAAGCTCAAAGCTCTCCGTTCGTGGAAACGTACAGCGGTTCGTTTACCTCTCTTGTAAGGCTTTTGATTCCATCGTATGTTTGCAATCTGCTGTTACAAAAGTCAGGCCACCATAGCTCAGTTGGTAGAGCAGCTCATTCGTAATGAGCAGGTCCACGGTTCAAGTCCGTGTGGTGGCTCAAGGAGAGAAGAAGGTAGTGTAGCGGGTAGAATATATTAGGAGTGGTTCCTATACCTTCGTTCGTGGGTTGTTCAGGTAAGGAAGAATGTCCGTCCGTAAGATTGTAGAACACGGGAACTCTTCCTATCTCCTACCTCTCCTACCTTCTAAATGTCTATTTTCATTCATAATTGTCTCCCAGGAAAGAAAACCACGATTCACCAGAAGTATGATTCGTGTCTCAACAGGTGCGCTTCTCCTTGTGCTTAGCGGAATGGCGTTGTTCACTCAGCCACTTCCAGAGATCGAATATGATGGAGGGGCCCGTTCACATCCATTTGATCTGCTTCACACAACGCTGGACCTCCGTTTCGACTTCGAGCAGGAGGTAGTCTACGGGGTTGCTACACATCGTATACGCTCGCTGAATCCTTCATTGATGGACATTGAACTTGATGCCGCTCCGGAAATTGTTATAGAGCAGATTACCGTCGATGAGAGCGCCACAACGTTCGAGCATAAAAAAGATACACTGAGGATTGAGCTGTTAGATCAAAAGGCCTATAACGACACCTTCAATTTACAAATCACCTATCAAGTCTCACCCAGGAAAGGTCTTTACTTTATAAAAAAGGAACCGGAGGAACCGAATGGTCGTGACCAAATCTGGACTCAGGGTGAGGGGGAGGACCATCACTATTGGATCCCGATGTATGACTATCCCAACGATCTTGCCACATCGGAAGTATATGCAGCCGTTCGATCTGGCTGGAAGCTTCTCTCGAATGGCGAATTTATCGGAGCTATCCCGAATTCCGATGGCACCACTACCTGGCATTACAAAATGGAGAAGCCTCATGCCCCCTACCTGATGATGCTTGCTGCCGGTGATTATCTGATCACACATGACACAATAGATGGGCTTCCACTTGAGTACTGGACCTATCCGGATATGCCGGACCGCGTTGAACCAACGTTTGGTCGCACTCCGGATATCTATCGTTATCTGAGAGACCTGATTGGCGTTCCCTATCCCTGGAACAAATACTCCCAGATAATGATCAATGAGTTTATGTATGGTGGTATGGAGAACACGACCGCCACAACGCTGAATGATTTTGCCCTGGTTGATGAGCAAGGTCTTGTCGACTACAGTCCTGATGGTCTGATTGCACACGAGCTTGCGCACCAGTGGTTTGGTAATCTGGTTACTAATCGCAGCTGGGATCATCTCTGGATTCATGAAAGTTTTGCCACCTATCTCGCGGCACGTTGGATAGGCTATCACCAAGGCCAGGAAGTCTTTGAAAAGCAGATGTATGATTACATCCTCGGAGCCTACCAAACGGACCGTGATAGGCGAAAGGATCCGATAGCTTCCGGTTCAGGTGTTATATCGAATATCTACGGTCGCGGAGCAGTGGTGCTGCACATGCTCAATCAGCTCCTTGGCGAGGAATTGTTCTGGAGTAGCGTGCAGCTCTTCTTGACGCGCCATGCGCATAGTGTGGTAGAAACAAATGATCTGAAGCTCGCTTTCGAGGATGCGACCGGGTATAATTTGAGCTGGTTCTTCCAGCAATGGATCTATGGCGGGGGGATGCCGGTTCTGGAGTTCAGTAATAGCTACGATGATGGAACCTATCGGATTGAGCTTGAGCAAGTTCAGGAGATCGATGAATTGACCGGCCACTTCAGTTTACGAATTCCGGTTGAGATGTTCATTCGGGAACCTGATGGTATAACGATTGCCTTCGATACGCTTTTTCTGCTTGGTGCGCATGACTTCTTTGAATACAGGATATCGGAGCCGATAACCTCGATTTTAGATGCCTCAACAACCCTCCTTTCCGTCTCTCCTCTCTCATTTTCAAGAGAGGAGTTAGTGACGATAGCCGAGTTTGCAAGTTCTCCGATCAATCGTTACTCGGCGGTACGTCGGATTGAAACGGACGTCAAATTGTATAAGAAGGATATCGCTCGTGAGCTGAAGCGAATCTATTACAAGGAACGTAGCGACTATGTAAGGGGAGCAATTGTTACTGCCGTGGCAACGCTTGATAAGAAGATTGCTGCCGAGATGATCCCCAGTGCCCTTGTCGACCCGACTACTACGGTTCGACGAGCTGCAATAGAGGCTTCATGGGTCTTTAACGACGAGGAACGGATAAGCCTTTTACGACCTCTGCTGAACGATTCCAGTTATACGGTTGTCATTGATGCCCTTGAAATGCTTGCCGCAACCGAGGCTGATAGTCTGGAAGAACATCTTGTGCGACTGCAGTTTATTGAAGGGGCACGGGAAAGCCTTGCACGAGCCTGGATGCAGGCTGTTATGGTTGGCAAGTTCACCCAGTTTGTTGATCGTGTTACCTGGTATGCCCGCAATGCTTCGCGTGGATGGACAAAGATCACTGCGTTTGATGTGCTGGCTGAGCTTGAGACGACAACACCTGATGTTCGGCTGGCAATTCTTAATGGGATGAAAGCCGATGGTGAAGGGGTGTTCAAAGCTGCTCTCAGGGCAGCCGAGAAACTCGATGACGATGAATTGAATCGCATGTTGAAGGAAGGACTTAACGGGTTGGAGGGGGAACGCAGAGAGATGCTGGAAGATATTCTGTAGGTATATACTGACAATGAAAGAAGATCGTGCCGATATTACAATCTTGCCTTTTGAAGGAATAGGGCCACGGATTCATCCAAGCGTGTTTATTGCTTCGGGTACGCGGATTATTGGGGATGTAGAGATAGGGAAGGAGAGCTCGATCTGGTTCAATGTTGTGATCCGTGGAGATGTCCACTCGATTCATATCGGAGCGCGTACGAATATCCAGGACCTCACCATGTGCCATGTTACGCATCAGCAATTTGCTCTTAACGTCGGAGACGACGTGACCGTAGGGCACTCAGCGATTCTTCATGGAGCAACTATTCATGATCGCGTGTTGATTGGCATGGGGGCAATAATTCTTGATGATGCTGTTGTGGAGAGTGAGTCAATGGTTGCTGCGGGAACGGTCGTCCGCGAAGGTTTTCGTGTTCCTTCAGGCACGCTCGTGGCCGGCGTTCCTGGCAAGATCGTTCGTGAGTTAACCGAGGATGAGCGTGTCGGAGCGTTGAATGGAGCGCTCAATTATGCCGGTTACGTCGGCCGATTTCGAGAGTCAGGATATGAGTGGTAAGTTAAGACGTCAGATATCAGAGATAGATATGAGAGATCTGATGCGTATACTCTCAGGTCTGATGTACGTCATCTGATCTCTTACTCCCGGCTATCTAAGGAACGGAAAAGTTAACTAATCAGACCAGTTAACATAGAAATGTCATCTATGGAAGAGTTGAGAACAGATGGAGGGAAGGCCGAAGCGGCTGAGGTCCCGGGTAATAATGCGGGAGTGAGTGAAGGGCGCGCAAAGCGGATTCTTGAACGTCGTGCTGAGAAAGTCTCAACCAGAGACTTGAGCGAACTGACCGACAAGCTCAAGGCTAAGGTCCGTGATCTGAAAGATCTGGAGGAGGGATTGCATTGGATCGGAACGTTGATTGGTCGAGCGAAATTCCTCTACGGAATGATCCGCGACCGTGATTTTCAGATTGAGTTGAAGACCAAACTGCTGGTAGCCGCAGGGTTGATCTACTTTGTGTTACCAACAGACTTGACTCCTGACTTTATTCCTGGCATCGGGTATGTGGATGATGCCGTTGTTCTTGCTACACTCTGGAAACTTGTGTCTGAGGAACTGGGACGGTATATCCTGTTCCTGAAAGAGTCTGGCAGAGGGGATGACGAACTTGACGTCCTTGCTTTTGGTACTGATGCTCCATCGAACACGTGAGGTTGGCATGAGTTGACCTTGTGTTCGCCTTTTTTGTGTTGCCCCGAATGAGTATTACGATACGACGTAGGCTTACGTTCTTCTTGTTCCTTGCCACGTGCACCGGTCTCTCAGCCCAGGAACCAGCCTTAACGTTCCCTTTCGCTTGCGATAGGTTGAAGCCATGATTGCCTCACTTTTTTATGAAGGTAAAACTCACGCAAAACACAAACACATAGAGACGAGCGGTGAAAGGCAGTAACACAACCAACATGGAGGTGAATATGGCGGTTGTGTTCAAAAAACTGTGTCATTTAATAGTGATAGTACCTTTTTATTCGCTCTTCGTAATTGATTACCAGCTCTATTTTCGTTTTCCTC
>JAGWAZ010000118.1 GCA_021296135.1 Chlorobiota bacterium | reverse complement strand
TGTTTTTCTGTTCCATTTGCTGTGTCATAGTTTAATGAAGATGAACAATTATCTATGACACAGTTTTTTGAACACCCTCCTCTTATCTCTCGCCCCTTTCGCGGTTCACACCCCTTATACTCTTCGTCCTCTCATATCCTTCCTTGTGTACGCCCTGCATCCTTCCAAAAAAACAAAAAGCGACCGAGCATCACCCACGCTGTCACCTTCGATCGCTTTCAAACTCTCAACAATCTATCAACCTACTACTATTATGCTACCGCCCCCTCCTTCGGACTTGCAGCAATTGGAACTCCTGCCTTGGCCAGATCATCGAACGTACCGCTCACATAGATTATATCCTTTCCGTGTGCCTGCAAGTATGCAGTGGCAACAGCAGAACGTGCTCCATTCTTGCAATGAACATAGAGCGGCTCGTTATCCGGCAAGTTGTTCGTACCGGCTGGTAGCCTTGTATGGGCAAGCTGCAATGCGCCACGTACGTGTCCGGCACGATACTCCGACTCGCCACGTACGTCAAGCACTGTCACATCCTTCTCTCTGAGAATTGCAGCCAGACCCTCCACCGTTGTTGAGACGACTTCTCCTTTATCTCCACCTTCGTTCAGGTATTGTTCAAGCGCTTCAGGGAGTATGTATCCCTTAATGTGATCAACACCGACACGGACAAGATCACAAACGGCCTCCTCAACCTGATCATGTCCTATAACAATGTAGACATCCTGATCAGGCTCAACGTATGATCCGGCAATTGTCGGAAAAGATTTGTTGAATGGCGTATGGTATGATGATCGCAAGTGAGACTGCCGGAATGCCGACCAGGAACGGGTATCAAGAAAGACACCATCGCCCGAAGTGAGAGCAGATGCAACATTGGAAGGAGCCGTAAGTTCCGGCTTCGGGAGCTCGCCGAGCAACTCGACACCATCACGATTTTCCTGCTTTACCCGTGCGAAGTAGTAGGGTGGATCAGGCTGACCATCAAGAATGAACTTGACAAACGCATCGGCATTCCCTCGAGATGAAGAGATAGCGCCATTGAACCGTTTCTCATAACCTACAGTCGTCATGGGGATCGCACTGAGGGCTTTACCACAAGCTGAACCAGCTCCATGCCCAGGCCATACTTGCAGATAATCATCCAGTTTGTCAAACCAGCGGAGTGAGTCATGCAACACATGGGCTGCCGGCTCTTTTGTTCCCTCCTGCCCGGCTGCAGTCTCTAACAGATCAGGGCGTCCCACATCTCCAACAAATACAAAGTCCCCCGTCGCAATACCAATCGGGTCATCCGCTCCTCCTCCGTGGTCATAGACCAGAAAACTCAGATGTTCCGGCGTATGCCCAGGCGTGTGAACAGCTCTGATCTCCACATTCCCCACATTAAAACTATCACCATCTTCAAGTAATGTGTGCGTGTAAAAGCCCCCATCATTTTTTGAACCAAGCCAGTTGTATTTCCAGTCTTCTCCACCCTCGCCTGAAAGATAGAGAGCAGCACCGGTCTTCTCGGCAAGTTCTCGTGCGCCACTCAGAAAGTCGGCATGGATATGTGTCTCGGTAATGGCGGTGATACGAAGTCCATTTTCTTCCGCGATACGAATGTAGCGATCTACATCTCGTTCAGGATCGATGATGGCTGCCTGACCTGTTTTTTGGCAACCAATCAGGTAAGCAGCCTGGGCCAGTTTCTCATCGTAAATGCGTTGGAAGTACATACTTTGTTTATTACGTTAGCATTGAATTTTCTTACACTAATTCCAACATATAACACATGCCATTTTTTACACACGCTCGTAACCGATTGGATCACTCAAAGAAGATACAACAGTGGCGAGAGTATGAATTGCTGCGAGAAGCGCAGGTATCACCCCCGGATGTAAGAATCTACCTGGAACTTGAATATCAATTTTTAATGGTGACCAGCGGCTTGTTACTCAGCAACCTCTTCTTCAATCCTTGAATCACCCAGGCTAAAGACCTTAGCGTGCTCAACAGCCTGACTCCCCGCCTCAGCAGCCTTCTTCCGCTTAGCCTCCTCTTCCTGACGAATCCGCTCGATCCGCATCGACTTTGTTCGGAATTTTGGGATAAATGGACTGAGAATGTACGTACGAATCATATACCACCAGAAACTTCTCTCCTTCAAAGAGTCGTCAATCAGGTGATCGATCTTGGCATGTTCCTGTGGCGTCAGGCTCCAGTGGGTGCCAGCCCGCTCATGATGGACCGTGTGAAAGCCGTTGTTAAAGAGAAGCGCATTCAAGGCCGGCCCAACAAAATTGCGTGAGTGATTCCACTCAGATTCTTCGTTTGCATGAACGTGCTGTACGTAATTGAAGAGGAGAATGGCGAAGAGAGCGAACTGTTGTGGAATAATAATAAAGAAGACTGCCTTCTTCCAGTCGATCACGAGGGCAACGCCAACAAAAGCAGCCAGAGCAACGTATTGTCCGATAGCCAGCCAGAAACTCCGTTTGTCCTTCTTCCTTAGATGTTGAAGATATCCCTTGATTGGTGTCTGCTGAAAGAAGCTGCTGATGGAAGGGTAGCTCATCAACGAGAAGAAATGATTTCCCTCCGTGACCCGCCAAGTAATCGTATAATCGCCTTCACGGTTGTTCAGCACATGATGGTTCATGTTATGAGTTGGTTTCCAGGCAAATGCCGGGAAACCGTAGAAAAGAGTCAGCCAGTAATCGGTCAGATGGTTGAGAGACCGCGACTTCCAGACCGGCAGATGATTGTGATTGTGCGCAATCACCGCAACGGTCACCGCCATGAAAAGCGATAGGGGGAAAAGGACCGGGTGCACATATCCAACAACCCATTGGGCGATCAGTAATCCGGTGGTGGTAACCATATAGACAAGGGTACGAACGTCAGCTTTGTATCGAAGCATCTACATCTTGTTTGTTGTTCCGGTAATTGATAACGACTTTTTCCTTGGGAGGTTAACGTCCCACTCGCCAGATCCCCCATATAAACCTTCAGCACAAAAAGAAGATACAACAGATTGGGGAGGTGGTTCGAGAGAAATTGTATGGTAACGAATGATTCCGGGACTGACAACTGTGAGGAATGCCCATAATATCTCAAAACGTCTTCTCTTATCCAGAAGTGGCTTGGATCTCCTCGGCAAACGTTTTTAGTCGATGATGCTCCTCCCCGAATTCAACTCTGAAGTGCAACGGCTGCTGGAGGAGTCATAAGGCGACGGAAAATCGGCCTGAAGGCGGAAGAGGAAGCCCGGAAGCTTCCTCTTGCCGAACCGATGCCGTAGCTTTCTGATAA
>JAGWAZ010000055.1 GCA_021296135.1 Chlorobiota bacterium | reverse complement strand
TTCTCAAGGAGATATTGTTATGGATCAGGGGCGTCTGTTTGTTGTGCCGACCCCGATTGGTAACCTGGAGGATATGACGCTACGAGGAGTTCGTCTGTTACGAGAAATCGAAACAGTTGCGTGTGAGGACACTCGTGTGACGGGGCAACTCCTGAAACACCTGAATATCGTCGGAAAACGGCTAATTAGCCTGCACTTGCACAATGAGCGAGGAAAGGCCGATGAGTTGCTTGGCCTGATGGAATCTGGCGATCACGTTGTTCTTGTGAGCGATGCCGGAACACCCGGCCTTAGTGATCCCGGATCAATTCTGAGCATACAGGTTGAAGTTCTTCCAGGAGCCAACGCAGCAATTCCGGCCCTTGTCGGAAGCGGATTACAGGTTCGACCTGCCCTTTTTGAGGGTTTTTTACCTCATAAGAAGGGAAGAAAGAAACGATTGAAGGAATTGTCGAAGATTTCAGCAACGATTGTTCTCTATGAATCTCCCCATCGTTTGTTGAAGTTGTTGAGAGAGTTGGCGGAGTTTTTCGGAGAAGAATGTCGGGGAGCTGTGGTC
Source organism: Chlorobiota bacterium (assembly GCA_021296135.1). Lineage (GTDB taxonomy): Bacteria > Bacteroidota > Ignavibacteria > OLB7 > OLB7 > JAGWAZ01. Next base: position 16,686 of record JAGWAZ010000055.1, on the reverse strand, counting down.
CGGGAGATGACCAAGGTTCACGAGGAGTATGTCAGAGGAACGTTGAAAGAGCTGGAGATGGAGTTTGCCGGGAGAGCTTCAATAAAAGGCGAGATTGTTGTAATCATAGTAACGTTGTTCTCAATAACATAGTGTCGTTGTCAAGTTAATTCGCAACATGTGAGCACATTATGAGTTCCGAAACGTTTTCACATTAAGGGTACCGAAAGTACCGGAATGGGGTACCGAAAGTACCGAAATACCCCGCGATTTTGTAACGTCTTGCTCGTGTTAATTTGCACACGCGTCACCCTTAACCCCTTGTATTTCGTCAATTTCTACACTTCTGTTTTCAATAATTTGAACACGCGTACTATCCTTTATGACCCTTGGATTAATTGCTGCGGGTGAAGGATCACGGCTCCGAAGTGAAGGCGTAACCGGTCCGAAAGGCCTTGTGGCTGTTGGAGGCATTCCAATGGCAGGGCGTACAATCAGATCGTTTGCTGACCAGGGAGTTGCTCAGGTCAAGGCAATTGTCAACCAAGAGTCTCCCGAGCTTGCCGAGTATCTCACAACAACAGATTTTGGTTTACCAGTCGAGTTGATTGTGAAATCGACTCCAAGCTCAATGCACAGCCTCTTTGCGTTGGCCCCTTTACTTCAGGATCAAGGAGAGCCGTTTTTTCTTGCGACCGTCGATGCCATCTATAATCCTTCAGATCTGAGGTCTTATATCCGTCGATGTAACCAGGCCGCACATGTCGATGGAATTATTGCTCTTACCCGCTATGTCGATGATGAAAAACCACTCTCTGCTGCAATGAACGAGGATGGAAGGATTACGGCAATCGGGGATGCCGCCGCCGATTCTGAATGGATAACCGGGGGCCTTTACTGGTTTTCACCAAAGATATTTGACGAGGTCGACAGAGCGAATCAACTCGGCCTTGACCGGTTGCGTAAGTTTCAGGCGTTGCTTCTCGAACGTGGCTACCGGATTTTGGGCCACGAGTTCGGTACTATCATTGATGTTGATCGTAAAGCTGACATCGCAAAGGCGGAAGAGTGGATCGTGAAATGGAATGGGGTTGGGGTATGAGGAAAGAACAGAATATCCTTGCCATATCACGTAGGACACAGCATGATCAAAAGCATGTCTCGAACGATGCCAAGATGTTTGAGATGGTTGTTCTTCAACTTGGCAAGATTGGTTATGCTGTTAAGCAGATAGATGAGGATGCTCTTGCTGAGTATCTCGACTCATCCCGACCCGGACGAATCGTCTCCATGGCACAGCGTCCTGAGAATACAGCATTGTTAGCCCAACTTGAAGCTGAGGGATGTGTCATCATCAATTCTTTCTATTCAGTCATGAATACCTATCGTGTCTTCATGGCATTACGTTTGGCAGATCAGCCGTTCCCTTTTGCTCGGAGCAAAATCCTATCATCTCTGGTCGAAGAGGAGTTGGAGAACTTTGAAGAGGAGGCTTATACGATGGTTGCCAAGACGCTTGGAGAACCATTCTATATCAAACGAGGGGATATTCATGCGGCTCATCCAAACGATGTTGTTTGTATTGCTTCCAGGGAAAACTTTGCAAACGCGCTTGAAGATTTTCGAGAGCGTGGCGTACGGGCTGCTATTGTTCAGGAACACTGTGAAGGGACGGTCGTCAAGTTCTATGCTGTTTCCGGAAAGAAGTTCTTTCATGCTCAGAACTTTGAGACAGGCATTACGGTTGAGTTTGATACCACTGCGTTGGAGGAACAAGCCGAACGTATTGCCGGAGTTCTTGGTTTAACCATCTATGGCGGTGATGTAGTGATAACCCCGGAAGGCGATCTTCTCTTTATCGACTTCAACGCGTGGCCAAGCTTTGGTTCGGTTCGCGACAAAGCCGTCCCGGTGATGGTGAAGGCAATTGTCGAAGTCTTTGATGAAGAGAGGATGACAGTTGATACTCTTAGTGATACAGGAGAAACAATTTGACGGAAAGCTCTGCAAGAATGCGTGGCATAGAACAGACTTATAAATCACGCGATGTTGAAGAAGTCATAGATATCTGGTTCTATCGTCCGATAGGGTATCGCATTGCCCTGGTTGCAAAACGATTCGGGCTAACTCCTAATGGGGTAACTGTGATCGGTATTCTGATCGGTGTTACTGCTGGTCATTTCTTTTTCTACGATCGCTTTAGCCTGAACGCTATTGGTATGGGGATGTGGTTTCTCTCCAATATGTTCGACAGCGCCGATGGTCAACTTGCCCGGATGACCGGACGTTCTACACAGTTCGGTCGAATTCTTGACGGGATGGGGGGGAACTTCGTCTTCTTCAGCATGTACGCCCATCTCTGCTTTAGATATGCTCTTGGCGATGGGCTTATCGGCTGGTGGGTATTTGCCCTGGGACTGGCTGCTGGTGCAAGCCACTCGATGCAGAGCTCAATGGCTGACTATTACCGAAACGCATTCCTTCGCTTTGTTACCAGAAAAGGGAAAGGGGAACTCGATCGATCCGATGCTGTCAGAATAGAGTATAACAAGCTAAGCTGGATGCGGAACTTCTTCAAAAAAGCCTTCTACCGTATTTACCTCAGCTATACGATACAACAGGAAGCCTTCTCGCCAAACTTCCAGAAGCTTCGTGATACAATTGAAACCACTATCGGAGCGGTTGCACCTGATGAGGTTGCCTCTCGTTATCGGCAGCTCAACAAACCGCTCTTGAAATACTATAATTACATGACCATCAACGGTCGTGTCCTGACCCTTTTTGCTTTTATCGCAATTGGCTATCCTGAGTTGTTCTTTGTTGCCGAGTTAACCCTTATGAATCTTCTCCTCTGGATAATTCTTCGCAAGCAGGAAAAAAACAACATGGAGATGATTGAGTTTGTTGAGAGAAGAGTATCAGCCTCCCGGGGAGCAGTTGTGGAGGCAACGGTGTGAGCAATAAGGCAATCCTGTTTGACTTTGGTGGCACGTTAAACTCCGATGGAGACCATTGGGGGGTTCTCTTCCGAGAAAGGCTTTGGGATGAGTTCCCCGAACGTTCGATTGAAGAACTGGAAGAGGCCTACATAGAATCCGAACGGCGGCTCGTTCGTGAGGGATTACGTGAGGAGACGTTCCGAGAAACGCTTAGGTTGCAGATAAGATATCAGTTTGAGGTGTTGGGTGAGGGAAGGATCGAGAGAGCAAACAAGCATGCCGATGAGTTCTATGCCATAACAGTCGAGCGCATGAGCGAGGTCCGCACTCTACTGAAAGACTTATCCCCCCGTTATCGTCTTGGCATCGTCTCGAATTTCTACGGTAATCTCGATGCGATCTGCAATGAGTTCCAATTGACCCCCTATCTTGCCCTTATTCTTGACTCGGCTCTGGCTGGGGTCAGAAAACCCGATCCTGAGATTTGGCAGCGAGCAATAACGCAGGTTGGCTTTACACCCGGGGAGACCGTGATCGTCGGGGATTCGTGGAAGAATGATATCGCCCCGGGTATCGGGCTCGGTTGCAAAACGGTCTGGTATCGAGGTCTGGAGTGGCGACCGGCACATGAGGATCAGAGGGCCGATCATCAAATCAGATCTTTAGCAGAACTTCGTGAATTGCTGTTGTAGGTGAAAGAGTAATCGCGTACATCATGCTGAGAAACACATTCCGGCACATCCCGAAGATTGGTCCTATAACCGAGCGTCGGTTCTGGGAAGCTGGGGCCTTATCTTGGCGCGAGGCGTTGGAGATGCCTTCGGAATTACTTCCAACACACCAACCGATTGAGGAATATCTTCACACCTCGGTTGAAATGCTGGCAGAACGAAATGCCAGATGGTTCGCCGATCATCTCCCAAGCATGGAATCGTGGAGACTCTTCCCCGAGTTTAGAGAGGGAGCGGCCTACATCGACATCGAGACCGATGGGGGTTCCCTCGATGGAGGTATCATTACAACAATTGCCCTTTGGAATGGTAAGGAACTTCGTCATTATGTCAACGGAGTAAACCTGCGAAATTTCCAGGACGATATTCTTGAATATTCCCTCCTGGTCACCTGGAATGGAGCGGTGTTCGATCTACCCTATATTGAACACTGGTTTCAGACTTCACTTCCACACGCTCATATTGATTTACGCCATATCATGGCATCGCTTGGATTCCATGGTGGCCTCAAGAGAGTGGAGAATGATTTTGATATCGACCGGGGAGTCCTTGCGGGAGTTGACGGCTACTTTGCCGTGCTTCTTTGGGGGGAATACATGAGTGAGGGGGATCAGCGGTCACTGGAAACTCTCCTTGCTTACAACTCTCTCGACGTAATAAATCTTGAGCGGTTGATGATTGAAGCATATAATCGAAAGATTGAAGAGACCCCTTTCTCGTTAACTAATGAACTTCCACTGCCTGAGTTTCCGGAAGAGCTTGAGATCGAGCCTGATGAGGGAGCGATTGGAAAGATTCGTCGGAAGCTCTCAGCCCGAGAAAATTATCTGCGCGATTTTGCACGACATCATTAAGTGAAAGTTGAGAACTCCGAGCTATCAGCTTTGCACTCCCGACTCCTTGACTCTCGACTCATCAACCCTTGACTCCCGACTCATCGACCCTCGACTTCTTGACTCTCGACTCTGTGAACTTCATGAGCCGATCCCTTGCTCACCAGTTCTTTCTTCATATTTTTCATCCTCCGTTGACGGACATCACATTCTGCTCTATCGGGCAAGGCTCCCGAAGCAAAATGAGTTTCGAAACTTCATTATCAATTCAGGAGAAACGAGATTATGACATGGGTCATTACAAGACTCTGTTCTGATTGCAAAGACACAGCCTGTGTGGAGGTCTGTCCTGTAGACTGTATCTATGAGTTGACTGTCGATGACACGAGTTACCGTAACCAGCTATTTATCGATCCGGATGAGTGCATTGACTGCGGTGCATGTGAACCGGAGTGCCCTTGGGGAGCAATATTTGAGGATGCAGCGGTTCCCGAGGTCTTTGGCCAAGATACTGAGATTAACGCCAGCGTGTTTCAGGAGCATTCTCGCGAAGAATTTAGGATAACACCTGAACAACTTCTTGACGATCCAATACCTGAGCAGGTGATTGAGAACGAGAAGAAATGGGGCTACGAGCGATAAGAGTTTGAAGGCGGTTAATAATGAACGTGTATGGAGTGACCGCCATGAACAAGGACGAACAAAATCATGTAAAAAGGCAGCAGACGTATAGTCGAGCTGGAGCAACCGTACGCATGAGATGCCCTGAATGCAAGAAAGGGATTCTCTATCGACATGGAACACAAATGAACCGACTCTGCCCGAGTTGCGGTATCGAGTTCGATCGCGAACCGGGATATTTTACGGGGGCAATCTGGATTAGCACATTGTTGGCTATGCCCGTCATGCTCTTTGCCATGTTCGGATTCCTCTGGTTCTTTCGAACTATGCATCCGGCTTTGGCCGGCATACTTGCCTCTGTAACGTTTCTCCCGTTGATACCACTTACAATTCGTTTGTCGCGTTCGATCTGGATGTACTTCGATCACAGGCTCAATCCGCAAAGGCCGGATCGAGATCCTCCCGATCGTTTTTCTTCTCGAGAGATAGAGCCGCCACCGGATAGTCCTGGAATTGCCAGGTCTGCTGTGGAGATCTCCGAACAATCAGACGATCCGGTCCAGAACGATAGAGCTTCCCGAAAACAAGAGGTGATCGAGGTCTGATAGGCCTCTGCATATTTATCAAGAGAATCATTTATGTCAGAAATAACTACCACGTCGGCACATCCGACGCAGTCTGCATTTGACATCGTAATGAAAAACTTCGATCATGCCGCTCGGTACGTAGATATCGATCCCGGTTACGCTGAACTGATCAAGTCTGTTGACCGGGAAGTACGAGTTGAAATTCCGACTCGTCTGGATAATGGAGACTTGAGGGTTCTCATTGGCTACCGTCTTCAACACAACAATGCTCGTGGGGCATACAAAGGGGGAATTCGCTATCACCAGGATGTTGATCTTGATGAGGTCCGTGCCCTTGCCGCTTTAATGACCCTCAAGACTGCTGTCGTCGGTATTCCCTACGGTGGCGGTAAAGGTGGTGTCACAGTTGATCCGGGAACGTTGTCGCCCACCGAGTTGGAACGGATGAGCAGGATGTTCATTGATAAAATCGATCCAATTATCGGACCTCAGGAAGATATACTAGCTCCCGACGTTAATACCAACGCGCAGGTGATGGCATGGATGATGGATGAGTATAGCAGGCGGCATGGACATTCTCCCGGAATTGTGACGGGAAAGCCAATTGAACTCGGTGGTTCCCAGGGAAGGGAAGAAGCAACAGGACGTGGGGCAGTAATTGTTCTTCGCGAAGCAGCAAATATATACGAACTCGATCTGAACAATGCAAGCATTGCGATTCAAGGGTTTGGAAACGTTGGCTCCTATGCTGCATGGACTCTGGATAAATTGGGTGTGAAGATTATAGCAATCAGCGATATCAGCGGTGCGGTTGTAAATTCCGATGGCCTGAACATCCCTGAGGCTATCCGATATGTCAAGAAACATCGCTCATTAAAGGGTTTTGATGGTGGCGACAGAATATCGAATGAAGAGTTGCTCGAAATGGATTGTGATGTCCTGATTCCTGCTGCTCTGGGTCGCGTTATCAACATCAATAATGCCGAGGACATCAAGGCAAAAATGATCATCGAAGGGGCGAACGAACCGATCACCGGTAAGGCCGACGTGATTCTGAACGATAAAGGTGTGATCGTTGTTCCCGATATCGTTGCGAACGCTGGTGGTGTTACGGCCTCCTATTTTGAGTGGGTACAAAACCTTCAACAATTCCATTGGGAACTCGAAGAAGTCCGGCATAAGCTGGAGCATATCCTTATTACAAGCTTCCAGCATATATATGCGTTAGCCGAGGAGCATGAAGTTTCGTTGCGTCTGGCTGCCTATATCCTGGCAATTGAGCGACTTGAAAAAGCAACCCGTCTGCGTGGAGTATAAAATGAACGTGATTGTCGACCTCTGTGTTATTGCTTTGGCGTCGGTACATCCGTCTCAGAGCATCTGGCCGCGTGCCAGCAGGTGTTACAGAGGGCAGATCTCTCTCGTTACAATATAGTATATGGAACAAACCTCGAAGGAGAGTCGGATCAACTGTTTGCTGGGATCAAGCGGTGTCATGAAGTTGTCCATGATATAGGGGCCTCCGCAAATCAGCAGGTCGATCCATCTTGGGAGGCGGACGGACAGAGAACAGACCATACAGGAGAAAATCGCAAGCGTAGAACAAAAACTGAACAACCGATCGTAGGTGAAAAGGATAAATCGACATAAGAGCAATCGGACCGAACGACCGTTGAGCTATGCAGTCTTGCCGCTACTTCTTCCACTGCTGACTATCTGGATAGCCGGATGTTCATCATCGACTACGGCTGATGATGAGGGAAGATATCCTCTCTGGAAAATCAAAGGGCAGAAGAATACTGTCTGGTTGCTTGGCTCTGTTCATATGCTTCCGGAGAGTGCACATCCTCTCCCGGAAGAATTTGGCAAGGCCTATAAGGATGCCGACAGGGTCGTATTCGAGGTCGATTTCGATCAGGAGGATATGTTTGCTTCAGCAATAGAGCTTATGGGTTCAGTAATGTTACCAATGGGGAAGACGTTGGATGATGTTCTTGAGCCTGAGACCTGGGAGTTGCTGGAACCTCGTCTGGATGATGTTGCAGAAAGCCTTGTGGAAATGTCCTCGGACATGACCGGTAACAACATCCCGATCGATAATTCGATGCTCAAAATAGCTATTAAGAGCATGAAACCCTGGTTTGTCGGATTTATGTTGCAGCAATCGGAGCTCGACATCAAGGAGTATCGACCCGATCTCGGAGTCGATATGTTCTATATGACCAAGGCGGAAAAGGATGGGAAGGAGACGCTCGGTCTGGAAACCTTGAAAGAACAAGTGGCCTTTCTTGAAGCGATGGCAGGTGACGATCCGGATCAATATATAAGGGCGATGCTTGAACAGACAGCCCCCGATGCAACGACGCTCGATGAACTGGTCTCGGCATGGGGGCGAGGTGACTTGAAGAGGCTGAACAAACTCATGGTTGAGTCGATGAAGGAGACCCCTGAAATCTATAACCTGTTGCTTGTCGATAGAAACAGGAAGTGGGTGCTACAGATCGAAGATTATCTCAACGATGAAGAAGATTATCTCGTGGTTGTCGGCGCCGGCCATTTGGTAGGTGAAGAAAGCGTTGTGGCCCTTCTCAGGAAGCGTGGAATCGAGGTCGAGAGGATCTAAACCGCGCGAAGAGTTGAATCGAACCGGACCGGACCGAACCGGAAGGGAAGGTTTTCCAAAGTTTACAAACTTTGGAAAACCTCGAGTTGACAGGACCGCTATTTTCTCTCAGACATACTTTTTGAAACAGGATATTAAAGTTATATTTATCACTAACTATAGAAATCCTTAAAAGATTGATATGAAACGTGAAGCGCAAGTAGTCAGCCCCATTGCCATTGATCTTGGCGCCAAAAACACCGGGGTTTACTTTGCCCATTATCCGGCGGGCAGCTCGATTGAAAACATCGAAAAAGAAGGCAAGGTCTATCAGCTGGATAGTAAGAGTTATACGTATTTGATGGCGAACCGGACCGCTGCGCGCCACCAACGACGCGGTTATGACCGCAGGCAAATGGTGAAGCGGCTGTTCAAACTCATTTGGTGTGAGCATTTCAAGTTACCATGGGATAAAAACACCGAACAAACCATCGGCTTTCTGTTTAATCGCAGGGGCTTTAGTTTCCTCGCTGGGGAATACGATGAAGAGAAGCTCAGCCAATTTCCTGAGAAAGCTTTTAACGAGTTGCCGAAGGAATTGGAAATTGAACCCAACGAAAATGGTGAATATGACTTTGCAGATAAGTTGAATGAATGGAAAAACGCTGAAAATGCAGAAAAGACTTTCCAAGAGAAATTTCTGGCGATAAAAACCGAAATTTATCTACAAAAACTATATCAGGCTTGCAACAAATTCTTAGAAAGCAATGAATATAAGGAAGGACGAAATGATAGAAACAAACTTGAAAGAATTGACTCGGAGATATTTACACGTCTCAAAGCAAAAGTCCTAAGAGGTTTGGAGCATGTTGAAGATGGTAAATACACCTATAAAACCAACGAGAAAGGAGAAGATGGGGAGGAAAAAGAGGTTGAGAAAACAGCAACCTACAAGCATCAGGACAATAAATATAACCTAAAGGCTTATATTAAATTTGCAGGAAAAGATATTGTCGAAGAGATAAAGACAAGTATTGAATCTATAAAAAATGCGCAGTTAGACGACAAGGTCTGGGACTTCATGGCAAGCAGTTTCGACCTTGAGAAAAAACTGGAAAATGCCGAATTTGATCCACCTGATGAACTGGAAAAGAGCACTAGCAAAAGCGACAAGAAGTGGCTGAAAACACACCTGCACCACCTCGCCTTTGCCCTTTCCAAAACACTGAATGAGCTCGAATCAGGCGGCCGCCATCGTAGCAAATACTTCGAAGAAGTTAGGGGCGTTCTGGAAAACGAAACCCACACTCACCGCTACCTGAAAACGTTTTGCAGGGAATTACAATCGGGCAACTATAAACCTTTTAATTCAGAACCCCTTAATGTCGAAAAACTGACCGATCTGATCGGCCATCTGAGCAATCTGGAACTCAAACCATTGCGCAAATACTTCAATGACACAAGACACAAAAAAGGCGACTATTGGGATGAGGAGAGAATTAAGGAAATTTTCAACAATTGGATACTAAAACAATGGCGGGTAGGAGAAAAAGACAAAGATAAGGTTGAAGGCAAGCGTGGAGATTATAAAGAACTTTGTAAGGACTGGGAAGACCACAAAGGTAAAGGTACCGTTGTCGACTTTTGGTTGGGAACCGACCCTTTTCGTACCATTCCACCTTATCAGGACAATAACAACCGCCGTCCACCTCGCTGCCAAAGTCTGATACTGAACTCTACATTTTTGGATGCGAACTACCACGAGGAGTGGCAAACTTGGCTGAGGGAACTCAAAGAACTACCGCTGGTGAAAGACTACCTGGGCAACTTTGAAAAACAACTAAAAGACCTGAAAAGCGGCAAGGGCAGACCGTATTTCAGCGATGATAAAACCGGTTCACCGCGAACAGATTCAGGTCGTCGGACTCTTAAACAACTCGATGCCCGAGTCTTGCAATTTATTTTTGATAGAGTAAAAGCTGCAGATCCGCTGAAGCTGAACGAGATATACAGCCATGCCAAGAAGTATAGACAAGCGCAATCTACTGCTAAAGAAAAATCTGAGGCGAAGGCGCAGCTGGAAGATGCGATTAATAAAAGTAAACTGCCCGATACGCTAAAAACACAAAGGGACTATCGAAATAACGCCATATTTGCCTATAGATCATTCCTGCATTTAGCCTGCAAATACTACAAACTGCGCCAAAAAGCCCGCGATGGTCGCATCTATATCCATCCCGAGTACCGCTTTGTAAAAGGCCGCGGCTATGAAAACACCGGACGGTTTGATGACGAACACCACCTGCTCACCTATTGCAATCACAAGCCAAGACAAAAGTACCACCAGTCTTTTTATGACGTAGCGGGCGTGTTGCAAGTTTCGCCTGAACACTTGCAAAAAATCATCGGCGACCAGAGCGACGATGCGCTGGTGAAATGGCTGAAAGGTTTTCATGGGTTGCCAACTCTATGCAAAAAGTCTGCTGATGCCCAAAAGAAACATAGAGGTGCGCTAAAAATAAGCATGGACAAGGCCATTAGAGATCCAGATAAGAAAAACGATCTTTATAAGCTGAACGAATCCATCGAAAAAATAGCGCGGAAAATTGGTGAGGCACTGTTTGGCAAAATTGACGAAGGGCCTGAAAAGTCGCAAGAAATATTGGAACAAAAGATAAAGAAGTTCCGCTCTGTTTTTTCATTCGCACAAATCAATAACATTGCATTCACGGAGCGTAGCGGCAATGCCAATAACTGCGCCGTGTGTAGTATGGACAATGCCCAGCGTATGCAGATGGTGGAAGTAACAAAAGAGAACGGTAAAGAAGATACAAGGACCAAAGCCCGGCGTCTGCCCGCCATTCCTACGCGCATGTTTGACGGCGCGGTGATGCGTATGGCACGGATTGTTGGCGGCGCCATTGCCGAAGATAAATGGCAAAAGATCAAAGGGGAGTTAGAAGCAGAAAACCACGTTCATATCCCCATCATCACGGAATCCAACCGTTTTGAGTTTGAGCCGAACCTGAAAGAAATAAAGGGCAAAAACCTGAGAAATGCGGAAAAGAATGACAGATCTGAAGGTCAGAAAAAGCTTTCGGTTAGTAAAGATGACCGCATTAAAGAAGCCAGTTTAGGTATATGCCCATATACAGGAGGCGATCCGTTAGGGAACGCTGGAGATAAAGACCATATCATTCCCCGTTCTTCTGAATGGGGTACTTTGAATGATGAAGCGAATTTTATCTGGGCTAGTGACAAGGGCAATAAAGAAGTCAAAAAAGATAACGAGTTTTCTTTGGCTGAACTCGACCCAAAGTATAAAAGGAAACAGTTTGGAACGGATGATGATCAGGAAATCGAGGAATGGATTATTCGACAAATCGGCGATGGCGAAGGAGAATTCAAGTTCGGACCATACCGCAACTTCATCAATTTAACCTCAGACCAGAAAAAAGCCTTCCGTCATGCTCTGTTTCTGACGGGTCATCCTTTACGTGAAAAAGTCATCAACGCCATTGATAGCCGCACCCGGACCTTTGTCAACGGAACTCAGCGCTATTTTGCCGAGGTGTTGGCGAATAAACTGCACAAAGAAGCTAAAAGGATCGGCAAGGACTACTTATTGTCGTTTGACTATTTCGGTGTCGAGGCACAAGATAATTCCAGGGGCGACGGCGTTTACAATTTGCGCAAAGATTTGGTGGAGCACTATAGGGATGATTTAAAAAAGTACGATAAGGATAAGATTAACGGCAAGTCTCAGCATCTGTATTCACATCTAATAGACGCACAGGTGGCTTTTTGCATGGTGGCGGATGCTCATCAAAAAGAGGGAAGCCTTAATTTGAACTTGCAGGAAAACGGCTTGGGGTTATGGCCAAGAGTTGATAGACGCACCGGTGAAATCAAACCGGACAAAGCAGGCAAAATTTATGATGGATCTTTGTTTAATGCTATTCAGGTTGATACAAAGCAGCTGAAGCCAGAGCCACTAGAAAGGCAAATTCCAAAACCACAAGTACGAAGTGTAGCGCATCGCCCATTATTTAATGAAAATGCTGTGGCGTTGCATTTTTTAAGATTAATTGAAATTCAAGAATCGAATCAAAAACCAAAATACTTTAAGGGATTTGTCGCTCTATCTGAACTTAAAAAATGTTTGAAAGAAAGAAACGATAATAAATTTAAGAATTATGAAAAATATGCGGTTGAGTTAACGGATGATAGAGACGTAAAAAAATATACACCTCTTTATACAGATACGTTTGCTATCAGGAATGGTCGGGGCGTCATTCTGCTTACAGATTTTGGTGTTAGGAATGTAACGGTCAAAGTTTATAGCCTGGACAAAAAGAAAGTTAGCAGATTTCTTGTTGATCATTTTAATACGGCTTCCGACATCAGCTTGTGGCATTCTGAAAAAAAAGATGAGATAAAAATATTAGAATTGCTTTATAACTTATGGTATTTCACTCAAAGAAAAGAAATCATTGTTAAGGAAAAACTCTATTACCTGAAAGACAATGACAAAAAATGTCTTAAACTTGTCAACCCGCAAATAGAAAAAGACTGGGCTGATTTATACTCATCAATTGATGAGTCCCAAGATTTACGAACACAGTTAAAAGATTATTTCTTATATAAAGAGGATAATGAAAATCGTGTCCTTAAACATGATCACAAGCATAAAAGGGTAACCAAAGAATTTTCTTTACCCATTTCATGTCAAAAAGGTTTTCTAATCCGCAAAAAAAATTGGAAAGGTGAAGATATCTATTATTGTCGTCCAGCAAGCAATGACTTTTCCCAGACGCTATTACATAAAGATCGAGATGGGGTTATCCCTGACGGAAATAAAGATGAACGGCTAGTCAATGCTTACAGACAGAAAAATATATTCTATAGCTCTAACGATTTTTGTGAATTAAAAAAAAGCCTATACCCTATTGATCCTAATTTAGCTATTGACCCTAATAAATATTACGAAGCCCAAATTCCTCCGGAATTTAGCGCTTATCTTTGTAGAGTTGAGAATCGTCGGACCGATGCAGATAGACCTAAATTCAAATTTTATTTAAACGAAAAGAATAGAATGGATTTCATTGAGTTCAAGAAGTTTATTCTTAAATATCGGTTCAGAAATTTGCAAGACTTAAAAGCAAAACTCAGAAAGGAATGGGTTGAAGATAGGATCTCTGATCCTGAATCTTTGCAAAATGCTATAGAAGAAGTTGAGAAGATGACAAAAAAACCAGAAAAACTTTTACCTACCTTAAAGGAGATAGAGAGATTATTTGAAGAATCCAAAACAAATCAAATCTTAGCTTACTCTGCAAAAGAGAAATTTACATTAGAAAAAAAATTACATTAAAAACATCGTAATGAAACACCTCCCCGTAAAAGCGAAATAAAAAGCTCAATCATGAGTCCTACAATATTCAGAGCGGATGGATACCGGTTTTTCTTCTTTTCAAGGGAAGAGATGCGAAAGCATTTCCATGTTATGTTAGCAGAAGGCGGAGCCAAATTTTGCTGGAGTCGGAAATTGAACCTGCACAAAACTACCGTTATTCGAGAAAACAGCTTAAAAATATTGAAAAACTGATCGAGGAACATTATCATGAAACCATCACCGCCTGGAAAAAACACTTCGGCAATTGAGGTTACGCATATATCCTCAGATGGAATATGGCTGTTCGCGCATCATGAGGAATTTTTCATGTCAGATGAAGACTTCCCCTGGTTCAAGGATCGGCCTGTCAGGGCAATACTGAATGTAGAGGAGTTATCTCCGGAGCGCTATCACTGCCCAACGATCGATATAGATCTGACCAGAGAGATCATTAAAAATCCCGGCAGGTTCCCGCTCGAGGCAAAGATCACCGAATGAAACACCTTGTCATCTGTGACTACGGCGCCTTCCTGGGGCTGGATAGCCACCGCATGGCGGTCAGGCAGAATGGCGAGACCAGACATTATCCGCTCAACCGTCTCTGCACCGTCTCCATTGCCAAGCGCGGCGTCAGCCTCTCCAGTGATCTGATCGAGGCGTTCAGCAGCCGGGGTATCAGACTGTTTTTTCTGGATTTTCGCGGCGTGGCGCATTCGGCCCTGGTCGGGCAGTCGCAGCATGGCGTGGTGGCGGTGCGCATGGCGCAGATGGCGTTCTGCCAGGGGAATACCCTGCCGTTGGCCAAACAGATCGTCATCGCCAAGGTCAAGAACCAGCGCACCGTACTGAACCACCTCGGCAAATATCATCGCCATCCGGCGTTGCCATCCGCCGCCGGAGAATTATTGCTAAATGCCGATAAAGCGAAACATACAAAAGACATCGAGACCCTACTGGGCTTTGAAGGCGCCAGCGCGAACGCCTACTTTCAGGCACTGCGAGAAGCAGGATTGTTTTCTTCCTCGTTTCGCAAGCGTGAAGGCAGAGGCAGCCAGGAGATCAACAACGCCATGCTCAACCTGGGTTATGCGGTGCTGAGCAGCTATATTCTCAACGCCATTATTAACGCGGGCCTGGAACCCTATCTCGGTGTCATGCACGGACAACGACCGGGGAAAATGGCCCTGGTGCTGGACCTGATGGAAGAATATCGCGCCTGGGTAGTGGACAGAGCCGTGATCAAGCTGCGCCAGCAGAGCGAAGGTAAGACCGTGCTGAATAGCGAACTTAAAAAGGCGTTGATCAGCGAAATTCAGGCCACCTGTGCCAAAAAGTATCGGTATCGGAAGAAGAAGCTCAAACTGGAACATATTATCCAGCGTCAGGTGTATCGATTGTGCGGTCACTTTTATGGCGAAAAACGCTACAAAGCCTATCTGTTTAAGTGGTGAGCTATGGAGAAGCTACGACAGGAATATCTCATCAGCTACGATGTGGAAGACAACAAAGCACGCAGTCGATTGTATAAAGAACTGGCGGGCTATGGGCTTCGCTCCGTACAAAAGTCGGTGTTCTGGGGGCATCTGAGCATGGCCGAGTTGCAGGCGGTAAAAAGAGAGCTGCAGAAATATCTCGACGCCCACGACAAAGCTTTTATTACCCACAGCAGTTTCAACGGGCGGGGGCAGAGCTATTTTATCGGGCACGATGAAGAGGATTTTAAGGACTGGAAAGAAAACCATGTTATCTAGCGTTCCGGCCAACCTGATCCGCCAGTGGTGCTACTGCCCGAGAGTCGTTTACTATCAGGAAATGATAGAACTGCGTGCTATAGCCCGCCCTGCCTGGGTAAAACAAGGCGAGGATTTTCATCAACTGGAAGAAAAATTGTGGCAACGCCGGAATTTGTCCAGATTTAAACTGGCGTCCGGCAAAATACACCGTAATTTGGCGATGCGGAGTGATGATCTTGGGCTTCACGGCATCGTCGACATGGCTGTTGAAACCGATGAGGCGGTTTACCCCGTTGAATTCAAGCTGTCGGCAAGCAACAAAAAGCGTGGGGATATCTTGCAATTGACAGCCTATGCCATGTTGCTGGAAAAACATTTTTCCAAATCGAGTCCGGTCGGTTTTCTGGTTGGTAAAGGCAAGGTTTTGCACACCATCGATATGGATACGGTCAGGCGGCGGGAGGTCATGACAGTAACCGACGAAATAGGGCAGATGTTGCTACACGGACTAAAACCGGAATCCAGCGCAACGGTTGTTCAATGTTGCGCCTGTGAGTATGTCAATTTTTGCAATGATCGTTGATCGGGATTTTGAAATTTTCAGGATGTAATGGGATAGGATTTATCATGTGTAATGGTTCAGATAACAAAAAAGCCACCCGAAGGTGGCTTTACAGACGTGACACGATGTGCAGAGGTCCGTTCAAAATGCTTTTTGATGATTACAGAGCATCAGTAATCGGTTATATTAGTGCGGCAAATATAACACAAAATATCGGTTTTCGCAAAAAACCACTGCTACCACGCAGAGAGACCGTTTGCGAAGTTTCAACCCTCTCCTGGTCCCCTCAAAGCCTTGTTTATCAAGGTTCTTCAGGGGGGGGCAGCACTAATATAACCGATCACCCAGCGACTGAAACTCGCTTCGAAGCGTGACGTTTGCGCTGGCTTCATCCGCAGCACTAATATAACCGATCACCCAGCGACTGAAACCCGCAGAGATCAACCGCAACATCAACTGAGTAGCGCAGCACTAATATAACCGATCACCCAGCGACTGAAACTATTGATTATGCTCCCGGTCGTTCCAAAGAGTATACGCAGCACTAATATAACCGATCACCCAGCGACTGAAACTTAAGAGAACGGCGGGAGATGTTCGTCGAAGATTACGCAGCACTAATATAACCGATCACCCAGCGACTGAAACGTCAAATAGGTTGCTTGTAGAGGTCGCGGGATAAGGCAGCACTAATATAACCGATC
>JAGWAZ010000008.1 GCA_021296135.1 Chlorobiota bacterium | reverse complement strand
CGTAAAACGCCGGGCTAGCTTTGCTCTCATCATCCCAGCCGTAAACGACTGGGCTATTCGTAAAACGCCGGGCTATGGGTAGCCCCGAGGGTCGATCCGATCACATCTTCCCGGCCGTAAACGACTGGGCTAGCTTTGCTCTCATCATCCCAGCCGTAAACGACTGGGCTATTCGTAAAACGCCGGGTTATGGGTAGCCCCGAGGGTCGATCCGATCACATCTTCCCAGCCGTAAACCGCTGGGCTATTCGTTGTTCACCCGAACCGAGATCTTCTTGCAACCAAAGGTCCTACCGAAATCATCCCTCAATTGTTATTCCCCCTGTAAAGAGTAATTTGTCCACAAGAATCCGGACTCTTTCAGTTACCACAGAACATCAACACAGGGGGCCGAGTTGAACAACGAACTCAACACAATAATACCGATGTATTCGCTGGATCACGGGGACAGTCTGGAGCATCCGTTCCGACTTGTAGAGATAACGCAGTTCGATGGGGGGAGCTATGATTACTCGCGCCCACATCGCCATAACTACTATGAAATCTTCTACTTTCGACATGGACGAGGAGAGCATGACATTGACTTCACGTCGTTCTCGATTGAAGCTCCCTGCCTTCATTTTGTCTCGCCAGGCCAAGTCCATCAGGTACGTCGCGATGCAGATTCAGATGGATGGGCGATCCTTTTTACCGACGATTTTTACTATCTGAATCTGATAAACCGAGATATTCTGCATGATATCCCTCTCCTGAATCAAAACCATCCACGACCGATTATCAACCTGAATCCGGCCGCAAACGAGGAAATTGTTCGAACAATTAACGGGATTCGACATGAGTTAGAGAACATGAACCCATATTGCGATGATGCCATTCGCTCACTTCTGAACCTTCTGCTTATCACATCGCGCCGACTCTTTGAAGATTCGGAGGGGATAAGCGTTGAGGAAACAAGCAATTCCCGCCTTCAGAGAAAACTACGGAGGATGATCGAACGGAACTTCTACGCAATGCACGAAGTCTCAGCCTATGCATATTCGCTTTACGTCACACCGAAATACTTGAACGATGTGGTAAAGAGAATTACCGGTAAAACTGTTAGTTCGTTGATTCAGGAACGGATTCTTCTGGAGGCAAAACGTCTTCTGGCTCATTCGAACTACCCAATCAAGGACATAGCCTCTACCCTCGGCTTTGATGATCGCTCGTACTTCTCGCGCTTCTTCCGGGATCGAGTTGGCAAAGCCCCGGGACTATTTCGTAAGCAGTTCGAAGAGGGTGATGCGACTTCAGCATAAAAATCCTGCTTTATCCGCAATCTGTCCTACTTTATCCGCAATTTGTCCTACCTACACTTATCTGCCAGAGTGTATATTACCGTAGTTGTTCCATAAGAAATACGATGTCTCATTTCTAACTTCTATTATAAGGATACTACTATGAAAAAGAATCATGAAGGAAACAAACGGCGCGTTTTTCTGCGAACCGGTCTTCTCGGAGCCGCGGCCTTCACAATTATTCCACGAGGACTGAGCTCCCGAGTCGATGACTGTGATACGACAACGGTCGATTTGTTTCGTACTGGCCCCTTTGACAAACCTGGCGCACCAGAGCGATATATGCTCGCCGCACCTGAGGAGCCGGGTGAGCGGCTCCGTCTAACCGGAACAGTCTATGCCAACGATTGCATGAGTCCTTTAAGCAACGTTGAGCTCGACATCTGGCACGCCGACAATGACGGCTGCTATAGCGAACAGGAACACATAAACATGAACTGTAAGAACCCTTCGGGGGAGGATTATAATCTGCGTGGTATCATCCGGACTGACTCCAAGGGAATGTTTGTTCTGGAGACAATCAAGCCGGGATACTACCTGAACGGAGCGCAATACCGTCCAAGTCACATTCACTTGATTGTCCGGTATCCTGGTATTGCTGATCTGGAGACGCAGCTTTACTTCGAAGGGGATCCATACATCAAGAGCGATGCTGCCGCTTCGCATCCTGATGCAGCCGGAAGAATCATCCGGCTCAAAGAACGGGATAATGTTCAGCACGGTATCTTCGACATTGTCCTGAACGTAGAACCGCCCTCAAGCGTGGATGAGGAGACCTCTCGACAAGGAACACGTCTTCGTCAGAATCATCCTAATCCATTTACACATACGACTCGCGTTCCACTCTATCTTGCCCGACCTGAAAACGTAACACTGAAGGTTTATGATCTGCATGGAAGATCGATCTCAACGCTTCTCGACCGACAGATGACAGAGGGAACACACGTTGTTGACTGGAGCGGTACTGACGACAAAGGGAAGCAGGTTGACGCGGGCACGTACTTCTGCCGATTGAGTGCAGGCGACGCAAAACAAACACGCATAATGACAAAAGTGTAGAATCAGTAAATTCTATCGGTATTAGAAGAGTCAGGTGCATCGGAACAGACCGGCACTCATTGCCCGGTTCCCGGTTGTTCCATGGCTGGAAAGCAAGATTACCGGGAGAGGCCTTGGAACGCTTTTGCGGGAGAAAACGACTCAGATAAAGCTCGAGCCTCCGGAGACATAGCCCTCTCCTTCAAAGGCCGGATCTATGTTATAAATCTTCTACTTATGTGTCCTTATCTGAAACAAGCTCTTCCTTGATCGATTATTACAGGACGAGAACCTTCTCAATGGAACCGAACCCGACCCAAAGGGCTTGTAATACATCAACCGAACTTTTTTTTTGAGGTGGGATAGGGATATGAAACGCACAAACATTCTCCTTCTTCTTCTGCTTGTTCTTCTCTCCTTCGGCTACACGAAGAATCACAACGGTGACGAGATTTCAAAGATCTATCTCATCGGCAATACATTGATTCGCACAACACCCGGTCACGATATTCGCTTCTACAACATTGCAAATCCGGCTGCGGTCGCCGAGCTCGGCAAAATCGAGATCGAAGGAAACAGCGATGTTGCGGCCACCGGGAACTATATGTACGCCGATCGCCAGTATGATCTGTTGGTCTACGACATCAGCAACCCGGCATCGCCAAGAATAGTCGATTCAGTTCTCAAGGTTTTTCAGTATCTGAACTACTACCCTGTCCGGGATGACCGGGGCGGAAGAGACCGGGTGGAGGATGACGACGTCGGTGGCCTTTTGGGATGCGGAAGTATCGGTTGTAAGGATGAGGATGCCCCGATTTCTCCAGGTACCCAGTCTTCTAATTTGCAAACTCTAGACGGAGCCGATGCCTCCGGTCAGGGTGGCTCGCTCGCTCGCTTCATGATCGTCGGGGATTACCTCTACTGTATAGACCGAGAGCAGATCAAGGTTTTTGACATCAGTGACCCGGCACGTCCACGCTATCGCAACATGGTCTATGTGGATCGGGGTATCGAGACGATCTTCCACGACGGAGATCATCTCTTTATCGGTGGACAGCAAGGGATGTATATATACTCACGTGATAATCCCGAAGAGCCAGTTCGTGTCTCGGAGTTCACCCATCGCAGAAGTTGCGACCCGGTTGTCGTTGACGGTGACCGAGCCTACGTGACACTCCGAGGCGGGTCTCCCTGTGGTGGCTTCACCGATCAACTCGATATCATCGACATCAGCAACATAAAGAATCCGAAGCTGCTGAAAACGGTAGAGATGGATGGTCCATACGGACTTGCGGCACGCAACGGCACAGTCCTTGTCTGCGATGGAAGTTCGGGATTGAGGACCATGAAAACAGGCGATCTGAACAACATTACGCAGTGTGCTCTGCTCGACGACCTGACAGCATACGACGTCATCTGGTATAGAGACTTGCTGATCCTTACTGCCGAGGAAGGCTTCTTCCTCTACGATGCAAGCGATCCCTGTAACTCGAGGAAGTACGGACAGCTATTTTAGTGGAAAGTGAGAAGTAAGCGTAGAGAACTCTACAAGTTAGCACCGTGCTTTAGCGCGGTGATCCGAGTGATCCTCTCGCAGGAGAGAACCGCTTCCAGCCGTTTCCTATCACTGCTTGTGATTCACATTAGAAGTTAGGAGTCTAATATCAACAGCAAGCTGTCCAACAAAAGAACTCAGTCTGCTTCGGCGCTCGTTTCCTGCTTGAGAAGGTCAAGGGCCACATCGACGATCATATCCTCTTGTCCGCCAACCATTTTGCGACGTCCGAGCTCGATAAGAACATCCCGTGAATCAACACCGAAGCGTTTCGAGGCACGCTCTGTATGAAGAAGGAAGGAGGAGTAAACGCCGGCATAGCCGAGCATAAGAGCGTTTCCATCGGTCTGCACCGGGCGTTGTTGAAGAGGTCGAACAATCTGATCTGCACCATCTATCAGCGGATACAATTCAACTTCTGTCTCGATCTCCATGCGTTGCAAAACTGCCACCAGAACTTCAAGCGGACAGTTTCCTGCTCCGGCTCCCATACCTGCTAACGATGCGTCAACGCGATCAGCTCCTTCTTCCACAGCGATAACCGTATTCGCCACGCCAAGACCGAGATTGTTGTGATTGTGAAATCCGACCTCGCAACCGAGTTCGTTCTTAAAGGCTCTAACACGCTCCCGCGTTTCATCCATCAGGAGCGCTCCTGCCGAATCGGTGATGTAGACACATTGAGCACCATAGCTCTCTATAAGCTTCGCCTGCTCAAGAAGCTGGGGGGTTGGAATCATGTGTGCCATCATCAGGAAACCGACTGTGTCGAAGCCCATGTCACGAGCTGTTTCTATATGCTGAGCAGCGATATTGGCTTCTGTGCAGTGTGTGGCAACACGAATCGTATCGACTCCAGCTTTGTGAGCCTCTTTCATCTCTTCGATTGTCCCGATACCTGGTAACAGAAGCGCAGCAACTTTTGCTTGCATTACAACTTCCTTAACAGCCCGGATATATTCAAGATCACTATGTGCAGGGAATCCATAGTTAAAGCTCGATCCGCTCAGCCCGTCCCCATGGGTCACCTCAATAATCGGGATGCCTGCCTCGTCCAGCTTGCGGGCAATCGCCTGCATCTGCTCGAGCGAGTATTGATGCGCTACAGCATGCATTCCGTCGCGCAATGTGACGTCGTTGATAATCAGTCGTGAAGACATCTGTTGAGAACTCCTGCCGTAATGATTATTGAACCAGGACTTTACGGTTTACCAAATCAGTTATCTACCACCTCTTTCTGCATATACCTCGCCATCACTTCTCCTACCTGCAAAGCAGCCGATGTCATGATGTCCAGGTTTCCAGCATACTTCGGCAGGTAATGTCCGGCCCCTTCTACCTCCAGGAGACAGGTCACTTTCAATCCATGATACTCGCCAAAGTCAGGCATCGCGATCTTTTGTTCGTCGAATATCGGGTCTTTCAACACTCTATAGCCCGGTACGTATTCGGCAACCCGTGCAACCGTTTCATCGATTGATTCGGTTATCTCCTTCTCGTCGCCATTCTCGCAGAAAGCATAGACAGTATCTCGCATGATAAGGGGAGGTTCGGCCGGGTTGAGGATAATAATTGCGTTCCCTTTGCGTGCTCCCCCTATCTCCTCAATACCACGGGCCGTAGTCTCGGTGAACTCGTCAATGTTCGCACGCGTTCCCGGGCCAGCCGACTTGCTGGCTATAGAAGCAACAATCTCCCCATAGATCACAGGTGCAACACAACTGACGGCCCAGAGGATCGGGATAGTCGCCTGCCCGCCACAGGTGACCATGTTGACGTTAGGAGCATCCAGATGTTCGGTCAGGTTTGCTACCGGCACAACGTAGGGACCGACAGCAGCAGGTGTCAGATCAATCGATCTTTTTCCATGTTCCTTGAGAATCGGAGCATGATGAAGATGAGCCTTCGCACTTGTAGCATCGAAGAGGATGTCAATGCCTTCAAACAGCGGACTGTTGACCAATCCATCAATTCCTTTGTGTGTTGTCTCGACCCCCATTCGTCCGGCTCGTGCAAGACCATCCGACTCAGGATCGATGCCGACTAACATCTTCACTTCCAACTCTTCAGAAAGCCGAAGGATTTTTATCATAAGGTCTGTTCCGATATTACCGGAACCGATGATTGCGCAGTTCATTGGCATTAGAGCTTAGTTCATAGTGCTTAGATAGTTAGGGGTACAAATCAAGCGGAGGCAAGTTATTCCTTATCGCAAAGACGGTATCTGATTCTCTGTTTACGCTTTACTGACTTCTCTTTCTCCCTTTCAACAGCACAAGGGAGACAAAACAAACAGACTACTAAGCATAGGATGGCCCTTTTCATACTTCTAACTTCTAAAACCTTACCCCCACTTCCCCCATCCTCCCGATCTGCACGGTCACATAATCCCCGGGCACCACTGGCGTAACGGGTCCAAGAGCGCCGGAGAGGATCACTTGTCCTGCCTCAATTTCGGTTCCCAATTCTCCGAGCTTATTCGCAAGCCAGACAACCGCGTTGACAGGATCTGCGAGACATGCGGCGCCTGCTCCGGTTGAAACGACCTCTCCGTTCTTACGGAGTGTCAAGCCAATCGTTTTCATGTCGATCTGGTTCAAGCTCATCGGCTGTGAGCCGACAACAAACATGCCGCTCGATGCGTTGTCGGCAATCGTATCCTGAATCGTGAACTTCCAGTCCTTTATCCGTGAGTCGATAATCTCGATTGCTGGAAGGAGAAGATCAGTGGCAGCAATTACTTCTGCTGCTGTTATGCCGGGACCACTCAGCGATCTTTTAAGGACAAATGCAAGCTCTCCTTCAACACGAGGCTGAAGAAGTTCATCTATCGGGGCGGTACCACAGTTCGGCACAGACATTGTGCTAAGCAACCCACCGAAATCCGGCTCCGCAACTCCAAGCCATTCCTGAATAGCCCTGCTTGTCAAACCGATCTTCCGTCCAACAAGCCGGGCACCATCAGCAATCCTTCGATCAAGGTTGATTCCCTGAATTGCGTAGGCATCCTCGACACTCAGGTCAGGATGGTTGCTGGTCAAAGAATCACATGGTGTGCGTGATGCCCCTGCATTGCGAAGTCGTTCGGCAAGTTCTTCAGTTAGACTCAATGGAATTCAAAATGAAAAATGAAAATTGCCTTCATCCCTCTATGCAGGCAGGATGCCCCCGCTCCGCCTTCATCCCGGTTCTTTCGCAACAGCTTTTATCTCGATCAACAAGTTCGGATGAGGAAGCTGCTTCACAGCAACGGTGGTTCGCGCTGGTCCGGTCTGCGCGTTGAAGTATTCGTTGTAGACCCGGTTCATACCAGCATAATCGGCCATGTCAACAAGGAAAACTGTCAGATCGATCAGGTCTTTAAGATCAGCACCGGCGGCATTCAGAATTGCCCTGATATTCTCGATCACCGCGCGTGTCTGCTCCTGAATATCCCGCTCAATCGTTCCATCATCATGAATCCTCACACCAACATGCGTGTTGTCCGGTCGACGGGATGAGACGCCTGAAACGTAAATGAATCCGTTTGCCTTTCGAGCATGGGGATAGTTTGCCAGCGCCCCGGCTCGGTCATCGAGGATATATGCTGTACTGCTCATCTCTACATCATCAAGTATTTGTGATGTCTGAAGATAGCAAACCACTTTAGACCCTTCCCCCGGCGTGAACGCCGTGGCTTATGCACCTCTCCCCCCTTGTCTCCTTGTCTCCTTGTCTCCTTGTCTCCTTGTCTCCTTGTCTCCTTGTCTCCCCTCTCCATCTATCCGCCCGGCACAATTTCCACAACAACAATCCTGTTGTAGTAACGCTGCTCCGGTCGAGCATTGCCAAAGGGAGAACGCTTTTCGTCCTCGCCAAAACCGTATGAGTCGAACGTCACTTTCCGTCCAAGCTGCGTCAACGCATCAGTCAGAATGCGACGGGCTTCGTCGACACGGTCATCGGAGAGCTTGTCATTATGCTCAGGCTTGCCGATGATGTCGGTATGTCCATGAATGATAACGGTCGATCCATTCGGAATTGCCGGCGCAACTGTCTCGCGCAGGAACTGCTCATATGTCGCGATGGTCTTCGATTTGTCGAACTCGAAAAGGATGGAATAGCGAACACCCCTCTGCTCTTCATCAGGATCAGCACGGACCAGACGGAACTCCCGTGACTCGGACTCATACGTTCCTCCATCCTTCAACATATAGGTCGTCTTTGCTCTATAGCGCCCATCGCGGTTTGTTTTGCCAAGAAGATCGCGTGCATCAATTCGGACATCCTGATCTCCACTATACGGCCCAAGCGTCCGTGTCCCGCCATCACGTTCTGTGATCGTTATTGACACCGATTCAACGTTATCATCGGCATTCAGGCGGAAGATAACGTCGTTGCCGATTGGCTCTTCCTCAAGCGTTATAATCTCTACCGGCAGCATAATGCTTGTCGGCTCGGCATCAAGCTCCACGCGCCGGTTTTCCGCGTCGATCATTCTCCTGTCATCACCACTCGATCCACCACTGCCCGACCTGTTCGGTGGCATTTTCTCCCCTTTCGTGCTAATCCTCTCAGCATCAATTCCAAATGATGAGACAAGATAGTTCTTGACGTTTTCGGCCATCTCTTTTCCTTTTTCCCCATCCCCATTAGCGGCACCGGTCAGCGTGATACGAGCCGACGGGTTTCTCCTCATACGGTCACCAAAGATATTCAACGCGTTATAGTAGACTTCCATCTGCCGCTGTGAACGTTGCACTTCGCCCGGTCCCGGCTTGTCATCGAGATTCAACAGTTGCTCCTCACGAAACGATGCGGCTTCGGAACGAGAGAGCTTCTTATACCGAGATGAGATCTCAGTCGATCCCTGATCGAAGAAGATATAGTTCCGGAGCGGGAAGGTCTCCTCAACACGCCGACTTTCAGCAATAACGATAGGAGCATCAACACGGAAGTCATAGACCAACGGTTGACCATCCGGTCCCTCAGCAATAACCGGGGAAGCCGGTCGTGCACCGAACTTAAGCTGGAGGCCAACCCGAATTGTGTTGACTGAAAAATCACGAATAGTATTTGACTCATCGGAAGCACCAGGATTCTCCATCAAGTTCTGGAAACCGAGATGGAATTGTGCAAAAGGAGTCAAGAGAATCTGTGTGTTTGCTTCCGACCCGGTCAGCGGAATGTCATACCCGATTCCCCCTTGTGCTCCGATGGCAACACTCCGAACGTTCTGCAGATCGGCACTGGTTGTAGTTGGTGTCCCATTAGTGTCCACAACTGTGTAATCACTCCCCTTCCTAAGATTGAAGTTGAACGTTGGTCCAAGAAGCAGATGAAGGAAGCGGTTGCCGAGATTCAGTCGGAAACTCGGCTCGATACCGAGATAGGAAAGGCTTGTCGAAAGTCCCTCACTGACTATGCCAGTTTCCGAGACTTGTGTCCGAACCGAATCAAAACCGACCGGGCGGGCGTCATAGCCGATTAACATGGTAAAGCCGAGCAGGTTACCGGAATTGTACTCCACAACGCTGCCAAGCGTTGGACCAAGGCCGCTTCCCTGATCAAACGTTGAACCTAATCCCTGTCCGAAATTTCGCAACTCACCACTGAATGTACTGAAGTTCATACCGCCATAAAGACCGAACCACCAGCTTGCCCACCCTTCAACCGTATCTCCCGGAGTCTGGGCATGTGTCCGATGCGCATCTGTAAACAGAAGCACACCGGTCATAAGTGCACTAGCAAAAAAGCGATTGATAAGTCTTCTCTTCATACGTAAACAAAATTATTGGTCCGATGGACGTTGATAGTTATGAGATTCTCAATGTCGAAGAATAGACTGGCCACTCACACTACTGTAACAAAAACGACAGAAGCCCGACAAGAGTTAGCGCAAATTTACGGAAATCAGGGCACGAAACATGTCACGAATTTGGTGAGACTATCTCCCACCTCCTCAACAGCGGCCCTATTGTCAGGCCCTGCACAACGATTGAAAAGACAACGACGATGTAGGTCAGTGAGACAACCACTTCACGTTCGGCAACGGGCTCTCCGCTGAGCGTTGCCGGAATTGAGAGGGCAAGCGCAACACTGATGCCACCACGAAGTCCTCCCCAGGTCATCAGGCGTGATGTGTATCGTGGAAGGTTTTCTCCTTTACCACGCCACCTAAGGAAATTGATCGGTAAGGCTACTGTGCCGAGTCGGGCAAGCAGAACGATGACGATAACTATAGCTCCGGCAAAAAGATATTCTCCGAGAAATGAAAGGATCAACATCTCCAGACCTATGAGCACGAAGAGGATCGCGTTCAGAAACTCATCGACCAACTCCCAGAACATGTCGAGATGTTCCCGTGTTGTACGCGACATAGCAAAGGCTCTTCCATGATTGCCGAGAAGCAAACCGGCGATAACCATGGCAATCGGGCCTGAGATATGGAGCCAGAGTGCAATAGCATAGCCGGTAAAGACCAAGGCGAGTGAAATGAGTATCTCTACTTGATAGCTGTCGATACTCTTGAGAGTCCAGTAACCGAGCAAACCAATAGCCAAGCCGAAGAGCGCACCACCGAGCGCCTCCTGCACAAAAAGCCAGGCAATTGCCCCTCCGGAGATATCGGCATGTCCGCCACCAATACCTGCCAGAGAGAGAATGGCAAGGAAGACCACCACTCCCACACCATCATTGAAGAGAGACTCGCCCGTAATCTGGACTTCCAATGACTTTGGTACACCAAGTTTTTTCAGGATGCTAAGGACAGCAATCGGGTCGGTTGGTGCAATCAACGAGCCAAAGAGAAGGCAGTACCAGAGACTGAGTTCGACCCCGAGCAAAGGAAGAACAAGATAGAGAACTCCACCAACAAGAATGGTTGTCAGAAGTGTGCCAAGAACTGCAAGAGTCAGAATCAACCCGCGCTGCTCTCGCAAATCATTAATGTCAACGTGAAGTGCGCCGGCAAAGAGAAGGAAGCCGAGCATTCCCTGCATCAGTGCCTCATCGAAGTCGACCTGTAGAAGAATCGCTTGAGCTTGATCGTGTATTGCGGGATCGTACAATCCCATCACTACAATCACGAGCGAAAAAAGGAGGCCGATCACCATCAGGCCGATAGCCATCGGCAGCTTCAGAAACCGGTAGTTGATGTAGCTGAAGATCGCCGAGATACCAATCAACCCGGCCAACAAATCGAATAAAGACATTTCTCCTCGTTCTCATGTATTCACAGAACAATCCATTAACAATCCACCCTATCAGCCATTAGCTATTAGCCATCGGCCATCGCCTACTTGTCTCCTCCGAAAAACCCCGGGCTTGGCGCTTGCCAGATCATGTTGCCTGATGTGTTGTAGAGCGTTGCCACACCACCTAACTCACCACTAACAACTGTCATGCGAGCAACTCCGGCAGTATCAAGTACAACCATCGCTCCACCATCATCAGCCGCTAAAGAGGAGAGAAGGGGACGCCCGGAAGAACCGTTTATATCAATCTGTCCCCCGTTCTCCTGTGTCTGTATGATGATATTGTTGAGGCCGGAGCTGCTGTTTACAACAACAGCTCCACCCTCCGGACGTGAACCAATTTGTGCGAGATTGACTCCCCCATTGCTCTTTGCCGTAACGGCTCCTCCTGAACCGGTAGCTTCCAACAGTGCAATGGGATTACCATCCGTGTTGCTGATCCCCATTACACCTCCAAGACCAGAGGCCCCGGCAAGAACAACCGGCTGCCCTTCCTGGTTCATCACCATCACCATTCCACCAAGAGGATTGCTCGTCAGCTGAATCAAGGCCTTGCCATCATTATCAACCACCTGAAATTCTTGTGCCTGAATCAGCTCTGGTACCTCTCCCGGTCCGGCCGCAATCAGAACCAAAGCGGCAAACACGGCAGCTGTTCCAAAGAAAGCACGACGCCAGGTCCGTTCTTTTCGTTCAAGCTGAGCAAGGCGTCCTTCCAGCAAATCAATCCTCGTTTTGCTCTTCATCATGTGTAGTCCCATTATGTAGTTGTACGTTGATTCTTAACGGGTTGCCACAGTTCGGACAAAACATCCCTTCAGATGTTGTATCCTCCTTTCTATTCTGTCCACGCTGTTCATCCAATTCATCAATAAAGCCTGAGACGATAATTCCAGACGGGAGCGCCACCATGCCAATGCTCAGAACCGAGATTATCGCTGCGCAGATCTTCCCACTTACAGTCACAGGATAGACATCGCCATATCCGATGGTTGTCAATGTGACGATACCCCACCAGAGTGATGCTGGTATGCTTGGGAAAGCCTCCGGCTGAGCATCATGTTCAAGGTAATAGATCATTGCAGAGGAAGCAATCAGAAGAAGCAACATGGCAAGCAATGATATGACGAGTTGCTCTCGCTGGTTTCGAAGTACGCCGACAAAGATGCGGGCAGCACGAGAGTATCGTCCTAACTTCAATACTCGTACCAGACGCAACAATCGCAGGATACGGAGCGCTCGCATATCGACCTTGAAAAACATGGGAAGATAGAAGGGGATAATTGCCATTAAATCTATCAAGGCAAAAAAGGAGACTGAATAGCGCAAACGTCCCGTGAATGGGCGCGAATATCGCGGATCTTCCACAACGACCCAGAGGCGAAGAATATATTCAAGCGTGAAGATGGCAACGGAGAAGACTTCAATCCAGAAGAAAAGTTCATGGAACCGTTGGTTCACCTCACCTATAGTCTCAAGCATCACAACGATAACGTTGCTGACGATGATGACCGCAATGAATGTGCGAACAAATTTTCCACGCTTCGAGTCGACTTCCGGAGATTGTATGAGATCATACATCCACCTTCTGGCTCGAAGGTGACGTCCAATGGGCTGTTCCTTTCGGTTGTCCTGTATCGGTTCCTTCATTCCTTATCTTTTGACTTCTCAATAACAGTTTATCCAGGAGACCACATAAAAGATACAGAGGGCGACCATTGTAACGATCTCAATTCAGCTATATCTTTCCCTATGCCTGAACTATTCTGTCTCGAAGGATTTGCAGCGGTAAGTCAAAGGGTCGGGGGTAGCTGATAGCTGAAAGCAGTTTCCATGAATGGTTCAACTTCTAAGATCTTACATCGTTGATCGATGTTCTGAAATCAAAAAAATAGAAGTCGAAGAGGCGCGGGCAAGTCAGCAGACAACCATCAACGTTCTACTATCAACCATCACGAATGTTTATCTTGCATCGGCACATCCTCAATGAATCGGCTTTTTCCGATACCAGCCTCTCCTTGCAAGAGCATTCCATGCAACCCATGTGCCTCCAAATACGGGATTCATTCTCTCTCGACAAGCTAAATGGCAATTGCTGACAGAAAATGCAACCGGGACCCTGATACTACCAAACCCCCGCAGGATAAAAAGAGATCGTATTACTGAATCCCTTGTGACCCTTCCTAATTAGAGATTCCGAAATTGTGCTGCTGAAGTTTCAATCATTTGCTCCTCGTAAGGCTCAACCGCGGCGCAGCATCCCAGGTAAGGTTCTCCTCGGATTGACTTCAATGAGAAATGTTCTTATGTTTATGAAGAAGAGGACCATAAATTCGGAACCCTTTTTCGCGACTTGATGTTCCGCGAGAGAGTTAACCTAACCTATACCGATCGAACTGTATGAAAGCACTATGGAATGGGGCCGTTATCGCCGAGAGCGATGACGCGGTCGTTGTCGAAGGGAACCATTATTTCCCTCGTAGCACAGTAAAGGATGACTATCTGAAGGAGAGTCAACTCCACACGGTCTGTCCATGGAAAGGAGAAGCGAGCTACTATACGCTTGTTGTTGATGGAAAGGAAAACCCGGATGCCGCGTGGTTCTACAGGGAACCATCAGAGGCTGCCGAAAGGATTAAGGATCGGGTTGCGTTCTGGCGCGGAGTAGAAATCACCGAATAACTGAACGCAGATCATATTGAAGTGTTGGCCACATAGGTGTGAGGGATCTCCGCACCTATTTTTTTCGTGGACCTCCTGGTAACGGGATTGCGGTCAACTCCCACCGTTCAGCTTCTGTCGGGCTGCGCAGAACATTACCCTTATATTCATGGGGCGGACTGAAGAAATCCACCGGGACGGCAACTCGCTCAATACGACTCAATTTCGTTTTGAAGATAGCGCTCGTATCGTTAGGAACAAGCGAGATTATGCTCGTTGACAAAGGGAACAATCCCTGTGCTTTCAAGGTATCACTGATTTCAACGAAGTCAACCGATTTATCTGTGTTTGAGGCTGTGAAAGCAATGTAGAACATATTGAATTCGGAGTCGGGTATTGGCAAATCATCAACCAGACCGACGAGCATATCCATACGCATCGGTTGCATTAACTTGCTTCCTTTAAGCGTTACGCTCATTCCCCGTCCGGGAATTCCGGCAACCTCCTCCCGCCTGTTTGATAGCGTGTAGGTAACACCTGGAGCTCTTCGCATTTTCCAGAGAAAATCGAGCATCGTAATCCAGGCCATATCCAGTTGGTCTACCGGCCCCTTGGAGTATGCTTTGGCATACGTATCAACGATGTTAATGGTATCTCCAATAATGGTGAAGTACTGTTCATCATCGAGTTTTACGCGAGCACGCCCATCACCGATCCACATCTGAAACGGGGGACCCTGAAAAAGTCCCCCACTCCGCCCTTCAAGAACCTGCTCCCACTCCAGATACCATGCACTATCAGGGATCTGAGCCGTAGCGCTATTCAGCGCTACGAACAGCAGCAAAAAAAGGAGTACTCCCAAAAAGCGTTCGCTATTGATTTGTGCAAGCCGCATATCGAAAATTATGTCTAATGGCCACCATGTTCGGAAACAATAACTATGACACGGAATGAGGTCATACAGTTTCCGTAGATACAGTTTGTAGAGTCGGGGTCAAAGGGTCAGGGGTCTATGAGGCGAGAGTTCAAAGCTCATAGCTGAAGGCTCATAGTATGAGTCGGGAGTTTTATCGTAACTTTACGTTTCACATTCATTGATCTCTATTATCTATATTTTATTAACTTTGTGTTCAATGTATAGCAGTAACAATCATTTCTCCCCGTTGTTATCAAACGAGATCGTCTCCCTAAAACATAAATCATATAATCTTCAATAGTAAGGAGGAAGTATGGAGAAAGCAAAAAGGACGCGTCGCACATTTTCATCGGAACAAAAGCAAAACATTCTTGCCGAAATTGCTGCTGGGAACAAGCTGGTTGATGTCGCAAAGAAGTACGAGATGCAACCGTCACAGTTGAGTCAATGGAAATCAAAGCAGGGTGGTGGCAAGAAAAAGACTGCTGGAAGACCGGCATCCAAGAGTGCTGTCAGCAAGGTAAGGGTATCGGCACCGGCTGCCAGCACGTCAGGCTCCTCGCATATAAACATTGCTGAACTGGAGCACATGATTGGCAAACTGACCGTAGAAAATATTCTTTTGCGCCGTCAGCTTGAAGAGCTTAGCGCGAAATAGACTAACTGGTCGGAACATTACGGATATTTGCGTAGATTCAACGCCGGAAATTCTTTCCGGCGTTTTCTTTATTCTATGCCTTTATTGGCTGTAAGAGTTCGTTCCCCGACTCAATCAAATCTCTCACGCTATGCATCCCGAGCACGGACTTCTCCACGCTCAACTCTTCCGCGATACGTGGCAGTATTGGTGCGACAATCATGATCTGGCTGGAGCGGCAAAAATCAGTAGCCAGAGGGTGAAGATGACGAGATATGGACTGGATCGTTCCTTAATTAATGTATCACGGTCAAATTGGCAATTTCTTTCCTGTCAGGACGTATCGACTTGCCATCAACACTATCTTAAGAATCTCCTTGTTGGAACAAATATTATCGTGCACAACATGACGACTAATACGCCCGGAAGCTGATGAGATAGAAAACTCAGGCAAGCATCTCTTTAAGAATCAGAGCTATATGCTGTGCGTCGTCGAGGGCACGGTGCAGTTGTCCTTTATAAGGTATCCCCAACATATCGAGTGCACGCTGCATAGGGACATTGCGACCTGAGACCTGCTCGGAAAAGAGAGGCTTGAGATCAAGGTGCCCATCATCAAAAGGGTACGGAACGCGATGATACCGACAGGCTGATCGCAAGAGATAACGATCAAACTCTCCCCACGAACAGAATAGGTAGTCTAAGGGATTACCAAGCTGATCGACCATCATACCAAGTGCGTATGGAAATGTCGGGGCAGTGTCAACATCGGTCTGTGTTATTCCCGTGAGAGCACTACAGTAATCACTAAGCAGAGGATATCGGACGGGACGGACAAAAGAGGAGAACTTGTTAAGAATATCTGTGGAGTCTTTATCAACTACAACACAACCAATCTCTATCATCTCCTGATCGGCCCGCTGATCGGCTTGGCTTTCTCCCTCCCAGCAAGTGGCCTCAAAATCAATCACTAAAAAGTATGGCTTGCCTGACATGGTGAATCGCGTTACATTCCCATCAATAGAACAATGGCGCGTCAAGATACGGAAGGATCGAAGACATGGCGCGATCATCAGTATCAACTTTGAGAGAGTAGAGTGAGCATGGCAATTGTTCTGGGAACAATCCGCGAAGCACTTGAGGGAACATCGGTCGACGCAATTTTTCTGCGAGGTGAAGCAGAGAACATTTTAGAGAGTGACGGGGCAGCAGAGGCCCTGCTGAAGATCGTCAAATCAGAACGAGGAGACAATCGCCTGCGCGTGATTGCACAGGAACTGCTTATGATGTCAGGTAAGGTTCCAATCAAGAAAATGGTTCGTGTATATTGCGAAGCCATCCCCGGAGCATTTATGCACCAGTGGTGGGGATTGCCCGGTCGTCATCTTGGGAAATTTGGTGAGACCGTCATCAAGTTTGGCGAAAACGCGATTCCTCATCTTGTCGACGAGATGGACAACTCCGATGCACTTACCTGTTTGGGTCCAGATGCACCGATTGCCCGCAAGCATGAGTACTGTGTTGGTGACCTCACCGCATACATGGCCTGCCTGATCCTCGATTATAACTACCCTGATGGAAAAGATCGGGAGCAACGAAATGGTCCTCGTAAAGCATTACAGAAAGAGTTTAATCAACTCGCTATTTCAGAAGGGTGGCGTTGAGAAGAGATAGAGATCAGAGGCCCGATATCTGGCATCCGGAAGATGTGGACCTGTTAATCGAGAAGCCAACTCAGGGTTAGGGTTGCAAGGCCAAGGAATGTGAGGAAACCGCAGACATCGGTAAACGTGGTAGCAATTGGACCGGATGAGAGTGCCGGATCGAATTTTAGTTTACGAAGGAGGAGCGGAATAGCAGTGCCGACCGAACCTGCAATGATAAGATTCACGAACATTGCAACTGCAATCAAGAGACCGAGACGGAAGCTCCCCCACATTCCCCATACAATTACACCGGCAAGGGCTCCCATGATTATCCCGTTCATCAATCCAACAGCAAGGCAAATCTACATAGATTCGCTCAAGGGTAAGGAAATCACCAAATCATCCCATCATGATATCAATTCAGGATAGAAGGATTTCGTCATCTATCTCTGGAATCGTATCGCTATCAGAATTTATTGTTCTTCATAGACGATTTGATCCTTACATCCGTAATCTGTAGAGATAAAAAAGTTTGATGCGCCTTTACACAGCAATTTGGGGGCTCACTCTGTTCATTCTCTTGGTCGGTATTGGATGCGAAAGCGATCCGACTGGCCCTCCTCCAATCGTTCTACCGGATTCAGGGGAAGCAGTCCTCTATTCAAAACATATCGAGCCGATTTTCCTGACTTCGTGTGCCGGCAGTGGTTGTCACATCGGCGATGATAACGAGGCAGGTCTTTCTTTGGATTCATGGGATAATCTCACTGCCGGTTCGGATTTTGGTGGAGTTGTTGTACCGTATAACGGAGTGCGCAGTCATCTTTTCCAGCACATCAACACCGATCAATCATTAGGCCCCACTGTCAGTCAGTTTCGTATGCCCCTTAGTCGCGATCCACTTCCGATAGAGCAGATTAAGGTCATCAAAGAATGGATCGATCAAGGAGCCAAGAATGATAACGGAGAAGTTCCGTTGGCAGGGGAAGATCGCCCTCGACTCTTTGTGACATGTCAGAGTGAAGACCTGGTATGTGCGGTCGATCTTCAGACCGAGTATGTTGCCCGATATATCGGGGTTGGCTCACGACCAGACGAGGCATCACCTCCGGAAGCCCCCCATAACATTGCAATCTCTCCTGATAAAAGATTTTTCTACGTAAATCTGATCGCCTCAAGTGTTGTTGAGAAGTATGATGCGCGAACGTTTGAAAACCTGGGCCAGGCAGAGGTTGGACTCGCTCCGGCTCAAATTCGGGTAACTGCCGATGGATCGACGCTCTACGTCTCGAATTTTGATGGAACTTTCATCCAGCAATTTATAACGAGGGTTGATGCGGCAACGATGACATCACAACAAAACATCGAAGTTGAGGGACTCGCTCCGCATGGCGTAACCTTGAGTCAGGATGAAAGGTTCTTATATACAATGAACGCCGGAAGCGATGACGTCAGTAAAATTGACTTGTCAACTGATCAAGTTGTCGCCCGTATACCGATTGTTCCCGGGTCGCCACCAGCACCGGCCAATGCCGCTCAGCATGAACCATATCAAAGTGAGATCACCTCAAACGGACTACTGTTCGTGACCTGTCGCAAGAGTGGTGAGGTACGGGTGATTGACCTGGCAGAGGATCGTGTTATTGATAGCATCACTGTCGGCGCAAAACCTCTGATTCCTGCCCTTAGTCCAGACGGAACGGAGCTTTGGGTACCGAATCAAGGATCGAATACGGTGTCGATAATCGATGTAGCTTCACGACAGGTTGTTAGGACGATTGACGAATTTCTCTCGCAACCACATGCAGTTATCTTTACAAAAGATGGAAAACGAGTTTTTGTCAGTTGCGAGAACCAAGCCGGGAGGGAGAATCTCCACCATCCGCTCGAAGGGACGGAAGTTGTTCCGGGAATTGTCTATGTCGTTGAAGTATCAACAAGAACTCTAACACGATCAATTGAAGTGGCAGGCTTTGCTGCCGGAATGATTGTGAGAGAAGAGCCCTACAGATAGAGTACGGGGCTCATGGCTACAATTGTTTGTTGTTTGTCGACCAAATGATTACTCTTAGAAGAATATTATTTTGCGGACATTCGTTCACTCGACAGAGGTCTTACAAGCAGAACTCACGATGAAGAACGGCATTATCTATATTGGGGCATTCCTGCTCTTCGTCTCACCCGTTCTCTCAGCACAGCCGGAGAACGCGCCGGCGAAAAACATCACTCTTTTCGATTACATCGAACCAATTACAAACGAGGAGGCCGGCGGGTTACATAATTCCTGCTGGGGCTATGTAGCGCCTGATGGGAGAGAGTATGCCTTTTTGGGAAC
The DNA here is from genome assembly GCA_021296135.1 of Chlorobiota bacterium. GTDB lineage: Bacteria > Bacteroidota > Ignavibacteria > OLB7 > OLB7 > JAGWAZ01. The sequence goes on along the minus strand of JAGWAZ010000008.1, from coordinate 41,742 downwards.
GCAGATCGCCACATATATCTTTGATATCACTGAAAAACCACTCCGTCAAGTCGGCGTCATTGCTGGCCCGACATCTCCATGGCGAAACATCAAAGTCTACAAGAACTACGCTTATATCTCGACTGAGAACCGGAACACAGAACAAGGAGCAGGATTGCAGATCGTCGATCTCTCCGGACTTCCCGACACAGCAGCCCTGATTCGTACTGACACCAACACCTTTATCAGCGCTCACACTCTCTGGATTGCAGACCACTATCTCTATGCCATGGGCACCCGTGCCGAAGCAGAAGTAAATGGTGGCGCAGTGATTCTCGATCTGGAACCTGATCCGGAACATCCTCGTCGCGTAGGAGGGGTTGATCCGTATTACTACCACGATGCGTTTGTGCGGAATGATACGCTTGTCGGCGCCGCGATCAATGGCAACGGGGTCGATCTTTACGATGTATCCAACAAGGAGAAACCGCAACACATCGCGACAATCACCTATCCCTTCAGTGGCACGCATAACTGCGAGCTGCTCACGGACGGCCGCTATGTAGTAACGAGCGATGAAGTCGGGTTCACCCCGAAAACCCTGAAGGTATGGGACATCAGCGATCCGGATGATATTATGAAAGTCGCCGAATACACACCAAACATTGTCGAAACAATCCACAACACACGAGTACGAGGACGCTATGCCTATGTCGCCTGGTATACTGCCGGAGTTCGCATCATTGATTTGATTGACCCGTTGCATCCACGTGAGGTCGGTTTTTTTGATACGTATCAGGGCCGTGATGGTGGTCTCAGTGGAGTTTGGGAAGTCTTCCCTCACTTTCCCTCCGGGAAGATTGCGGCAAGCGACCGGAACAGTGGGCTTTACATACTGGAATTCAATCGAGCAAGGGCCGGCTCAGTCTCCGGTGTTGTTCAGGATGCCCTGACAGGTGATCCGATTCCATACGCGACGATTACACTTGCTGCAAACAAGGATCCTGCTTCAACCGATGCCGCAGGCCACTATTACATTGGGGCAATTCTGGGTGAAGAGATACGCGGCACAGTCTCAAGCTTTGGATACCGTAGCGTCTCGTTTTCCGAAACAATTGATGGGGATATCGAGCAAGATATAGTGCTTGATCCAATTCCGTCCAAGACCTTCAGACTCGTGGCAATTGATGAAGAGAGCGGTACTCGAATCAACGATTTCTCTTACACAGTCGATCCATACATTGATCCTGTTGTTATCGAAGGGGAGAGCACAGAGATATCCTTGCCTATTGGTCCAACATTCTCACTTGTCGTTGGCAAATGGGGATATCGCATCAGGCGAATGACGATTACAGTTGACGAGAATACAGAAGAGATCGTTGCAAGGCTGCAGACCGGCTACCAGGATGACGCTACGCTTGATCTTGGTTGGAGCTACGAATCGAGTGAAGACAACGCAACGACCGGTCGCTGGAACCAAATCCGGCCTTACCTCGGTTATCCGAACTCCGATTGGGTTCACCCTCCGACCGATCCAGCCGGGACCGACAGTCGGATTTTCTTTACGGGGCAACCACCACTCTTTGCTCCTCCCGACCAAAATGATGTGAACAACGGACGTACAACGTTAACCTCTCCATTAATGGATTTGCAGGGCTATGGTGATCCTATAGTTCTGTTTGATCGCTGGTTTGTTCATTTTGAGCGCGACACCATCCTTGACTCATTGGTTATCGAACTTTCAAACGACAATGGACGGTCCTGGGTAGAATCGTATAGCGAAGTGAAAGGGACTGCAGGATGGAAGCGAGGGATCATTTTCCCGCGCGATCATCTCTCACTTAGCAATGAAATGCGGATCAGGTTCCGTGTGTCCGACACCCTCGGGAACATTCTTGTCGTTTCGGGGATCGACAATTTTGAGGTTGTAGACCGACTCTTCTCAGGAGTCGATGACAAAAAGGGGGAATCGAACACCGCAAGGGGTCTGAGACTTACGATCCACCCCAATCCTGCTCACGACGAAGCCCTTCTGCAGATAACCGGAACCGGAGAACTGACTCGCGTTGAACTCATTAACTCACTCGGTCGCACTATCTCCGTACCGTTCGAAGGCATTCTTGCTCCCGGCGACCATCAGGTTCCACTTCGAAGCGATTTGCACCCGGGATGGTATGTGGTGAGAGGGGTAGCTGGAAATCAAATTGCAGTTGAGCGATTGATCGTGCAATAGCACAAGGAGGGTACCGGCACATCCCAGGCCAGTTATTATCCTCTTTGATTGTTTACATCTCCTTATTCAATCGTATGGTCCTCGCATACCATCAGGGCTCATTTGTATTTCAGAAACTGCTTTATACTTATGATACGTTTTGGGCTGAATCAACTCCCCAGTCGCAATGTCCGATCAGAAGTGCCGTATCTTTCTTTATCAAGACCTAAAAGGAATAAAAGTCTGCGAACGCTATTATATATCGGGTTCTCCACATTAGAAATCTCGCTGAATCGGTATTCAGGATAAGACTCTGAAGGATGAAACCCCGGGTTTTTCTCGGCTGTGGGACAGGAGATATCGCTACGAGTAATAGCAACAAGTAACTCGTCAATCATGTTATTGGCTCAGTCAACATCTCTAGGCTAAAACAGGAATTAATACTACGAACAATAGGATAGAAACGTTTAGCAAACCTGTCTGAAAGAGTAAAACTCACAACAGCAAAGCCCCGTTTCAGGAGCTTGGCTGTTGTGGATTAGTGGGTCGATTGTCGAACACTTTACTTCTTTTCGTCCTCTTCCACGATTGTATAGTCGGCCTCCTCTACGTTTTCATCTCCGCTTGATGCCTGGCCGTTTGCTCCATCGGTTGCAGTAGATGCATCTTCAGCTGCATCGGCCCCGGAATCCTGGTACATCCGTTGTGAGACCTCGTTCCACGCACGATCGTGCTCTTCCTTGGCTGAACGGATTGTGTCGATATTTCCAGATTTCACCCCTTCTTCCAGCTTACCAATAGCTTCCTCAATCTTTGTTTTATCTTCAGGCGCCATCTTCTCACCAAGCTCATCAAGCTGCTTCTTCGAAGAATGAATTGTCTGGTCTGCCTGGTTGCGCAGTTCTACCTCATCCTTACGTTGTTTGTCTGCTGCTGAGTTTTCCTGTGCTTCCCGTTTCATCCGGGCAATCTCATCATCGGTAAGACCACTTGAAGACTCAATCCGGATCGATTGTTCTTTACCACTCGCCTTATCCTTTGCCGAAACGTTCAGAATACCGTTTGCATCGATATCAAACATCACTTCAATCTGGGGAACGCCTCGCGGTGCGGACGGAATGCCATCGAGATGGAATTTGCCCAGTGACTTGTTGTCGGTTGCCATCGAACGCTCTCCCTGCAATACGTTAATCTCAACCGATGGCTGTTTATCTGCTGCTGTCGAGAAGATTTCGGTCTTCTTCGTAGGAATCGTTGTGTTCGATGGAATCATCGGCGTTGCAACACCACCCATCGTCTCGATTGAGAGCGTGAGTGGTGAAACGTCGAGAAGAAGAATATCCTGCACATCGCCTGTTAGCACACCTCCCTGAATTGCCGCTCCCACTGCTACTACCTCGTCAGGATTCACTCCTTTGTTTGGCTCTTTGCCAAAGAAATCCTTGACAATCTGCTGAATCTTCGGAATGCGAGTCGATCCACCAACCAGGATTACCTCGTCGATATCGTTCGGTGTCATGCCCGCATCCTGAAGCGCTTTTTCGCATGGCTCAACTGTGCGTTTGAACAGATACTCACAGAGCTGCTCGAACTTGGCACGTGTAATATTAAGGTTTAGGTGTTTTGGACCTTTCTGCGTGGCCGTAATAAACGGAAGGTTCACATCGGTCTGCATCTGACTTGAAAGCTCGATCTTGGCCTTTTCAGAGGTTTCTCGGAGGCGTTGTAATGCCATTGGGTCGTCTCGCAGATCAATCCCCTCATCCTTCTTGAATTCTTCAGCGATGTAATCAACGAGCCGCTGATCAAAATTATCTCCGCCCAAGTGCGTGTCGCCGTTTGTTGACTTTACTTCAAAAACCCCGTCACCAAGCTCAAGGATCGAGATATCGAAGGTTCCACCACCAAGGTCATAAACAGCGATCTTTTGATCCTGACCTTTCTTGTCCAGACCATACGCCAGAGCTGCGGCCGTAGGCTCATTAATGATCCTTTTTACCTCGAGCCCTGCAATTTCACCGGCATCTTTTGTTGCTTGTCGCTGTGAGTCATTAAAGTATGCCGGAACAGTGATTACCGCCTCGGCCACTTTCTGTCCCAAGTAATCCTCGGCAGTCTGCTTCGTCTTTTGGAGAGTCATTGCCGAAATCTCGGGTGGTGAATACAGCCGGTCATCAATCTTGACACGAACCGAGTCATTCTCACCAGGAACGACCTCATAGGAGATCATCTTTTCCTCTTCCTTTACCTCGTTATGCGTGCGCCCCATGAAGCGCTTGATTGAGTATATCGTGTTTTTTGGATTTGTTACTGCCTGGCGTTTTGCTGCCTGGCCGACAAGTCGATCACCAGACTTTGTGAAGGCAACAACCGATGGAGTTGTTCTTCCTCCTTCGCTGTTAGCAATCACTGTCGGAGAGCTCCCCTCCATAACCGCAACCACCGAGTTGGTGGTGCCAAGGTCAATACCGATAATTTTTCCCATGATTTCTTTCCCCTTCTGTATGGTTCAATGTTCTGATATTTCTTGATAATAGAATCAGCTTCCGAATATCCAACTCTTCGATGCCTTCAGACCACGCTGATGGTCACGCCATTGGCTTTCGAAGACTTCGGTAACGTGATTGTTAACACACCATCAGTATATTCTGCTGTGATGTTCTGGGCATCTACCTCTGTCCCCTCCGGAAGCTCAATCTCATGACTGAACTTACCATAGCGGCGCCCACCTTTCAAGAGAGCGGTCTCTGATTCTGGTGTTACGTTGGTCTTTACACCGGAAATCTCCAGCTTACCGTTTCCTTTCATAATTACACTGATATCCTCTTTTGATACACCGGGAACCTCAGCCCGAACGTAGATAGTACTCACATCCTGAGTTACATCGACAGCAGGACGAAATTGCTTCTGAAGATGATTGATGGCTCCCGGAGCGTCGATATTCTCGAAATAGACTTTTAGCTTGCCGGCAATCTCCTTTGAGATACTCTCAATCTCGCGGAAGATATCATGTCCACGTGAACGGTGATTACCATTGGCGTTGGCATAGAAATACATAGTTGTTCCCCCTTGATGAATGGAATTACGATCTTTTTCTATCTTTCTTAATATCAATTGCTATGCCGAATCCTTGGTTCTTGAAGATTTTCAAATTTCGTCCATACGGTACTTTATTTGACCACAGCATCTGTCATTATGTCAGGTATTTGTGTGACTATAAGTCAGATCGGTATGGCATGTCGTCATGTCAGTTATGATTTAGGTTTCTTGATTGGATGAGAAAGGTTTCACATAGACTATCTTTAACGCTCGTGTCGAAAGCTGAGTACTTTCTAAGAACTTTTTGAATGTATAGATAATAGAGGGAGTGGAAAAGTGGATAGGGCTGTGGATTGTGAAAAGAAATGGAGAGAATGTCCTGTTAAGAATGGGTAAAGAGGGATGTTACGGGGGAACGATATGGTGTGGATTGTGTGTGGAAAAATAGGGAGTTATCCACATAAGCGTGGAAAGAGAGAAAGAAGAGATGGGGGATAGAATGGTAGCACACGGTGAATCCCAGCAGAAGGAGTGAAAATCTGGTTAATTTGTGGAAAACGGTGGGGAAAAGCGGCCTCGAAATTTTGCAGGAAACAAAGAGAATACAAGAACGTTAGAAAAGTGGGACGTGGAACGATATAAGATGTGATTATAGCTCGGTTGTTCAAGGAGACGCAGGATCAAATACTCAGAGAATAAAATTTTGTATGCTCAGGATACGAGTACTTCGATTGCTGTGGCAAGTGGCAAATGGAGAGAAAATGATCAATACGTAAACAAATTTGCGGGATGATCCCTCAGGCCATCCTCCGATACGATATGTTGAACCTGCCATCCCTGTTCTTGCACGGCATCTGCGACCCAGAATCGGTGGCAATGCTCCGGTTTCGACTCGGCACACATCAGGGCGATTCTTTTACCTGTTTCGGCAAGGCTCAGTACATAGTTCAGCCCATCTCGGAACTCATCGCTTTGCATGTATTCTGCAAATCCGCGTGAGCGCTCGCTGCATGATTTTGCGGCAGCCATCACTGTGCCTGATGGGGTTATCCCGCCAAGCGAAGCCACATGTTCGTACGTGATGCCGCTCGTTGGAAATTCTTCGATCATTGTCTCCAGGTTGAACTGCGGATTATAACCGGAATAGGGGATGGCCCGAATATCAAGCAACGTATCAACGTTGTGCTTCTTCAAGAGTGAAGCAAGTTCCGATCGGAGTCGGGTCGAGTGGCCAATGGTGTGGATGATATTTGGGGATTTTGAAGCCATGATATCAATGCAAAAGTCCATATCCAAACTTTAAAATACCAAAAAGAGTATTGCTAACTATTTGAAGGTTTCATTTCGAATTTCGCATTGCTTAAGGTGCTAACTTTAGGGTCTCATTGACAAACAACATCTACGTTATTAAGGAGCATTCAGAGTGGATATCTTTCAGAAGTGCCGAGACTTCACCCGTGCTGACGATGTAAAGGAGGCAGGGTATTATCCATACTTTCGAGCAATTGAAGAGAATGAAGGCCCGGTTGTCAGGGTTGAGGGAAGAGAGGTTATTATGGCCGGTTCAAACAATTATCTCGGTTTGACAGGTCATCGGCGTGTTATGGAGGCGGCGAAGAAAGCGATCGACCAGTATGGGACAAGTTGTTCGGGTTCCCGGTATCTGACCGGTACGGTGAATCTGCACGAGAATCTGGAATATGAGCTTGCCGATTATATGGGAAAAGAGTCCTGTCTACTCTTTTCAACCGGATATCAGACTGCCCAGGGTGTGATTCCATCACTGGTTGGGCGGGGTGAGTATGTGATCTCGGACCGTGATAACCATGCCTGTATTGTTGCAGCAAACCTCATGGCCAAGGGTGCGTTTGGAGAGGTTGTGCGCTTCAAGCATGGCGACATGGATGATCTCGAGCGCCGTATCTCGAAACTTCCTGAGGATACCGGAAAGTTGATTGTCACCGATGGGGTGTTCTCAACAACAGGAACCCTCGTTGATCTCCCACGCCTTGTTGAGATCGCAAAAAAGTACGGTGCACGAATGATGGTAGATGATGCACACGCTCTTGGCGTTATTGGGAAAGGAGGACGCGGAACCGCAAGCTATTTCGGACTTGAGGATGATACCGACCTGACCATGGGAACGTTCTCGAAGTCGCTTGCATCGCTTGGAGGTTGGGTTGTGGGTGATGAGCGGGTAATCAACTATATCAAGCATACTTCTCCTGCCTTGATCTTTTCTGCCTCTCCAACGCCGGCCTCCGTTGCCTCTGCTCTTGAAGCCTTGAAGATCATTCGTGAGGAGCCAGAGAGGATCGACCGACTGAAGTCAAACGCAGACTATCTCCGAAACGGCTTCAAGGAGATAGGATACAAAGTGATTGATGGCATTACCGGTGTGATACCGGTGATTGTTGGCGATGATACGCTCGCCTTCATCTTCTGGCGACGTCTCTTCGATGCAGGTGTCTTCGTCAACGCATTTATCACACCAGGCGTGATGCAGGGATACCAGATGATGCGTTGCTCAGTGATGGCTACTCATGAGAAAGAGCATCTCGACAAGATTCTTGAACTCTTTGAGGACATCGGTATGGAGATGGGCTTGCTCGATAAAGAGGTCGGGTCAGTCGCTGCTGAGGGGAGTCTTGCATACGAACCATTGCCTGTGGAAGGAGACGTGTCGATCCGCGAACTTTCCGGAAGAAAAGGGAACAAGGAATTTGTGCGTATGGTCTGGCGATTGCATAAAGACGAAGAGAAGTGGGTGGCTCCGATTGAGATGGATAGGATGCGGTTGATCGACACTGTAAAGAATCCGTTCTACAAACATGCAGGCCTGAAACTCTTCATAGCTGAGCGTGATGGAGAGCCGGTTGGACGTATCGCCGCAATTGTCAACGATGTTCATAACCAGACCTATAATGACAAGATCGGCTTCTTCGGCTTCTTTGAATCAGTGAACGATCAGAATGTGGCAAATGCACTGTTAAACGTCGCAAGCGATTGGTTGCGGGAACAAGGAATGGATACGGTTCGCGGTCCCGTCTCCCCATCAACAAACGATGAAGTTGGGCTGCTAATCAAAGGTTTTGAACATATCCCTTCGGCCTTAATGCCTTGGAATCCTCCGTACTGTGTTGATCTGCTTGAGAATGCTGGTTTCGCTCTGGAGAAGAAACTTCTTGCGTGGAACGTGGAGTACCCTGCATGCATGACCGACAAGATCCTGCGAGTCACCGCAGCGTTGAAACAACGTGGAAAGATTCGCGTTCGTCCGCTGAGCATGAAGCGATTCCCGGAGGAGGTCGAAAACATCAAGGGGATTTACAATCAAGCCTGGCAACCGAACTGGGGCTTCCTTCCGATGAGTGACGAGGAGATGAACACGATGGCCTATGAACTAAAACAGATTATAGATCCTGATCTTGTGGTCTTTGCAGAAAAAGAGGGTGAAGACAGACCGATCGGGTTTGCTCTTGCAGTGCCGAACATTAACCAGGCATTCAAGAATGGTAAGCCGATTCCTCCGGGTGCGAAAAATCTGCCGACAGCGATCATGAACCTGATGACCAACAAAAAGAAGATAGACGCCATGCGCATTATTACGCTCGGTGTACTTCCAAAATATCAGGCTAAGGGAGTCGATGCAATGCTCTACCGGGAATTGATGGAACAGGGGGTAGCCAAAGGGATGGAGCGTGGTGAAGCATCATGGGTCCTCGAAGACAACAAAATGATGAACCGTGCCGCCGAGATGATGAACGCTGAGGCGTACAAGGTCTATGGGGTGTATGAGAAGAAGTTGTAGTTCATAGAGTCGGGGGGCGAAGAGTTGGGAAAGAGAACGACTGGGTCAATCTTCTACCCCATGCTCCCGCATGGGGCTACCTATGGAGCGTCGCTACCCGACTGCCCCATGCTATTGTTTCTCTATTATTTCATCATATTGGTAACTTCTTTTCCAATTCAGGGTTATTTATCCCGAGAGGTCGCGTGTTTCTACCTATTTGCGAAGTGTATGCATCAATTGTTCAGATTTCCTCTCGCCCTCATTGGCTCATCTTTGTGTTTAGCGCTTGTAACCCCTCAGTCTCTGCTTGCCGGGGGTTGGCCACAGGAAGTGGGGCGTACATTTATCAAGATCACTTTTGGAAGTTCATCGTCGAATACTGTCTATCGATTCGACGGAAAGACAAAGTATCCGACTGACAATGGTGGTGCTACTGTGCGGGATTATCCGCTGGCAGACCGTGGTTTGGTTCTCTACCTTGAGCATGGCGTAACGAGCGATCTCACTCTAATCGCCGATGTGGCTCTCAAGCGTTCGATCATCACATCTCCTCTGGAACAGCGTACGACAGAAGGGGTTGGTGATGTTGGCTTGAGTGCGCGTTATCGTTTCTTCAGCTCAGGCCCGCATGTCCTTTCTGGTCGTGCGGATTTTTCTTTGCCGACAGGGTATCGTCGAGATATTACTCCTCCGCTTGGCAATGGCAACCTGAATCTGTCTCTTTCCGCAGAGTATGGTGTCTCATTCTATCGAGCACCAGCCTATGCAACGGCAACGCTTGGCTATCGAATGCGACCGTCCATTTATGCGTTTTCTTCTCTTGACGATGAATCGGAAGAGTTTGAGCCGGACTACGCAGATGTTGTCACTGCCGAGGCTGAGGTTGGCTATAGGCTGTTCAATCGCTTTCTTGTTACAGGAAGCATACGCTACCTGAGAACCACCCGTTCGGATGACAACGACTTCGATGTTGTTCATCCTCCGGAGACGGAACAGTATCTAAAAGTTGGGGGCGGGATTGCCGTATCGGTCTGGAAGAATTTTGCAATCAGTGCCGATCTCTCCGCCACGCCATCCGGAAAGAAGACGGCAAACAGCCGTGATCTTTTCATAGGTATATCCTGGCAGGGAAGGTTGTTTGATTCACAATCGAATCAGAATTAGAAGTATGTATGGGAATCGATCGTAGAGAGTTTTTACGACTGAGTGGAGTCGGCGTTGCCGGGGTCTTTATCCTTCCATTGATGGAGGGATGCGAGTCTCACACCATCACGCCGTTCGTTGAGCCGAAACCGGAGCCCTTTTTGACGCCGGTCAGTCAGTTTTTTGAGCAGAATGGTGGTGAAGGAGCAATCACAGGCTGGACGCGGCCGGTTTTTGCTTCCCCGAACGACTGGTCTCTCGTGATAAAGAACCGAAACACTACCATTGCGACAGTGACATATGATGAGCTGATGACAGCAGCAGATGAACCGGGAGTTGAGGTTACGCTCTTGAAGACAATTGAGTGTGTGCTGCAAAGCGAGGTGAGGGTTTCGCCGACCGGCTTTTCCGGTAACGCCTACTGGACAGGCGTGCCCCTGCAGCGATTTCTTGGTGGCATAGACCTTTCAGCAACCAAGAGGCTTGTCCTGACCGGAGCTGATAGATTTGTCAACAACATCAAGCCGGAACGAATTTTTGATGCTGAAAGTATGGGTTTGGTGCAACCCCTGCTCGTGTACAAAATAAACGGGGAAGAATTGCCACCCGAACATGGCTTTCCGGTTCGTCTGATTATTCAGGAAGCATACGGCTACAAAAACGTGAAGTGGCTCACCGAAGTTCAAGCAGTCAACGTTGACATAAATTTTGGAACATATCAGGGTCAGGGATTTATTGATGATGGTGTCATGCGTGTCAATAGTCGGGCAACAAGTCTCTTCGATAAGATTCGGGTGTCTGCCGGCCCGTCAATGATCTTTGGTTTTGCTCTGAGTGGTTTTGCACCGATTGAAAAAGTAGAGATCAGCATAGATGGTGGTCCCGTTGGGTTAGCAGAGATTGTGCCGTTCGATGAATTCACTGCCAATCTTCCACCGAACATCAAGCAAATAGTCGACTCGGAAGCCTATCCCTTCCTTGGAGTCTGGACGCCCTGGCGTTTTGCGTGGGATGCAGTGCGGGGAGATCATACAATTGCTATTCGGGCGTTCGATACTGCAGGGAATATGCAGCCTGATAGTGATGATAATATTAATGACGGACAGAACAGAGTAACAACATACCGGGTCAGCGTAACGTAAGAGAAGCATGATGTACCGAGGGTTTTACTATATCGTGTTGATGAGTGCGATAGGAATGTTCGGTTTTGCGTTCTTCTTCAGTGCGTGTGACCTGCTCGATCCTTCACCCAAAGCAACAATAACTCGTCCAACAGAGTTGGACTGTGATAACCTTACGCCGTTATCAGGCATGGAGATATACCGTTGCAAATGTGCAAGTTGTCATGGGATCGATGGTGAGCCGGCGACAAACCAGATTACTAACATTCGTCGCTTCCAGTCATTCTCGAGGTTTGAGGCTTCTCTCAATACTGGCCCGAAGAGTATGCCGGAATATCCGGAGATCGGTGTTGATGAACGTCAACGCCTCTTCGAATATCTGCGTGATACTCTCGGAAACTAATCCTCTCTTGATGATCAGCTCTTTAGTCCGTGTGCCAGGAAATCCGTATAGAAGAGAACGTAATCTTCAAGCCCTAACCTCTGACGTCTTTCTGAACATCGTTCCGTAACTTTCCTCCTTTCTCGATTCAAAAGCAGAACAGATGATCGACGTTGCAGAACGGCTCGGTTCGGGTCGCCCACTTCTCCTCGATGGTTCGATGGAGGCGGCTCTTCGTGCAGAAGGCTATAGCGAGTACCCGATCGAGATTTATAATCTGAAGAATCCGTTGTTGATTGAGCGACTGCATGGGCTCTTTATTGATGCCGGGGCCGATATTATTCAATCCAACACGCAGAGCGGCAATGGTCTGACCCTTGCTTCGTATAAGCTTGATGACAAGGTCTACGAGATCAACAGGAAAGGGGTCTGGCTTGCTCGCACGGCAGCGCTTGGCAAGGCCTATGTTGCAGGCGTAGTCGGCCCGGTCGGGAAGTTTTTTGCACCCGTTGGCCAGCTTCGGCAGGAAGATGCGCGGGATGCTTATGCAGCACAAATTCACGCACTCCTTGATGGCGGATGCGATCTTCTTATTCTTAAATCCTTTATAGATATTGATGATCTTGAGATCGCCCTCGAAGCTGCCCGCCATGTCTCTCAGGATGCGACGATCATAGCACTAAAGACATTCCCGGAGGATGGTTCGGTCCTTGCTTCCGAATATCCTCGCGAGATTGCACGTCGGCTTGAAGCACACAACGTTGCGGCTATCGGATCGAACGGCACAGTTGGGCCGCAACGTATGCGAAGCATTGTGCGTGCGTTACGGAGCGCCACCGGGGCAGTCCTCTCTGCCCAGCCCGATATTGGCACTCCGACGTTAGTTGATGGAATGCCTCTCTACAACGCAACCCCCGAGTATGTGTCGCGCTCAATCGAAAAGTTGATAAAGGGGGGTGTTGCAATTGTTGGTGCCGATGGTGGAGCGACTCCGGAATATGTCCGGGCGATCAGTCAGCGTGTGAAGCAAATGAAGGTGGGAGTTCCGGAGATCAAGCCGCGAAAGAAGAAGTCGAGGTCGAACGAGCCGCAGCCCGAGCCGGCTCCAAGCGATTTTGGAGGGCGACTTGGAACCGACTTTTTGATAACGGCTGAAGTTGGCATTCCACGAGGACTTGACATGAGAGGCGTTTTCAAGGAGGTGGAATCCTTCAAGAAGATAGGAGTTGATGCCATTAATATCTTTGATGGTGCGCGTGCACGGCTTCGCATCAGCCCTGTCACGATAAGTTATCTGGTACAACAGCATGTCGGTATTGAGTGCGTTACGCATCTGGCATGTCGTGACCGAAACATGGTCGGACTGCAGGCCGAGTTACTCGGGGCACACTCCCTTGGCCTGCGGACGATCCTTGCCGTTACTGGTGATCCTACGCATATCGGTGATTATCCTTATGCAACATCGGTCTATGATGTCGACGCCATCGGTCTTGTCCGTGCTCTGAAGCGAATGAACGAAGGTCTCGATCTTGTTGGCAATCCGATTGGTGGTCCGACCCGTTTCACAATAGCATGTGCGGTTAACCCTGTCGCTAAAGATATGGAGCGGGAGATTGCACGCCTGGAACGAAAAGCCGAAGAAGGGGCCGAAGTTGCCTTTACACAGCCAGTGTTTGAATGTGATACGCTCTTCCCTTTTCTTGAACGGATTGAACATATTCCAATTCGGATTATGTTAGGGCTGAGTCTTTTGAGCGGCACGCGCCATGCAGAGTTCCTGCATCATGAAGTGCCCGGTATGACCATTCCTGATGCTATTCAAGAAAGGCTCAGGAATGCCGAAGAGCCTGTGGCTGAAGGTGTTAACGTGACGGTTGAGTTCCTGGAAAGCATTGGCGAGATGCCTGAGAAGATTGCCGGCCTTTATATCATGCCGCCAAACCACAAGGAGTTTATGGTGAAGGAGTTGCTGGAGCGGACCGGCTTGCGGAAAGCCCCGGTGGCAACAGAGGAGTATTGAGATTTCATCTTGATGGAATAAGAAACGGGTGACTGATTCGCGCGACAGACCAATCGTCCTCGGAGGTGGCATGGCCGGCATTGCCGCTGCAATGGAATTGGCCGATCGGGGAGCCAGTCCAATTCTTGTGGAATCCCGACCCTATCTTGGTGGACGAGTTCGATCCTTTATTCATCAGGAGACCGGGGATGAGATCGACAATGGTCGCCATCTGCTGATCGGCTGTTATCACAAGACGTTCGATCTGCTGCGGAAACTCGGGACAGACGATCTTGTGACCATTCAGCCGGCTCTCCGTGTTGAATTCCGAACGACGGACAATTCCGATGATACACTCATCTCTCCTTCATGGCTTCCCCCGCCATTACATGTTCTGGCAGGTATGTTTCGGTTGAAGCAACTCTCATTTCGAGAACGAGCGGGCCTGCTTCGAGTTGGTTTGGATGTGAAGAGGAAAGGACCACATGAAAACGAAACAGTTGCTCAATATCTCGGTCGATTGGATCAGTCAAAGAGAACACAGCAGAGGCTGTGGAGTCCATTAGTAATTGCGACCTTGAACACAAGGCCGGAGGAAGCTTCGGCACGTCTCTTTGCAGCGGTGATGCGTCTTGCCTTTTTGAGCAAATCTCATGATTCCAAACTGGCGATACCTCGCGTTGGTCTTTCTCGGCTTATTGCTCCTGGAGAGGAATACATAACTTCTCGTGGTGGACGCATTTTTTCAGGTCGCTTTGTTGCTCACATAGTACGAATCGCCAAGGAGTGGGAAGTACACCTGCGAGATGGCATGGTGCTACGAACATCAACGGTCCTTTCGGCTCTTCCCTGGCGCGAATCTTCAACTCTTCTCGGAGAACATTTGCCCCGACTTCAAAAAGGACCTTCTCCAAGCCCCTATCCGGGAGAACTCCCCCGACATAACCCCATTGTTTCCGTCTACCTCTGGTTTGATCGTTCTCTTGAAGAGATGCCCGAGTTCAATGCAATGCTTGGCACACAGGTTGAATGGATGTTCAATCGGCGGAAGATTTCGGGTGAGAAGAACCAACGATTCCCAGGTCTGTTGGAATGTGTCGTCAGCGCTGCTGACACATTGGTTGAATTGGACAACGGTGAGATTGTCGCAATTGCCGAGAAGGAGTTGCGTGCAGCCTTCCGCGAACTTGAGGGAGCAAACCTGATAGCTTCACAGGTAGTAAAAGAGAAACGAGCGACTTTCCATGCTTCGCCCGATATCAATAAAGCACGTCCGGTTCCTGGCTCTCTTGGATCAGGCCTTTTTGTTGCGGGAGACTGGACTGCCACCGGATTGCCGGGAACGATTGAGGGGGCTGTACGAAGTGGGCTGATTGCTGCGAGACAGATATGTGAAAGAGAGTCTGAACAATGAAAACGGCACGTAGCTACAATGAACTACGTGCCGTTGGAATACGTGGCTTGAGTTAGTTAGAAGGCGCGGCGGAAATCGACCTGAAAGATGACTGAGCTAAGCTGCCATTTCTCTGTCGATATGACATTCGACAAACCATAGTCATAGTAGATGCCTGGCGTCATAGCCCACTGGTTATTAAAGAGACCGATCTCGCCTTGAACTCCTGCTTTTACCGAGAAACGTGTTGCGTTTCGCTCAGGAATGTCGCCATCAAAGAAGATCAGGCGGCGACCATTGTTCTCAGTCGGAAGACCATCAGGATTGATGAAACGTGCATTCTCAGGTTCATCAAGATCCTGAACCTGGCGATTTGTGCCGCCCATAATGTACTGGGCAGCCGGTCCACCAAGAACGCCAACACGCAGATCACCAAGAAGCAGAACTTCCTGCTTGTACATGAGCTCCACATTCAAGAGCGAGTATGTAATGTCCGAGGTAGTTGAGATTGTCTGATCGACGACTTCCGGTGTGCTTGGATCGATTGGGTTTGGCACTAGAACAGGTACATCTGGCAACTCCTGACGGAACTGTCCCGGACGCTGCTCAAAAGTGATGCGCGGGATAATTCCCCAGCGACCATCGACGCTTGGCAAAAACTCGGCGCTCAAACCGACAGCAAAACCCCAACCTGTCCCATCCTCAAAGAACGGACAAACTGGATCACTAATTGTTCTAAATCCACCGGAGTGGTAATTCCGGTGGATTCCAACTGTTGGGCCAACAAGAATCTGACGACGTGAAGGAGTTGGATCAAGGGGATTGTCCTTCCCATCCTGAGCAACAGATTTGGCTGGAATCATTGGAATTGCCATGAATATGGCAAGGATTGCAAGTGATACCGTTTTCAAGTTCATAAAGAACTCCCTCCAGTTCAAAGTAATGGTTGTGTATAAATATCCTTAGTTGCTATGCGAATTCGATCGTCGGTTTCGATGCCTACATAGAGACCTTCTTGCTTCTATAGTGTTACAACGACAACCCGATTTTTTTTCAGATCGAACGTTATCGGTTCAAAATCAGTTTTCGTGTCGCGCTGTAGTCGCCATAACGGAGACGATAATAGTAGATACCACTTGGTAGCTCAGTCAAATCGACCGTTAATACGTGATCTCCGGCACCGACAGTCTCATCGAGGATCGTGCCTACTTTCTCACCGTTAAGTCCGTAGAGTTCAAGCAATGCAGGTCCTTCAAAAGGGACCGTAAACTCAAGAGTAATGCTTGAAGTTGCCGGAGTTGGCTTTCCACTGCTGAGCGACGGAGGATCACCTACGCTGTAGAAGAGTCGGTGATTCAGACCACAAATCTCGTGTATCGAGTATGGCAGGACCGTTGCGGTTGGCCGCACGCACTCAACGGTATTGGCCTGCATATCAACCCGGAACGTATCGACCGGTTGATCTCCCAGGAATCCACGGAACGGAATCGGTGGGAACGTCGCTCCATCAATCAGTTTTGTTCCCGAAGTAGGACGGAGTCGGAGAGAAACAACACCTGAGTCTATTTCTGGCACGCCAACAAATGTCCAGTCAGATGTCGGACCTGCTGTCAGAGTCCGCCACCGATCTTTATCAAAGAGCGAAACGCGAGGATTATACGAAGTTTTCAGCAATACTTCATCATGCAAAATTCCTTTCCAGAAGGAACTGTCAACAGTGATGAAGAGATCAAACTCAGTGCCATTATCGACTTGGGGTGGTGCAGCAGCAGAAATCCAATATCGTTGTGGTTCAGAGCTGATCTTCATCTCTCGACTGTATGTTTTTCCCCGAAACTCCTTATCCTTAAAGGTCCAGTAAACGGTTGCAATTGTTTCTCCAACTCCAACAAAGCTGTCGAAGTTGATCTCGATTTCCAGAGGCATACCCCCTACCAGAATCTGTGATCCGGGACTCGGAGCATTCAGTGTGGCAATAGCTTCAGTAGTATCAATATCAAGCCAAACAGTGTCAAGAGTCAATGGAGCCCTCCCTCTGTTGTAGAGAACGACGCGACTCGTACGACCCTCGCATGAATAGATGAGAGACGAATCATGCACAAGCTTATCTTCGGGTATCGGTTGGATGCCGACGCCCTCGAGAACGCTATCGATTACCGGTTTTACACGCGATGATGTCAGAGCAAAGATGTTGATACTTCGTTCGCCAGCCGAAAGTGGCGAGAACATTACATCAAGCGCGTATTCCTGGAACGGACCGAGTGTAATTGATAGTGGTATCGGTGTCAGCAATGCGAAATCTTCGTCACCACCCTTTTCGAGCCAGAGACTGTCAATCCTTATCTCATGACCCTTCAGGTTTCGAAGATAAACGACGCCTCGATGTTCTGTGCCAACCCGGCGCTCTTCCCAGTCGTAACCATCAATCTTGGCCAGAAGCTGATAACCTTTACCAAGAAGGGTGCCCACAGTCTCAAGTCCATCATTGTTTTTAGCACCGATGAAGGAGTCATAATCATCTTCTCCTGTTGGAATAAAGCACACGGGAACCCAAAGCGTATCACCCGGAGGAAGTGCATACGGGAAGATCGACGAATCTGCGATGAAGATATCCTTCTCTCCAATAATAGTTACCCCCGTCAGGAAGGCCGTATCAGTTCCTGTGTTGGCGATAAACACCGTGGTATCAGAGCAGGCAGTATCACCCACCTGAACCTCACCAAAGTCATGACCCTCAATGTTGATTTGTGGGTAGACGCTATGACCGCTCAAATCCCCTCGATTGTCCCCGTCGGAAGCATTGCTGATGAACTCGATCTCTCCCGTAAAGGTGCCGAGTTCGTCCGGATAGAAGCAGATGGTAATACACGTATCGGCACCGGCTTCCAGGAAGAAGGGAAGGTCGGGTAGACCATCAGGACCAAATCGGTAGACCTGACCGTCATTATTTCTGAAGACAATACTGTCGATTCGGAGTATAGCCTTGCCTGTATTTGAAATGCATATCTCCTTACATTTGCTCGTGCCTCTGCGGATCGTGCCGAAGTTGAGATCCTGTGTCTCGATGCGTGGCACAGCCACAAGGGCGTGTAGCGGTATGCGATACCGCAGACAATCGACCCAGAGAACCAATGTGTCGAAAAAAGCTCCATTCTTGTCTGCTCGGAACAAAATTGTAAGATCGAATTCTTCGTCAGGTGTAAGAGATCGCTCGATCGGGCCCCCTCTATCAAGACCATCAATCTTGAACTCCACACCCTTGACAAGAACGGCACGGTCTATTCTTATCGGTCGATCTCCATCGGAGTTCATAATCGTTATAAGCTCGCGCCGAAGAGTATTGATCTCAGCCTTGTCGATCAGAATTGAATCTCTCGAGAAAGTCGGCGGTATTACACGGAGCACAACCTCGATTGTGTCATGATTGTGGTCGAGCGCCTCCCGTGCATCATTCCAGACTCCCCCCGCGTCGCGAGCTACGATTCGCGCACGACCCGGCTTGGTTGGGTCGATAAGCGTGACTCGGATTCTTGCGGTGTCGCGATAGCCAAGGTTTCCGTCCCTTGGCAACGGATTTGGATCTAACTCAACAACCCTCACGTTTTCCGAGCGAGTTTGATCGAGGAAGAGAGAAAGGAGGCCTTTATTATAATTTATCGTGTCGCTGTCGAGAGCGTAGATATCATAAATCAACTCTCCACATTCCGGTTTTGCCCAGAGGATTGGCGGAATGGTATCGAACGTCTCTGTAAAGAAACCGGTTCCAACAGGCCACCCATACGAATCAAACTTACCAATACCGTAGACATAGCCGCCAAACAGAGCATTTCCTTCAATGACATATGCCCGATTATCGGGAAGCCGTATTGTGAACCAGACAAAGTCGTTCTCCAGGCTTGGGACTCTCCCTTGGGCAATGATACGTGGATCACGGGTAAGGGAAGAGCCGTTGAGGCGAAGAGAGGCAACGTTCTCTTTTTCACTGACAATGGTGACGAAGTGCCGCTCGAATTGAGTGCGTCCAGTCTGAAGAAGAATGCTACCGTTCGGCATTGTCTGAAAGACTGCCGCATTTGCAAACTGTTCTTCAGGAGTTGTTATAATCAGGTAAGGATCGAAACCATTGGTGGTATCTGGATCTGCATCGTTCGATTGCGAGTAATGGGCAACAAGTACCGGCTGATTTGTTTCGATAACGGCCGCGCTATCGCTTACGTTGACTGTAAACTCGACGAAGGATCCGGCATCATTTACGCTGTATTGAACGCTCTCTCTCTCTGTGGTAACGGTAATGGTAGTCCGGCCAGGTCGAGCACCGATCACCCGCACAATATCTCCGCCATTTCGGCCACTAAATGGTACAACAATGTGCCGAGTGCCGAGTGCTTCCACCGGGGGAATCATCTCGATCAAGTGGTCCTTCGTCTTAAACGACCAGGGCATAGCGGTCCTGACATGTCCGCTCAGCAGACCAACCGGTTTATCGGCAACGACATGTGAACCTGTGATATCATCCCGACCACGCACATTTCCTTGCGCCTGAACCTGCCAGATCTCACCTTTCATCAGGATTTTCTGTTGAGGCACATTCGCTGGAGTTCCCGAGCGTGTTCGGGTCGTAGCTGTTACAGTGACTGTTGTAAAGTCTTCGGCTGCGATGACTGCAAATTCTCCAGGTCGCGGTTCTATGCGACAATTGTCGGGATCATCAGCAGAATCACTGCGTGGTGGGTAATGATCGACAGCGGCATTTACCGTGAAGTATTCCGTTCCCCATGAACTGATTGGGAGTGCCAGGTATCCGTCAGAGGTATAGGGTTTGCTGCTGAAGCAGTAAACGCTGACCGGTTCATCCGAGACGATCTCAAAGCTTTTATTGCAGACTCTATCACCAAGGCATTCGTACTGTTCGCCGTTAAGGATCAGGGAGTTAATCCGGTTTGGTTTGAGAACACGAACGATTCTGGTGCCGTTGGGGTAGATGATAGTAACGTTGGTTGCAAGACGCGAGGCAATGGCAATACGGTGTTGAGATAGATTCCGCTCTCCTCGGCGAGCACAGACTGACGAGCTTTCCTCGTTTTCCATAAATCCCACAATAAACCGTGTCCCCTCGGCATTCACTCCCTGTATTGTTGGTGAGGCATCTCTTTTTTCAGGGTCGCCCAGAACCTGAGCACTCGTCGTGGCGAAGGAAAGAAATGCAAGCAGTGTTGTACAAAGTAACCGCGTAACGTATTTCATAGGCTTTCTATCCAGGTTTCAGTGGGCAGAGCCTTCCATTTGGTATAACGCATGTTTCGAGAGTTCCAGATTGTCAATTTCTCCAGGGAGTTATCAAGAAGAAGTCCAACCTAAACAAGACGTAATAAGAAATATACGAAACATACAGTAAGATACAAGGGTTCCTGATATTTTCAATTCAAGGAGTCTTTCGTATAAGGCGGGTATAATAAAAGAGGCTTCAGAGGATGAAATGTCGCAGCTTTTCGAAGCTGTTTGATGGAATTTATGATGCGGAAGGGCATATCAGCTGTGGTTAATAGAAAGAGGCCTGCAATTGAAAGAGAAGAACTCAAAGTAAGAATAGAGTATATGTCTGCGGTGAAAACAAGTTGCGCCCGTTCCCGCGCTATCAGGAACGAGCGCACATTCAGTTCGACACGTGAAGATTGAATTTCAATTATTCGCCTCCGGTTGGCGTGTCAATAACGATCTGCACAGTGCGGTTGTAGAAGCGTCCTTCCGGCAAGTCGTTTGTGTAAAGCGGCTGGGTTTCGCCGACACCTTCGGTCTGCAGTGATGCGATCTTGCTTCTTGAGACATTCCGTTTGAGACCTCTGTCCACAGTTGCAGCACGCCGTTCGGAGAGACGCTTGTTTCTATCTTCCAGACCAACGATGTCGGTATATCCGGTCACCTTGATCTTCGCGCCTGAACGAATGTCGTCGTATACGTATGTCTTCAGAATACGCTCATTCAATGCACCCGCCTTGTCGCTGTCGAAGACGAAGAGCACGAGCGAGTAACGGTCGATAGTCTTGTCAACGAGACGCTCGCGGCGTTTGGTTTCGTTGGTAATAATGGTTACAGGAATTTCTACCTCGTTTGACCGACATTCCTTTCCATCCTCGCTATAGACCACGAGTTGTGCAGTGTATGGTGTTTCATTGCTGGCAATTATACTGCTCGAATCGGCATTCTTGTACCAGGTGTATTCCGGCGAGTTCGGCTCGGTTCTCCCGATTTCTTTCATTGTATGCCAGTTCGGTTCTCCCTGGCGACGAATCTCGATCTCACGCCGTGCTACAAGCTGGTCGGCTATACCGTTCTTCATCTGGAAGGTCATGTTGTCAGGGGAGTGGAATCGACGAATTTCCGTGATCAGAATAGGGCGCATGATTTCCCAATCATTGCTCCGTATTTCAGTTCGACGGTTCTCGACTTTACCGAGCGGATCTTTGGGGTTTGATCTCTCTTTTGGGTAGCCTCCATGCCTCAGCATTTTGATGCGGCTTGGATCAATTCCCCAGATACTGGTCAAGTAATCATAGACGACTTGAGCGCGTTGAGCGGACAATTGAGGATCCTCGCCCGGCTCCTTGGAATCATGTCCCTGAATCGTAATCTTCGTGTTCGGATATTGTGTCATCCGGAAGCCGACAATGTTCAACAAGTGATAGTACTTCTGAAGCGTGCCGCCTGGAATCGTTGTGTCAGAGAAGTTGCTAATCTGGCTTGCGTTCCGGAAGAGCTTGTAGCGCTTAGGTATCTCAGCACTGGCGGAGTCAAAGAAGACGTATGTGAGGAGTGGATAGATCTCCTTCACAAGAATTTCTTCGATAACCAGCCCGTTAAAGTTCCTGTACTTGGCCGGAGCAGAGGCCGGAAGACTTGCGATATAGTCTGACTGCGGCGCTGTCCACGTAAGTTCTGGTGACTCACCGAGTGGGAAGTCACGACGAATCTCACGATACTCACGCGATGCTGGTACTTCGATGTCAGCCTGAACGTCTCCATACCCCGGCACGTTACCGGCCACCGCAATGTTGAACGCTTCGTTCTGTTCTATGTCCATCACAAAGGAATATTCGCCTGTGGCTGAGTTTGTGTTCGCTGTATGCACAACTTCGCCGGTTGTAGTGTTGGTGAAGCTCAGCGAAGCCGGAAGATTCCCATCTATACAGACGTCGTAGACACGCCCGGCAATCAGAACTGTGACAGTACGTGGAGGAAGCAGACCCATGTAGACGTCGAGCGTTCCTTCATTACCAACATCCACCCGTTCTGATGTAAAGTAGACGATGTCTCCTGCTGCGGGCAACGTGATGAAGCGCTCATCTTCCGATGTGTTGAACGGTTTGCCGAGGTTCTCAGGCGCACTCCATGTACCATCATCCTGCAAACGAGAGACAAAGAAGTCGAGCTTGCCAAAACCACCATGTCCGGC
The DNA here is from genome assembly GCA_021296135.1 of Chlorobiota bacterium. Lineage (GTDB taxonomy): Bacteria > Bacteroidota > Ignavibacteria > OLB7 > OLB7 > JAGWAZ01. The sequence goes on along the minus strand of JAGWAZ010000008.1, from coordinate 19,231 downwards.
AGAAGCATAGTAGAAGACCTTTCCACCAGGCAAGATGAAGGGACTATCCTCGCGTTTCTTCGTGTTGATCGACGGGCCCATGTTTACTGGTTCTGACCAGCGATCGTCTGATTCCAGGCGGGAAACATAGATGTCTGCGTCATCTGTGCCACCCAATGTGCCTGGACGATTCGAGATAAAGTAAAGGGTCTTGCCGTCAGATGAGACTGATGGCTGAGAGTCCCAGTCTGATGAGTTAATCTCTCTCAGGTTGCGGACGTTAATCCACTCTGTTCCCTCAAGTTCTGCTTCATAGATGTCGCAGTCTCCGAGACCATCATCCCGGTTACATGCAGTGAAATAGATCACCTGTCCATCAGCCGAAATGGATGCAACACCTTCATTCAGCGTAGTGTTAACAGGTGCGCCGAGATTCGACGGCACAGCGAAGACTGTATCGAGACGATCTTCTTTGGTTGTCACCCAGAAATCATGGCCACCAACACTTCCGGTAGCTGTCCGATTCGACACGAAGTAGAGTGTCTTACCATCGGCTGTAATCGTCGGTGCGTATTCAAGATCGGATGTGTTGACAATCGGACCGAGATTGCGGATGATAAACTCATTAAAGCTCTCATCAGGAGCTCCCCCTGTATCTTGAGCGTACGACGGCAGAATCCCGTTCCCTAAGAGTATGACCGCAAGCGCGGCAAAGAGCGTAGTGTGGAGTTTTCTCTTCATTGTTCAGTCTGCTCCTTTTTTTTGTGGTAAACAAGTCGCTTTGTATGCGATATAGTAACTGTTATGTAGTCAGTTCAAAACTTGAGGTATGGAGCTAAGGGAGAGAATATAGTGCGAACGAAACAAACTCGTACCATAAGTTTTCGGAGAAATGCTCTGACCAGAATCTTGAGGCAAAGAGAATGTCACGCTACTATTCCCTTCACACAGAAGTATTACTTATTCTGCTTTTGGAGTGAGATGACTCCTGAATGATCTCCAAGTCGTGCCAGATAGATACCTTCTGGTGCAGAATCAAGATGAATCCTTTGTTCTTCTCCAGGCAGGAAAGTCTCTTGCACAAGCCTGTTGCCCCAGGCGTCGAACACAACAAGTTCTCCACCCTTCTGCTCTGGCGCCTTGATAATAAGCTCTCGTGGTCCGATTGTAGAGATGGAGAGTCTTGGTACTGAAGTGGACAACGTTGCAATCTGCTTATCTGCCGTACTAACGATCAGGTCGCAGCGATACTCCCGGTATGAGTCTGACGGCCCAAGCGTAATACGTGTACGGAACTCCCCGAAAGAGTCAGTATAGCCGAAGATGTCAATAGTGCGCTGCGACGTATTCTTTCCAAGAACAAGCGAGAACCCTTCGGTCTTGTCGCTTGTGCGGGCATATTGAATAATTTCCCCTGTATGAGCATCAACAAAGAGGAGATCGGCGTAGTGTGTACTGTTAGTCTCGGCCTTTTGTACGTTTCCTGTGATAATGACAGAAGTCGAGCGAGTCTGTTTGCGTGCCATATAAAGGTCGAGCTTTCCATCGTTACCTGACTTTGCAAAGTAGATAACATCTTCTGCTGCTGGCACAGCAATAAAGCGCTCATCGTCAGGGGTGTTAAACTCGTTTCCAAGGTTAACCGGACGTCCCCATGTCTGGTTGTCCTTCTTGTGAGAGATAAAGAAATCAAGTCCTCCATATCCCGGATGCCCTTCTGAGCTGAAGTAAAGAGCGTTGCCACCAGGAACGATAAATGGACTGTCTTCTCGCTTTGCTGTATTGATCGGCTCTCCCAGGTTTTTCGGACGCGACCATGTGCCGTCTGCCTGTTTATTGGAAATGTAGATGTCGGTATCCTCATAACCACCAGTGGCTCCCGGACGATTCGAGACAAAGTAGAGTGTCCGGCCATCAGACGAAATAGCCGGTTGAGTTTCCCAGTAACCGGAGTTAATCTCATGAATGTTTCGGATCTCTTCCCACGCGGCATCACCAAGATGGGCTTCGTAAATGTCACATTCGCCAAGGCCATCAGGCCGGTTACATGCGGTAAAGTACATGCGTTGTCCATCGGCAGAGATGGTGGCTCCGCCTTCATTTCTGGGGGTGTTGATTGAGCTTCCAAGATTGCTCGGGACGGTGAAGTCGAGGTCATGTCGTTCTTCTTTTGTCGCGACCCAGAAGTCATGTCCTCCCAGACCGTGTTCTCTATCGGAAACAAAGTAGAGTGTGCGGCCGTCAGCCGTTACCATGGGGTTATAGTCATTGGAGTAGGAGTTTACAGCCGTCAGTTTTGCCACCATCAACTTCTCGGGAACCATGCCAGTTTCCGGCAATGGTTGCAGACGCGGAGTTGCCTGCAGGTAGCCAAGGTTAACCTTTGGAGCATTTGCTGAGAGTTGCTCAGGCTGAACTTCTTCGTTTGCTGACGAATTGCTCAGGGTGCCTTGCGTGAGAGATGGGGAAGTAGTGATGTGCTGCGGCGTGACACTCGGTGGTCTGTTTTCGACGTCAGTCGGTTGTGGAACTGAGTTGTTATCAGGTCTGTCCACGTCCTCTTCTTCAGAATTGTTCTCCAAAGATTGAGTTGTGAGTGGAGACTGCGACAACGTCGGCTTAGGCGTATTGGAGTTGCGATTCTCCCCCTTTACATTAACTGCTTCGGCCAACACAGGTAGAGAGGAGGTGAGCTCTGGCGCTTCTGCGATTTTCGTATCTCCAGGAAGCAACAGGAACAGAGCCATCACCCCAACACCGACAAGAAGTGTGCTAACGATTCCTTGCGAAGAGCGTCCATTTGGCTCGGTTGCCACGCCACGTTGTAAAAGTATCGTTTCCGCCTCATCACGTGAAAGAAGAGGGGGTTGCTGGCATGCCTGATCAAGGTAGCGGTTCAGTATGTCTTCGCGATTGTTCATAACGTCTTTGGTTATGCAGATGCACTCAATCTGTTGGCAATTAATGGATCTCAGACAGACAATCTTGACCTGATAGAGCGAGTAATCCTCAAAAGACTACCCGGCGCTAGAGGTTGTCGATATGCCTATGTAGAGAACAGTGTATTGTGGGAAGGAGAAAGGTCTGGCTTTGTCACGATGTCTCGACCACGAGTCAACTGACTCGAATCCGATGTGGACATTGCCCCGAGGAGTTTTGTGAGTCGTTCGCGTCCTCGCGCAATGCGTGACTTGACAGTCGATAGAGAAGCGTTTTGCACGGTGGCAACCTCTTTGAGAGATAGCCCGGTAATTTCGAAGAGGACTACTGCTTCGCGTTGTGCTTTCGGCAATTCTGCAAGCGCATCGTACAAGGCACGAACGTCGGCTCCAATCCAGACCGGTGTTCCATTGCCAGCGATGTTGCGTGCTGATTGCTCATCATACTTGCCAAAAAGCTCTTCGCGTCTTCTTCGACGATGATACGTCCGTCGGGCAATCGTAAAGAGGAAGCTGAGAAATGCTTCTTCTTCGCGCAGAGAGTCAAATCTCTCCCACGCTGCAAGAATTACATCGCTCATCAAATCTCTTCCTGCTTCAGTCTCTCGGGTCATAGCCAGACAGAAACGAGAGAGGTCCTCAAGCTTCGGCTCAAGGAGCCCAAGGAATATTTCCTGTCGTCTCTTTCGTTTCATGAGTTAATGTCTGCCTCCTTTCCTCAGTCCCGTAACAGAAGTGACACAGCGAAGCAAAAAGTTGCAGAAATATGAAGAAAAGTTTACGTGAATCTTTTTCGAATGAAAAGATGGAGGGGTAGACCAAAAATTTCCAATAGCTTTCGTAGTCGAGTAGTATAGAGCCAAAGAGTGAGGACGATTCATTGATCCGTTCCCTATCTTTTACTATACCAGATAGAGGTCTATAATATCAATGTAGTACTATTTGTGATTTATACTACTGGTTTGCTGCGTTGTCCACAGTCGCGGCCTCAATTACGTTTCCATGGAGCGTGAACTCGCGCATCGGGCTGTTCTCTGATGAAGTCTTCAACGTCACTTTCCCCTCAATCTGTACCGGTTTTTCCGACATCACGCGTGCCACCAGTTCCAACTCTTCATCCGGAGCCAGTACTTTCTCCTCCACCAGATTGAAGCTGACCGGAGCATCGGTGCCTCTGATCTCCGGAGGATAGATTGTAACTGGCTTGTCGCTCGTGTTCATAACCCGGACAGACGTTGTAGCTTCTTTCCCAGCAACAACATTGTTAAAGACCAACCACCTGACATCCGGATTGTACGAAATGTCAGTCTGAATATTAGCGATGAGTTGAACAAACTTGGTCGGGTTGCTTGGATCGTCTGAGAATATCGTAATCGACTTTCTGAGTGGTCCTTTACGATTCTTGGCGTTAAGAGAAACGTGCATGGTTGTGCTCTCTCCCGGATCAAGCAGATAGTCATCCAGAGGAGCAGCGGTGCATCCACAGCTTGGCTTCACACGTTCTATCTGGAGCTGTCCAGTCCCGACATTTTTGATCTCAATGTCGGCTTCCAGCGTGCCAGGTATCGTAGTCCCCCAATCGTACTGATCGACGACTTCAAGCTTCCCGTCTCCGGTGGTCTGCGCCTCTTCCCCCTCTACTTGTGCTGCAAGGGGAAAGAAGCCAATCAAGGCCAATAACAATGCAATCGAAAGCAAGTGTTGTGTGTTCATAGTAACTCCAGAGTGCTTTAGTTAATGATGTAATGATAGTTCGTTATACGCTGATATCAAATATCGCCATACGGCGAACGCTATGCAAGAGTCTTCTTTATTCCGGCCCCGACTCAAGATCGAACGGCCGCCGAACATAAGACGACGATCGCCCGATAATGTTATGCGATATCCCCCAAGAACTAACAGCCCAGTTTCTTGGCATTCTCCGCGGCGTACTGATTCTCAGGGTCATATTGCAAGACCTTCTGATAGAATTCACAGGCCTTTTGCTTGTTCTTAAGGGTGTGATAGCTGACAGCGGTATAAAGATAGGCTTGCAGGTGATCGCTCTTCAACTCGACTGCCTTCAAGAAATCTTCAATCGCATCGTTGAACTCATCAGCGTTAAAGAGAGCTATACCCTTGAAATAATGGCACCACGCAAGCTTTTCAGAATCGACCTCATCAGGATTTATATGCTGTGCCATTCTGTCCACGATGGAAGGAATATCTTCATACTCCTTTAACGTTATCAAGGTATTCAAAAGCCAATAATACGAGTCAAAATTCGAGCTGTCATTGGCTATGGCCTCGTTGAACGCATTGATTGCATCTTCATGCTGTTTGAGGTTAAAATATGCAAGGCCACGAAGGGTCGGGATACTTGAAGCAAAGTTTTTTCCACAGATTGATTCTATACGATCAATGGTTGAAAGAAACTCGTTGTAGCGTTGGATGCCGAACATTCCTCTTGCTACGGTGTAGGCAAGACCACAGCTATCGGGAAAAAGCTCTATCATGTTTGCCCATACTTGTAAACCTTGAACTGTATCGCGATTCCACATCAACGCAGTGCCGTGATAGATAACATCGTTTGGATCGAGAACAGAGTCCGGAGTCTCGGCATATGTCTCTGCAGATAGGCTGTAGAAGGTCCTGGCGCTGTCGACATCTCCATTATTGGCTGCGGTCTGTGCTTTTGAGTAATAACCGAGGGCTACAAGACGGTATGCTTGTGAACGAAATTGCTTCGAACGGTCGTCATCTCTACGTATAATGCGTTTTGCAGGCTCGATAGCGATAGAATAATATCGTGCCCTTGAAGCTGTTAAGGCTATGATATAATCGCCTTGGGAGTCATCCGGTCGAAGCTCCTGATATTGTTTCAACGAGGCAATTGCCTGGTCATAGAGACCTGCCAGGAAGAGAATTTCCCCCTGTTGTCGCCACGGAACCGGTTCCTTGGGAGCAGCCTCGGTCACGTAGTTAAACTGCTCAAGGGCTTTCTGATAGAACTCCGGTTTGTTCTCACGTTTTCCCTGTTCCCGGTACGAGATACCAAGTCTTATGCGTGGCTCAATCAATCCCTGGTTAAGGTTGATAGCCTCTTTATAGGCATCCTCGGAAAGTTGGAATATTCCTTGTTGAAAGTACAAATCACCAAGTGCAACATAGACCTGCGGATTCTCAGGAAACTCTTTTTTTGCCTGAAGGATCACGATCTGTGCTTTGTTGAGGGAATCTGTTCCTATACGGAGAAAACCGTCGGCAAGGGCAAGGCGGGACTCGAGCGATTCATCATCGAACTTGAAAGCACGACGCAATTTCTCGATTGCCTGATCATGCTCGCCGAGAAATGAGTGAGCTGTACCGAGCTTTCGGTTAATCTCTCCGTCGCGACTATCCTGGTTGTAGGCCCGTTGATAAAGGTCACGCGCGGTGTCATACAGCTCCAGAACCATATATACATCGCCTGCCTCAACGAGGATCTTCTCATCTTTTGGTTTCTGACGAAGAACCTCCTTGTAGAATTCGGCAGCCTGCAAATAGTCTTTGTTGGAGTATGCAATGCGTGCTTCATTCAATTTATCCTGAGCGTGCAGTGGAAATGTTCCCCCAACGATGAAGAGAACAGAGGCTACACTACCAATGAATTTGAGAAATAAGTCCGCTTTCATGGTCTGATTCCGATTTATTTGACTATCTGTGCTAAGTTTTCAAATGCTTCGTTCGTATACGTTCGAGGTATTCGGTAGACACAAAATCTCTCCGGAGATAGAACGATATTGACGTTGTTTTGTAACACTACCCTCTACTCAGAACAACTAATGTTAAGAGAGGTTGAATCGTGTGTATGTCTACGACCATTATTGGCTTGGTATCAGTGTGAAACGGACATTTTCCGGCTCCAGCCCCTTCTTTGCCATTTGTTGCTGGGCTATATCCGAACTGGCAAGCCAGGAGAGGAAGCCATTTGCCGGTGATTTCGTTCCGGCAAGTGAATAGCCAACGACATGCAGTTTCATCGGATACTTGTCCATCACGAGCGAGACAGTGTGGACCCTTACCGGTGGATTGATAATACCGGTCGAGTCAGCATAACCAACCTTCAACGTACGGAGTCTGACACTATCCTGATGGGCCCGATACCAGGCCATTAGTCCGATGCCTTCACCGTTGGCAATCTGGTCAATGGCAGAATCTGCTGTGCCGAGCCATCGTGCAGGGCTTGCAGGCTCATCTCCTTTGAGGAGATGTTCACGAACATATCCGTAAGATGATGAGTTCGGTGACGTGAAAACGAAACGGAGTTGCTCGTTACCCGATCCTTCCTGGAGAACATTTGCCCTTCGATCCTCAGTTATTAATGCCTCTCGTAGTTGCGCAACAGTTGTCTCCTTCAGAGGAGACTCGTTTGGTACTACAAGTGCAAGACCATCCCAGGCTAGAGGTATCTCTAACAAGCGCTGATTCAGATTCCGCTCCCCGATTATCCTTCGCTCATCTTCCAATAACTCCCTACCAATGATGATTCCAACGGCTGCGGCAGTGTTGGAAAGGGATGTATCTGCCAAATGTTGATTAATCAATTCCTCAACGGCATCACGTGCTTGCAGAGTCTTGATATCAATCGACATGGCGGGAGCATAACTTGTTGTAAAAGAGTCGGCAAGAGGGCGAATAAGCTCCACGTATGTCTCATCGACGTACAGGATTAGGCTTCCCGAAGTGGGAGAATTCTTGCTTGTATCATGTGGTTCGCAACCAGAGAGCATTACCAGAAAAAGGATTGCTGTCAAGCCCTTGCGAATCGTCCAATATGTTGAATACGTGAGCTGAATCATGATAAACGTAGTCTTCTTACTGCAAGGGGTTTGAGTTAATTCAGATTTTCTGGAACCTAAGGTGAAATCTGTAGTGGCACTTCCATCATATTCGGGACCTTTTGGTCCACGTAAACATAATCTATTCCTGATGATGAGAGTATAGGTCTCTCCGTTCATCTTGCCGACGTTTCGTATCGGTAATAACAATACGATAGACTCCGAAGAGGAGGACAACGATCCCGAAAATCGTTTCGAACAGTGGATCCCATGTTGCGCGTAACTTGAAAACCCCGGTAAGGATCAGGATACCGACCAGAACCATAGATCCGCCAAGGAGATAACCGATAAGGACGTTTGGGTTACGCATAATCCTCCTCTTCCTTAGATATCTGAATCCTTATCAAAATGAATGCTCTCCGTTTGCTGAAGAGCATTTACCTTCAAAGGCTTCAAGTTATTCGCAGCTGTGTGCTGCATCGTGGTTACTCTTAGCAGATCCATCAATCCACCAAGCGAAAACGTACAGGGATTATCATCTTGAAACGTATAGGGTAACCGTTCTGAATCGCTGGAGTAAACGTTGTCTTCCGAATAGCCTCCATAGCACTGTTATTAAAGAGACTGTTATCGCTCTTTTTAACAAGTATTTTTGTGATCTTTCCATGCTCATTAATAAAGACCTGGACATACACGGTTCCCTCAATACCCGCCTCCTCGGCAACCTCTGGGTATACCAGGTGGCTTTCAATTTCACCCATATCAAATTGTGGTATGGTTCCTTCACTAATGAACTCCACGTACTCCTGCTGTCGAGAGATTTTCGTTTCTTCTTTCCTGTAGTTAATCTCAGTCGGCATTTGTATCAGGCTTGGATCAAGTGGTGGTGCGCCTCCGTCTCCACCTCCCTGAGGAGTGGCAATGTTCATGTTCTGGAATGATTCGATATCAAGTCCGTCCTCCAGATCCTGAACGGCCTTAATGCGCGCCATCGCATTTTCAGAACCAGTCCCTATTACCATATTATCAGCCATAGGCGGTGGCGGGATAACCTCATCCGGAGGAGTATCTTCCTGCGATTGAAGATCTTCTTCCTTGAAATCCTCAAGCGTTATTGGGCCGGTATTGATAAGGTTTTCTGCTTGTGCCTCTTCCTTGTCAAAGATGTTGGCTATCATCGGATAGCCAAGCAGTACTACATGCAGGAGAAGGGCAATAAGAAAAGCAATAGCAAGATTCCGATTGGCATACCGTTTCAGGTCGTATGCTCCTAATTTCAAAGCTTCTTGTACACTCATAATTGCTCCAATCGATATTGTTCCAGGGAATCGAGAGGCTGTATTGAAAACTTTCGTTCACGTTCGGAGTTCTTTTCCGACGGATATTGGCGAGTCAAAATAGCCTCAGCCTTGTTTAGCTCATCCAGTGCAACGATAAGACTCTCATACTTTGCGTTGGGATGGAGTTTTAATGAAAGAACCAAGTCGTTTCCTTTCTCGGAGTTACGAGCAACGGAAAAATCGCGCAGTTTGTTGCTTTCCAAAGACTGAAATGTAGTATCGACACCTACCCGATAATAATAGTCTCCATCTTCGGCCACATACAGCACCAACATATTGTCGGCGTTCACTTGTATTTCTGTTTTTATGTCCGGCGGAATTCTCATCTCCATAATCTGCGGGTGAGCCATTGTTGTTGCAAACATGAAGAACGTCAGCAGCAGAAAGGCGATGTCGACAAGAGGTGTCATGTCGAGCACGAAGCCTACCCGTTTCGGTTTCTTTACTCCACCTTTCTTTACTCGCCGGCCACTACCGGCACCAATATCTACAGCACCCATTGGTTCTCGTTCAGTTTATACAGTTACTATTTTACTACCCTTGTTCCTATGCGGCCCTTGTCGCCGTCGCACCTTAGACTATGTCTCCCTCCCTACTCTATCCTTCACTTTGGTCGACCGTGATAAAGTTGAAAATAGTCGCTCCCTGACTGCGCATAACGTTCATGAGCTGATCAATAATTGCGAAGTCGATATCCTTATCGGCGTCGATAGCAAACTGGGTCGGCTGGAAGCTGGCGGAATCCTTCTCACGTTTATCACTATCGTGGAATCGCGTTGCCAGGATAAGTCGAGCCAGCATTACCGAGTCTTTCCCGATGGGAATCAACGCTTTACTCCTTATGGAGTCGGGCAATTCGGCCTTATTGTATACGGACTCTCTATCTACCTCATTCGTAATGGAAAACCAGTATGCTGTATCACCAGTCTCGTCAATCGCAATCTTCACTATTGCGGTTCCAACTTCCGGTAGTTTCGTTGTGTCGGCAGTTGCGACCGGTCGTTTTATCGTGAACTTCTGCTCGCTTTCAGCAGCCGATTTGAACTTCGTGGTAAACATGAAGAACGTCAGCAGCAGGAAAGCAATGTCGACAAGGGGTGTCATGTCGAGCTTGAAGCCGAGTCGTTTTGGTTTATGTATTGCCATTGTTCTTGTATGCTATTACCTACTTTACCCGGACCGCCAGTGTCTCCATTAACGAAAGAGTTGACTCCTCAATCATGTAGAGGAAGTTATCTACCTTGTTGGTGAAGATGTTATAGAAAATGATGGCAAGGACAGCTCCGATAAGACCGCCTGCAGTATTAATGAGAGCCTCGGAAATACCGATTGAAAGCTGAACTGCTGAGGCTGCCTGTCCGGACGTTGCAAGTGCCTGGAAGGCTCGGATCATACCAACTGTTGTTCCGAGAAGACCAAGCATCGTTGCAATCGAAGCAATTGTCGAGAGAACGATCAGGTTGCGTTCCAGCAATGGTGTCTCAAGACCGGTTGCCTCATCAATTGCTCGCTTCACTTCACCAAGTCGTTGCTCGCCATTCAGATCGGGTTTGTCCTTGACAAGCTGGTATTGCTCGAGACCTGAGCGCAGGATGCTGGCTGCAGAACCACGCTGTTTGTTGCATTCATCTATAGCAGCATCAATGTTGTTGCTCTGTACATGATCATGTACTTGCTTCACGAACTTCTCGATAGGGCCACGACCACGGGCACGCCAAAGAGAAATAAATCGCTCGGTTACAAAGGTCACAACCATGAAGACCAACGACAGGAGTACTGCCACAATTGGGCCTCCAGTATAGACAGTGCCATACGTGTTGCCAGGCTTTGGCTCATGGCGAATTTCTGGATCCAGAAAGTTCTCCGGGTTTCCGAACCAAAACTCATAGATGGCATAGGAAACGACCAGACAAAGAATAATGACCAGAATGACGAAATACTTGTTTTTCATGAACTCTCCGTAAAGACTGTTATAGTTGGAAGATTATTTTATGCTTCGCTTATGCGGAATTACCCCCTTTCCGCCATTGTTGCTCGGGCTCTTGCTCAGAGCTGCCATGCCTTCTTCCCGATTTCCGTACACGTTAAAGACCAACGAGAGCTTCGTAATGACAAAAATGTTGGTGATTCCGTCCGAGACGTTGCACAGGCCGAGCATGGCTCCACGTTTGGAGAGGTTCGTGTGGGCAGAGATCAGAACGCCGAGTGCCGAGGGATTCAGATATGTGACGTTTGCAAGATCGATCAAGAGGCGATCCGTGCCTTCCTCGGCTTCCTTTGTCGGCGTATCGCGTACGTTGTCGGTCTCTTTTCCAACAACAAACTCTCCGCGAGTGTCAATTACGTGTACCCCTGCTTCCTCTTTCATGTTTACTTTCGGTGTCAGTATCTGACATTGCCCTCCCGTGTTGTCTCTGAATAGGAATTTATGTGCCAAAATTGACATACCTATTTTTTGGAAGGAGTGAAGTTATCTCTTCGGTAGCGGTCTTGCAAGAAATGAATACGTTACATTGTCAACATTGCGTTTTGCAAGACCTCCGGGTCATTTCGGTTCAGCCCCTTTTGATTCAAGAATCAGGGTATATGGTCCTTCATTCACAAATGCCACGTTCATCATTGCAGCAAAACAGCCTGTAGCGACCTTCTCAATTCCAATCTCCTTTCCTAAAAGGTCCACAAACCGTTCATAGAGCCTTTCAGCTTGCTCAGGCCTTGCGGCCGCGACATAGCTTGGCCTGTTTCCTTTACGTGTATCGGCCATCAGGGTAAATTGACTTACAACAAGCGCTTGAAGACCTGTATCAAGCAATGAGAGATTCGGAACACCCTGATTGTCAGGAAAGATACGCAACCGGGCTATCTTTCGGGCAAGCATTCCCGCATGCGTGTCGTTGTCATCGTGCCCCACACCGAGCAGAATCAACATCCCTCGTTCAATGCGTCCCACAACCTCGTTCTCTACCGATACCGACACATTCTTTGCCCGTTGCACAACAGCTCTCATAACCCGATAGGTACTCCACAGAAGCTTATTGTTGGAAAAAATCGGTCTTTTATGATAATCAGCTCAAAAGCTACCCAAAAGGTAGAGTGATGTTACAGTACTCGCTTACAGCGGAGATTCAGACGCAGGTTGAGGATAAGCACGAAGTATTCGTTCGATTCGATCGTAATCACTGTATATCTCTACCTGAAACCCTCCCTTTTCAAACATCTGTCGTACGGCGTTGGCCGTACCGTAACCTAACTCAAGAAATATCTCTCCTTCCCGTCGAAGCAGGACGGGGGCTAACTCCACGAGACGCCGATAAAAACTCAAGCCATCATTACCGTCAATAACGGCTATGCGTGGTTCGTAATCACGTACCTCGATTTGCAGTTCCGACATTTCGTTGGTAGAGACGTAGGGTGGGTTGCTGATAATCAAATCAAAAGAACCGAGGCTCTTAACCGCCTCATCATCAAAAAAGTCGATGTTTTGAAAGTCGATAAGCCCGGCTTTCAGCCGCTCAGCGTTCTCCAGCGCAATCTCGATTGCTTCTTCAGAAAGATCAATTGCCACAACCTCCGTCTCAGGCCGCTCAAGGCTAATGGTGATTGCAATACATCCGGAGCCGGTTCCTACATCGAGACAACGGAGCGATTTCGTCCTGCGCAGAGCTTCGTCGACAAGAAGTTCGGTCTCCGGGCGTGGGATCAACACACCGGGACGAACGGAGAACCTACGCCCATGGAATTCCGCCTCACCGAGGATATACTGCAATGGCTCACGGGCCACACGTTGTTTAACCATAGATCGTAGCTTGAGAAGTTCATCCTCAAGCATAGGCCGGTCGAACTGAACATAGAGATCAAATCGCTTCAGATTCAGAATGTGTGCGAGCATCAGTTCGATGGTAAGACGGGGTGAGTCGATCCGCTTCTCGCGAAAGTATGATGTTCCCCATTCGATCAGTCTCAGGATCGTCCATATTTCTGTCTGCGCCGATGTCATTACATTAAGTTATCTTCCTCGTAAAACAACAAAGTAAACGGCTTTCCTCGTTTTGCTCCGAAGAACGATTCATCCACTTCTATTTCACCCTTACATGGACTCTCAAGCAAATTTACATTCAAAATGCGCTTCTGTATTAAACTCAGAATTCGATTGATAGCATTGCGATTTACACCTGTCAAATTTGAACAGTTGTTAGATCTTCACAGAAGAGACGTAAGATCTCTCTGAATTTACGTTCTGAAAAGTGCGGATGTTTTATGTACTTGTTTTTCATTGAACCATAACTGATAACAAAGATATTCACTTCGTAATCTAGTCATGACTCTAGATTTTTACGTAATCCGTGATCAGTATGATAGTGCACTCGCAGCAATTGATCGTCTCGATCAACGAGTTCAGGACCCATATCTGAATTACCAACGTGGGAGTATTGCCTTTGCCCAAGGAGAGTATGGCCAAAGTCAAGAATATGCCGAAGACCTTATTCGTTTCGATTCTACCCTCTCCGAACCATACCTCTTAATGGCAACCATTGTGCCTGAACAAAAGGATTTTGAAGCTCCTGCTAAAGCTCTCGGGAGAATGCAGACGATCGGAGCCGATGAAATTGCTTTTAAGTTGATAGATGTTGATCCGGAGTTTACAGAATTTGCGGAATCAAAAGAGTACGAGGAACTGAAACGACAATTTCATATAGAACACAACGGGCGGGATGCTAAGAATCAACATCCTGCCCATTTTAACGTTACGTCTGAGATTCAATCTCAGAACCCAACTCCCGCCGGAGTTCCTCCTTCTTGCCCGTCACCACCATCGCGGCGCTGTCGGCGGCGTTGCCGATTCTGATCCTGCTGCCCGAAGTTCCACGAGAATGTAAGCGTTGCCCGCCGCGATTCCCACTTCCGATCTATCTCTATGTAGTAGTTCGGATCATCCCGGTAAAGATCAAACTTCATTCTGTTGAAGATATCGCTTACCCGTAGACTCAGACTCGCCTTGTCGTTCAGGAAGGATGCCCTGAGCGCTCCGTCGAACGACTGCATTGCGGTGATCTCACCACGACTGATCTTGATCGGTGCGCGGTAGAAATAGTTCGCCTGGAAATCAAGCCAGGAAAGGATCGACACCGTTGCGTTTCCACTTACCGACCAGCCAAAGGAGTTGTTTGTCAAATCTGTCTCGATGTTGTTTCCATCAAGATCGAACTGATAAAGACTCAGGTTGGCAAATCCACGCAATCGGTCCTTAAGACGGAATGTGCCGACAACCTCAGCACCATAGGTTTCAGTCGTCGCAAAGTTTTCCCATGAGACAGTTGAGACCCCGTTGCTGTCGATCGTCAGCCAGCGTTCAATCAGATCGGAGGAGTGGCGGTAGTATGGAGAGAGACTGAACGATCCCCACGATGTAAACTGGTTGAAGCCAAGCTCAAATGCATTGATGTATTCAGGACGGAGATAGGGATTGCCTCGACGTAAATTGAGTCGATCCTCATACCGAGGGAACGGATTCAATCGCCAGACACCAGGACGTTTGATACGACGGCTGTAGGAAGCACGCAGTCGTGTCATCTGACCAAACGCATAGGAGACTGCAGCGCTTGGAAAGAGACTGAAGTAATCGTTCTCACTCGTCGTCTTCAGATTAAAGTCCGTCAATGCCTGTTCGGCTCGTAATCCAACTTGTGCGTCAAAGTCACCGAACTGCCGATTGTAGATTGCATAGAGAGCATGGATATGCTCGTCATACGTGAATTCGTTGTTCAGATCTATATCGGGCTGGAACTCCCCAGTAGATGTATTGTATGTCTCTGAGTAAAACTCATTGTTGATTCGGGTCAAGTCTCCTTTATACCCAGTCTCCAATCGGCCTTGCTCTCCTATTGGCCGGATATAATCAAGACGAAACGTGCCACCGAAGTCTTTGTTATTGCTCAAAGTTGATTGTCGTTCAACAACCGAGTCCAACGCAAGCTCGCCACCAAGCCGTTCAACATAGCTGCCATGGTTCTCACTCTCATCGCTGAAGTATCGTGCCTCGACCGAGAATTCATGCCGCGAAGTCTCCTTAACCCATTGATAACCAAGCATGTAGTCCATATGTAATCGACTCTGATCGCTCGGACTGTTGCGCAGTGTGGTGTCGATCAGACTACTCCCCAACTCACTGAGTGCATACGAGATAGTATTATCTCCTCTTCCGGATCGGTGACTGACGAGAGCGGAGAGAGAAAGAGAGTTGACATCGTCAAGAAAGTAGTCGAGCGATGTGTTCAACAGAGGAGAACGGCTGAGACTGTTTCCAAGAAAATCTTCGTTAAGCAGAGTGATCGGATCAAGAACGCGATTTTCACGTAAGACTCCACCTTCGGATTCCCACTCATTGTACCGGAAACTATAACTGGAGAAAAGATTCAATTTGCTTTGACGCAGGTTTAGCGAACCACTGACATTGTAGCTCTCGCTTGTCCCGAGGCTCAAGTTAACGCTACCGCTAACCCCGCCATTATCCTTTGCCTTTTCAAGCACAATGTTGATGATCCCCGCCATGCCATCGGGGTCATACTTTGCCGAAGGATTGGGAATCACTTCAACACTCTTGACCATATCAGCAGGCAACCCCTTCAAGAAGCCGGTCAAGGCTTCACCACTTATTGGTATCGGACGATCATTGATATGGATCACCACGTTCTGACTCCCTCGTAAACTGACATTATCATCAATATCAACCTCTATCTGAGGTACGTTCTTCAACACATCAATTGCGTTGCCACCTGATGTTACAGGCTGATTTTCCACGTTGTAGACCGTGCGGTCAGATCGGAACTCAATATCTGCGCGGTCCCCTATGATTGTAACCTTATCAGCCTCATATTCTTCGTCGAGACTCATGCGAACCGTACCAAAATCAAACGTCATTGAACTGCGAGTAATCTCAACTGACGGGATAATCTGCACCTTGTAGCCAAGAGTAGAAATCCTCAAATAGAACGAACCGGGGCGCAATCCCTCGATCGCAATCGTTCCATCCCCTTTACTTGCCGCTCCGGTTACCAGTGTTGAATCGGCGGCGTTCCAGATTGCAACGGTTGCTCCGGGAATTGGCTCACCAGTATCATCTCCAACAATAGTTCCGGTAATACTTCCCGACGGCCCCATCCCACGCCCGGGTTGGGCTTCAACCATATCGGGTAAGATGAGAGGAAGTAAAAGAGCGATGGCAAAACCATACCTGAGAAGCTTCTTCATGGTCAAAGATCTATCTTTTCGCCAACTGTAGTAATAATCGTAAGATCGAGAGGCTGTAGAGAAAACGCAATATCAGAAGCAAGTTCCTCTACATTGGGATAGGTCTACGGAAGGTTATCGAGAAATGATTCAGGCACCCAAGCAGATTATTCCTTTCCCTGTTTGGATTCGGACGAATTGGAGAGCATAAGGTTCCCCATGAGGAAAATTAACAGGTAGGGGGACTACCCTCTACCTCCTATCTTCTCCCTACCTTTTCTAAAACTCAATGCCGGTCGGGGCTTCTCCCCCAGCCTCGCGCTCGCCTCCCCGATTCCTCTTTTTCTGTCGATCCTGTTTCCTGCCAAAATTCCATGAAAACGAGAGCCAGGCAGTGCGTGAATCTCTTCGAGCATCCACCTCAATGTAGTACTCATCGTCGTCACGCTGGAGAGAAAATCCGCGCGTGTCGAACAAATCGCTGATACGCAACGAAAGACTCGCACGATCATTCAGGAATGATTGTTTCAAGGCAAGGTCTGCGCTATGGATTGCATTGATTCGACCATTTGAAATATCGAAAGGAGCACGATAGAAGTATGAGAGTTGCAGATCAAGATCAGGGATGATCGTTACCTTGCCGTTGCATCGTCCCGACCAACTAAAGGCATCGTTCGAGAGATCCGACTCCACGTTATCTGCATCAGTGACAATACGATAACCGCTCAGATTGATGAACCCGGTAAACCGATCCTTTATTCTGAACGTTCCAACAAACTCTGCTCCATACGAATCTGACTCGTTGAAGTTCCTGTAGGTTAGCGTTGAAATACCACTGCTGTCGAGTGAGAAAAATCGCTCAATCTCGTTGGTAGTATGTCGGAAGTAGGGCGAGAGACTAAGAGTACCCCACTCGATTGATTGACTCAAGCTGATTTCAAACGAATGAACGAATTCCGGCAACAGATAAGGATTGCCAATCCTAAGGTTGAGACGATCCGGTGACCGTGGAAAAGGATTTAATTGTCTGACACTTGGTCGCCGAACGCGACGACTGTAGGAAGCACGAAGCCGTGAGACATCGGAAAAAGAGTAGGAAAGAGCCCCACTCGGGAACAGATGAAAGTAGTTCTTCTCAAACTCTTCATTGGTTGTCTTCAGGTTGAAATTCGTCCAGGCCTGTTCGGTTCGTAGACCAACCTGCGCGTCAAACGGCCCGAACTCTTCGCCAAGAATGAGATAAAGGGAGTGTAGTTGTTGATCGTATACAAATAGATTGTTCAGATCGGTGTCCGGTTGGAATTCCTCTGTTATCGGATTGAACGTCTCAGAATAATAATCGTTCTCGACACGATTCAATTCCCCTTTGTATCCTCCCTCAAGACGCCCGGTCAATCCAATCGGACGGACATAATCAATCTGGAATGTCCCCTCACTATTGCTTTCATCGCTCAAAATATTCTGAAGCTCTACAATAGAATCGGTAGTCTCTGCCAGATACTCAACATAATCGTTTGCCTCCTCCTCGCTATTATCATTGTATCGAGCCTCTACTGAAAATTCATGGCGCCCGGGCTCCTTCTTCCACTGATAGCCGAGAGCGAAATCAATGCTCAATTCATTTTCATCCTCGAGATTATATCGAAAGGTTTGAGAAGTGATCTCATCAAGGTTGCCCATCTCTGTATAGTTAACCTTTCCATACCTATCTCCCGAACGAAGGCTCACAAACGATGCGAGAGAAAGGGTATTGATTTTATCAAAGGCATACTCAATTGTTGAGTTGAGAGAATGTGGCCGCCGGATACGTTCATTCTTCGATACCTGATCAAGCGATGTAACAGGCTCGAAAATTCTGTTCTCCCTGAAGAGCAGTCGCTCCGATTCTCTCTGATCATATCGGAAGCTATATCCACTATAGATCTTCAGTTTCTCCGATCTCCAGTTCAACGAGCCCGAACTGTTATAGCTGTTGGTTGTACCGGCGCTCAAAGTAACGGTCCCACTCAGATTGTCCTCTTTCTTTTCATTCTTCAGAACAATGTTGATAATGCCCGCCATTCCGTCCGGATCATACTTTGCGGATGGATTCGGGATTATTTCAATACTACGGATATCATTTGCAGAGAGAGAACGTAAGAAACCGGCAAGAGCCTCTCCACGAAGCGGAACGCTCCGACCGTTAAGCAGAACTGCAACGTTTTGACTCCCCCGCAGACTAATATTGTCATCAATATCAACCTCAACCTGCGGTACATTTCTCAACACATCGATCCCATCACCTCCAGCATTCACCGGCTGGTTCTCGACGTTATAGATTGTCCGGTCGGCCTTGAACTCCACATCGGGACGTTCTGCAGTTACGGTGACTTCTTGAGTTTCTACCCCCTGATCGGTTGCAAGCCGTATAGTTCCAAGATCGACCTCGATCGATCCGGGACGTATCGCAAGATCATCAACTACCTGCACCCGATATCCAAGCGAACCGATTTTTGCATAGAATCTTCCGGGAGGCATTCCCTCGATCGCTATTCTTCCATCAGCTTTGCTGACCCCACCGGTTACCAACGACGAATCGCGAACCCTCCAGATCGCAACGGTTGCACCTGGAATTGGTCTGCCCGATTCGTTGTCGAGAATCCTACCGGTTACCGTACCGCTGATCCTCCCTCTCCCACCTCGGCCTCCGGGTCGTTGAGCGAGGAGATCGGTAGCGAAGGTCAAGGCAAGCAAAAAGAGGATTCCTCTCACGAAGGATTGAGTCATTTGTGGCATTATGAGATTACTCCTATGCAATGTCGAAATCGTATGAATTCTATCGAATCAAGCACTCATTAAAACCCCACATTCAAGTCTGAAGTGTAACAGGTGGAGGAGCTTTACCGCAATATACTTCCCAGGGTCTCTTCCACCCCAGACATTTCCTCGGGCGATTCTTTAGCCGGTA
>JAGWAZ010000054.1 GCA_021296135.1 Chlorobiota bacterium | reverse complement strand
TAGAGCTGGTAATCAATTACGAAGAGCGAATAAAAAGGTACTATCACTATTAAATGACACAGTTAATTGAACACAACCGGTTAGAGTTAATGACCACACAGCAAAAAGACTACTAACAATTCAACTCTTTCCCCCTTGACTCTTTCCCCCTTGACTCTCGACCCTCGACTTCTCAACAAACTCCTATTCCTCTTCGCTGTCTCCGTAGAGCTTTTCGCATAGCACCGACAATTCACGACACTCCTTCAGTGAAAGTCGTTCCGAGATCTTATCGTCAAGTCGATTGAAATAGGGGTCCATCTCCTCAAGCAAGGCCAATCCCCGCTGTGTGATGTAGGAGACTACCGCACGACGATCTTCCGCCGAACGGCGTCGCTTGACCAGTCCCATCTCCTCGAGCACATCAAGTCTGCGAGTAATGTCCGGAGCGCGGTCTAACATCCTTCCACGAATCTCCGCGCAACGATGTCCTTCAGGATGAACTCCGCGAAGGATGCGTAAGATATTGTACTGCTGGTTTGTAATGCCAAGTTCACCACAAATCTCATCAATCGTTTGGCGTAGAAAATTATTGGCCAGAATAAGATTCAACGCCACTTCATGCCGTGGGCTTCGGAATTTTTTCTGTTTGAGACGTTTTTTAAGTACTTGTCCCATAGGATTATCTATACATGCAGTATTTGTTGAAACAGTAAAGTACGCATATCCCGGCGTTATACGAGCTTGACTATGCCTTATCATCTATGACAAATTCTTTGGTAATGATGTTGTTCCGTCCCATTGTTTGATAAACCACCATGAAATCGTCCGGAGGAGAAGAATGCAAACGGATATGCTTCAACAAGTGAATATCGAGCTTCAGGATATCTGCCCACCGGATATGGTAGCTTGCCATGTGCAAGTGTAGAGAATCGGGTAATTGCTGATTCTTTCTCATCCAGTTTCTTCCGCAACGGACGATCCAAAACCCCGCTTCCCGCTTTCTTCCATTGGAAATGCACGAAAAGTCGTCCGAAGTTTCTGCTATCTCTCTCTACGCGATGCTAGAGTGCCTTGGCGTCCTTGCGATCAAGAAATCATAGAACTTTTTCGCTATGTTCTTATAAAGAACTGAAATAGAGATGTATCTTTAGCCTTATGAACTCTTAGTAACAACGAAATCTCCGTAAAACCAACAGGAACGATACGAAACAAACAACGGAAATAACCTCTCCTTCGACAAGCTCAGGATGGCATGCTTCGGCATTCTAACATCGTAAATCTGAAATCGTACATCATCCTTCGACAAGCTCAGGGTCACACTCGAAATAATATGCTGTTTAGAACGTAGCCAACTTTTTTCTTTAACTGTCCTGATCCTCTCCCGGGAATAATCTTAATTATAGGTGATTTCTTTTCCACGGCCTCTCGAATAATGCCGTTCAAGGTATCTTCTATCCGATCCCCCTTGTTGTAGGTATCATACAAATCGAGTTTTAACTTCATAAAGCTTTTAGCTTTGGATCTGGGTATACTAACCAATCGTCGTCTGCATCCGTTACGCTAAAGATCCCCTTCGTTTCAATTTCATAGGTCTGATTGTAGATGATTACGTGCAAACTTTGTACTTTGTTGATTTCTATGCCTGCCCACCAATCGGTGGCGATGATCTTACTATTCATAACTGTATTAGATTGAATTGATGAGCAGAGAAAACGGCAGCACAATCTTGCTGACCGATGATGACAAAACGTTCCTCGACGCTGTATCGGAATTGCTTGGTAGATATGGTCATGATGTTATTCCGGCAAACAGTGGCGAGAAAGCGCTGGAGATTCTTGCGAAAAACGGATCGAAGGTGGACCTGGCATTGCTGGACATTCGGATGCCCGGTATGAACGGAATGGAGACGCTCGGACAAATTGCTGAGCGGCACCCTTCCATTCCGGTTATCATGCTGACAGGAGAAGATACCATCAACCTTGTTGTACAGGCAATGAAGGCCGGAGCAAAAAACTACATCTCGAAGAGTGCTGGTGGTGCGGAGCTGCTAACGGCTGTGAGTACAGCATTGGAGGAACGCAGATCGCTTGGAGCGATCGATCAGGACTCAACGCAGTTTGAAGAGTATGGTATTATTGGCGGAAGTCCTGCGTTGAAAAGGGTACTTTCCGATGCAGCTAACTGCGCAAAGTCTATCATTTCAGTCTTGGTCACCGGCGAAACCGGAGTCGGAAAAGACTTGCTTGCGTGGGCAATCCATACAATGAGTCCCCGAGCGGACAAGAATTTTGTCGTGCTTGACGTTCCGAACATACCGGCCAGTATGTTTGAGAGCGAACTCTTTGGTCACACAAAAGGTGCGTTCACTGGCGCAAGTGAGAATAAGCAAGGGATGGTACAGGAGGCACACAAAGGGACACTTTTCCTTGACGAGATCGGTGAATTTCCGATTGAGCTTCAGGCAAAATTCCTTCGTGTGTTGGATACAGGCTCGGTTCGAAAACTCGGTTCTGTAAAAGCTGAAGAAGTAGATGTTCGTATTGTGTCGGCTACGAATCGAGATTTGTTAGAAGCTATTGGTAAAGGGATCTTCCGTGAAGATCTCTTTTATCGTCTGCGCGGGATCGAAATATACCTTCCACCTCTTCGAGAACGGAAAGAAGATATCAGACCTCTGGCTCTCCACTTCCTGGATGATTTTCTTAAACGGAATGGCATGGAAGCCAAAGGGATCAGCGATTCAGGTGTCAGTTTCCTGGAAGGCCAAGTCTGGCCCGGTAATATCCGGGAATTACGCCGAACAATTGAAGCAGCGGTAATTCTAACCCCGGGTGAGATGATTACGCAGGAGGATGTTGCTCGTATTATGGATCGCACCTCAAATGGCTCCGGGCAAACAACCATTGGCAACGCACGAGATTATGCCGATGTTGAAGAAATGGCTCGACAGACAAAGAAGAATGAACTGACCAAAGTGCTTGAACGAAGCGGATGGAATATTACGCGTGCAGCAGCAGAACTTGATATTGACAGATCAACCCTATCAAAGCAGATGAAGAACCTCAGCATCAAAAAGCCAAAGCTGTAGGGGTCATAGAGTTCAAGAGTCGGGGGTCGGGAGTCGAAAGAGTCGAGAGTCAAAGGGTAGGAGTCAAGAATCTGAGATTCTTCTATCGTTGCAGGAGTCATGATCCAAGCTCTAAGTTCTACTATCTACTATTCATCTCCTTTTATCCTTTTTAAGAATTCCGATCCCTCTGAGTGCCATTACCAGTAAGACCGCTCCTCCCAGACTGACCAATATGCCATTAAGGCTGTACCAATCAAAGGTAACGTCTTCGAAAATATATCCGGCAAAGCCAGTAACCCAGTGAGGCTCCAGCCACACCAACTATAACGTTCTAGAGACAACCCATCTGATCATTTGTCTTGCCTATCAGACTGGCAAGCCAACCGATAATTCCGCCGACAACGATGATTCCAAGAATAGAGATAACCGGTTTCTTATGTATGATGTCAAACCATCCTAAAAACTAGGAAGAGGAAGAATGCAGGGAACATTCTTCGCCTGCGCCGTAGATTTGTTGCAATGAAAATTCTGGTTATCAACTGGCAGGATTGGCTTAACCCGCTTTCAGGAGGGGCCGAAATTCACCTCTACGAAACATTCCGCAGGATAGCAGAATGGGGTCATGAAGTAACCCTCTTCTGTTCATCTTTTGAAGGAGCTTCAGAGGAAGAAACCGTCGATGGGATCCACATCATCCGTCGCGGTTCTCGCAACATCTTCAATTTCATTGTTCCGTGGTATTACTTGTGTAAACTGAGGCATGAAGGGTATGATATCGTGGTGGATGATCTGAACAAAATTCCATTCTATACTCCCTTCTATGTTCGAAAGCCCCTTATTGCCATCAGTCATCACTTTTTTGGCACATCAATTTTTCGCGAGACCTGGTTTCTTACAGGTGCATATGTCTGGTTTGCTGAAAAGCTGGTCGATTGGATTTATCGAAAGACTCCCTTTCTTGTCGTCTCCCAATCGACTCTCGATGAATTCATCGACCGAGGCTTTCCGAAGGAGAATTTTACCCTGGCGATGAACGCTATCGACCATGGCAAGCTGAAGCCGACTGGAGTGTCGAAGAGTATAGAGCCAGGCATTGGATACTTTGGAAGGTTGAAGAAGTACAAAAGTGTCGACCACGTTGTTCAAGCCTTTGCAAAAGTAAAGCAGGGGATTCCGGAGGCTACGTTGACAATTATTGGTAAGGGCAGTTTTCAGCCAGAGCTTGAACAGTTGGCAAAGGAACTCGGAGTTGCGGAGGCAACCCGGTTTACAGGTTTTGTGAGCGAAGAAGAGAAGCTGCGACTCTTGCAGAAATTGTGGGTCGTTGTTAATCCTTCGATGAAGGAAGGTTGGGGCATCGTAAACGTTGAAGCAAATGCTTGCGGCACCCCGGCAGTTGCTGCCGACAGCCCGGGGTTACGTGACTCGGTTGTTAATCGTGAAACCGGGGAGCTCTACCCGTATGGAGATATTGCTGCACTATCGGAACGACTTATCCGCATCCTTTGTGATAACGAACTGCGTGATCGGTACAGGTCGAATGCTCTCACCTTTGCTCAATCGCTGACATGGGAAAAGACCGCGCAGATTACTCTTGCAACGTTGGATCGTATCGTCAGTAAGCAATGGAAATCATAAGGTTCAATCATCGCTTCCCTTTCCTTTAAGCATTCCTGCCAGAATCGACCAGTCTTCAAGCATAACCCTGGCCTTACCTCATATCCTCGTGAGCCAGTGGTGGGCCTTCCAACGAGGTTCTGAGAGTCGCATAGCGACGCTCCATAGATAGCCATAGGGAAGCATGGGGTAGAGGGATATCATCCTGAGCTTGTCGAAGGATGAGGGCAAAGCTAGCCCAGCGGTTTACGGCTGGGACGATGTTTTTGATCTAAGAATAACGATTAACGATGTGCGATCTATGATGTAGTAGTCGCATAGCGACCTTCGGTCTCCACTGCCCGAAAATTAAGAGGAAAGAGAGAAGGGTGCTGATGACGCCGGTGACGTGGTAGGTCATGGCGAGAAGGGACTGGACTTTGTCAATCGAAAATCGTCAGCCACAGAGGTCGTAGTTTCAAACATGCCTCTCAGCGTGGTAGCTCGACCGAACAAGAGGGCCAGACTCGACGATATTAAAGCCCATGTTCTCGCCGATAATCCTGTACTCGTCAAACTCTTCCGGCGTTACCCAACGCTCCACCGGCAAGTGGTTTTTAGTCGGCTGAAGGTATTGTCCGAGCGTAAGGACATCGACTCCGGCACTGACCAGATCACGCATTGTCTGGAGCAACTCCTCACGAGTCTCGCCAAGTCCAAGAATGATACCGGTCTTCGTCCGCATACCTTGGCGCTTCGATTCACGCAAAACACTCAGCGTCCATTCATAGCGGGCTTGTGGCCGGACTCTACGATAAAGAGAGGGAACGGTTTCGGTGTTATGGTTCAGGAGATCCGGTTTCGCGTCGATCACCAATTGCAGCGCGTCGAGATTTCCTTTGAAGTCAGGTATGAGCACCTCAACCTGCGTATCAGGGTTAACTTCACGAACCGCCCGGATAGTTTCCGCAAAATGTCCTGCGCCACAGTCTGGAAGTTCATCTCGATCGACAGAAGTGATAACGGCATGCCGCACCCCCATTTTCCTGACCGAAATAGCAACGTTCATCGGTTCCTCCGGATCAAGAGGAAGTGGCTTGCCGGTCTTGACATTGCAGAATCCACAGGATCGGGTGCAGGTGTCACCCATCACCATGAACGTTGCCGTACCTGCGCCCCAGCATTCAGCGATGTTCGGACACTTTGCCTCTTCACAGACGGTGTGCAGGGACTTTGACCGCATCATCTTCTTCAACCAACTGTACGTTTCACCGGTCGGGAGATCGACTTTCAACCAACTCGGTTTGCGATCACGCCCCGGGACAACCGGATTGCGCTCAGGATTGTTGAGAATCGGAAGATCTATTTGATGTTTTAACCCCATGAATTCAATTCAAAATGCAAAATTCAAAAAGGGAAAGGAGGCAAGGTCCCGTTGAGCCGTCTCTTCATTTTTTAATTTTTCCTTTTGAATTTTGACTTGATCACAGCATAGTATTCTCGTTAAAGCTTTCCAGAATTCTCATAACATCCAAAAGGAACTTGCCTCCCAACATGCCGTCAATGATCCGGTGATCATGTGAGAGGGAGAGATAGATCATCGAACGAACCACAATCATATCCTGTCCATCAATTTCCCGCACTACTGGTCGTTTCTGAATTGCTCCTGTTCCGAGAATTGCTACCTGAGGCTGATTGATGATCGGTGCGCCGTGCAGCAGTTTGAACACACCGTAGTTTGTCAACGTAAACGTGCCACCGGCAATATCATCCGGGCTCAGCCCTTTGTTGCGCGCTCTGTTCGCAAGGTCGTTGACCGCATGAGCCAGGCCAGTGATGTTCATTCGGTCAGCATCCTTGATGACTGGCACAATCAGATTACCATCCGGGAGCGCTGTGGCAACACCAACGTTTACGTGTTTATGGACGATAACGTTGGTCCCGTTAACGGAGCCGTTCACCCATGGATTCTCACGTAATGCTCGCGCGATTGCCGAAACAAAGAACGGTGTATATGTCAACTTGATGGCTTCACGTTCCTGGAATGCCTTCTTTTCCCCTTCGCGGAGGCGTACCAGGCCGCTGACATCCGCCTCGCCTACTTCGGTAACGTGAGGAGAGGTTGCCTTGCTCCAGACCATATGCTCGGCAATAAGCTGACGCATCCGGTCCATCGGGACGACCTCCACATCATCACCATACTCTTTTGTTGCAGAGACCGTCGAGACAGCTGGAGCAGCCTTGGGTTGTGCAACTGGCTGTTGAGCAGGAGTAGGCTGGGGCTGAATAGTCCGATGTTGCAGATAACCCATCAGGTCTTTCTTTGTCACGCGACCACCGGTCCCACTCCCCTGAATCGAGTCAAGCTCAACAACCGAGAGGCCTTCTGCCTGGGCAACGGTGCGAACCAGTGGTGAGTAAAACCGGCCATTGCTTTCGCGGGGAATTGGTCCGCCGTTTGTATGGCTCGATGTGCTGATAACCACAGCGGCGGTTGGCCTGAGCGATGGTGCCTGAGGAGGCGTTGCAGGTGTTGTCACCGGCTGAGTCTTGGGTTCAGGTGCCGGAGCCTGCTGTTTTGGCGCGGAGGCGTCCGGTATACCGGAGCCAATGTAGGCAATGACATTACCGACTTCCACGGTCTCTCCTTCGGCGGCAACAATCTCAAGGAGTCTCCCCTCTAGCGAGGAGGGGATTTCGGTATCGACTTTGTCTGTAGAGATCTCAGCGATGATCTCATCCCGCTCGATCTTGTCTCCCGGCTGCTTCATCCAGCGCAGGATGGTCCCTTCCTGTACGGACTCACCCATCTTTGGCATTAAGACTTCGCTTCGCTGGCCTACATCCCCGCTTTCTGAGCTTGCTTCGGCATTGCTTGTAGGAGAAGCTTCGGCTACCGGAGCGGCTTCTACAGGCGCTTCAGCAGCAGAGGTCTCGACCGGAGACGGAGCAGGATCTGTATCTCCGCTACCATTGCTTGCGTTACCACCGGAGGCGGCTTCACCTTCGGCTCCAAGTCGGGCGATCACTGCGCCAACTTCAACCATATCTCCTTCATTTGCAAGGATTTCAAGCAAGACACCTTCTTCTGAAGAGGGGATCTCGGTGTCGACTTTATCAGTAGAAATCTCAGCAATGATCTCATCCCGCTCGATCTTGTCACCTGGTTCTTTCATCCAGCGCAGAATAGTTCCTTCCTGAACTGATTCGCCCATTTTGGGCATAAGAATATCCGTAGCCATATTGCGGATGCTCCGTTCGTTCTATGATTGAATTATAATTTTTACGTCTGCTATTTCGCTTTTGTAGTTGTTTCGGAAGAGAGATGGATAAACCCTAAAGTTACGAAGGTTTCCATGAAGAGACCGAAGTCTAAGTCTACTTAGGTGACTTCCTACTACGCTTTGTCGGACTATGTTGTCCACGCTGTAGATTCGCGGGTTCACGCTCCGGAATGCTGATTTCGCCTACGCCAGGAACATTGATTTCAACTCTTCGATTTGCCGCTCTTCCACGCGCTGTACCATCCGTTTCAACAGGTTTGGTCTCTCCGTAGCTCCTCACAACCATACTGTTTACGGGGACGTTGAGAGCGATCAGATAGTCTTTAACTGCTTCAGCCCGTTGTTCACCGAGGCGCATATTGTTCTCAGATGTTCCAACGCTGTCAGTGTGACCGAAGATTTCTATCATCTGAGGAAATTCGTTTAGCCAAGCCGCAAAGTTTCGCAGTTTCCCTTGACTTTCACGTGATATCGATGCAGAGCCAGTGGTGAAGTAGACCGTCGGTACCCTTACCGGTTTTGTGTCATCTTTGTCCAACTCAATTGTGACCGAAGGTATCTCGGCTGATAGATCGAGTCTGCGTGCATCAAAGGTGAGGCCTCCAGCTCTATAGCCCGGAGCTTTTGCACGCAATGTTATCATGATACCCGGTAGAAGAACAACCGAAAACATCCCGTCGTTCCGGGTCTTTTTTACGGCGACAATTTTGTCTTCCCGTTGCGGGGAGACAGATATTTCTCCCGGTATACCTTCTCCAGTTTTTTTATCAACGAGGCGTCCGTTGAGTTCATAGCTACCTGCCAAGAGTATTGATTCCGGAAGTGAGTGTTTGAACACATCCAATCTGCCTAATGGGGGTTGTGCTTGTGAGAGACGACTTATGTAAATGGACTTCCCATCAGGCGAGACCGAAACGCTCGATTCAAACATCCCTGTATTCAAGTGACCACGAAGCTCCTCAGGAAATGTCCAGTTATACCAGTCATCCCCTGTACGACGCATGACATAGACATCACCCAGTCCACTTCCGCCCGGACGATCGGAGATCAGATAAAGGGTACGTTGATCGGTTGAAAGGAAAGGAGAGCCTTCGATGAACCTGGTGTTCATGCCCGGTATCTGAATCGGCTCGCCCCAGATCATCATGTCGTCACTCATTGCCTCTGAGTAGAAGATATCGAGGTTGAGTGGATCATCACCAGGAGCATAGGAAACGAAGAGGTGTTTACCATCACCCGACATATGGGCATAGTAGTAATCGCCAAGATCGTCTAACCCTTCGATGCTGATCGGTTCCGGCCTTTGCCAACGACCATTCTTCTTCCGTGAAATGGCAAGACCGGTCTCTTTACCATTTATTTTCTTGCCGGAGTATGCTAAAGCTGCATTACCATCGCTTGAGAACGAAAAAAGGAGGTCAGAGCCTGCAGAGTTCAGAGATGCTCCAGCATTCACTGCTGGTCCCCATGAACCGTCCGGTTGAATCTCACTATAGTAGATGTCCTCCAGATCCTCTTCCCCTCCTCTGTTTTCCGGAGCTTCCTTCCGACTGAAATAGAGGCGCTTGCCATCAGGACTGACAACCGGAAGAATTTCCGCCCACTCGGTGTTAACACCGATGCCTACGTTCTCAGGCGCTCCGATACCTATATCATCTGGTTGTCCTTGCGTTCGAACCGAAAGGCTTAGAAAGAATATGAACAAAAACGGAGTGTAGTGCGTTGGCATGAAAAGCTGATTTCTCATATCACGTGATTACGACGAATTGGTTTGCCTTCAGGTTCCCGTTATTTCTGACGGGCATTTGCATCGACATTGAATTTACCAAACGGAGTATCGAACTATCATCGCGAGTACAACTTGTCACGGGGTCAATTTGTTTCCGTAGTTTCACATTGAGATACAAGCTCTTCAAGAATCGGATACCTTAGTAACCATGATCCAACAACGGGGATCACTTTTCGGAACCGACGACACAATTATCGTTGTCAGTATTCTGATTCTCAGCATTACAGCTTTTCGTTTACCGGAGACTCAGGCGTTCAGCACTGAGTATCCAACAGCCCTTTATTATACCTTCACTTCAGTTGCACAGGCACTTGGACCATTTCTGATCCTTCTTAGCCTCCTTATCTTCTCTATAAAGCAGAAACGTGGAAACTTCAATACTCGGCCGGTGAGAGGACTGGTTGTTTCAACTATTACGTTTGTGTTGTCTCTTGTGGGACTTCCGTTTGCTCGTGATCTCTCTATGATTGAAGGGGTCGGGCAGGGTGCTGCTGTCTGCATAGTGCTGTTAACGATATGGGGTGTTGGTTTAGCAATTCTCTTGATCGTAGAAGAAGTCTTTTCCTCTGATTAACGTTGGCTCATCGTGGAAGATCATCGTGTTACCATCCTTTATGTCTCTCATTTTCCACATATGCGTATGGGAGGCCAGCAGAGTATGGTGGCACTAATTAAGCATCTCGACCGAACGAAATTCCGTCCCCTTGGGGTTACCTCGATGGCGGGAGAACTTACCGAACGTCTTGTTGAGCTTGGTTGTCCGGTCTATCATATTCCACTCGGTCCTATCAGCACAAATACGTGGCGGCAAGTCCGAAAAAACATTGCATCCTTTCGCCGACTCTATCGGGAACATAACGTGCGAATTGTTCATCCTGATGCGGAGCGGGATGTTGTCGTCTGTGGGCTGGCAAAGACTGGGCTTCCTGTAGAACTGGTCTGGCACGTTCGGATTACCGGATCAAACAAGCTTGATCCGATAGTCGTCCGACTTGCCGATCGAATCATCGGAGTCTCTAAAGGCGTTCAGGAGCGTTTTCCCTCCAAGCGATTGAAGGGAAAGTATCGAACGATATACAATGGGGTCGATCTGACGCGATTTCATCCGGTTGACGACGCCAGAGGGTTACGTCTGAAACTGGGACTTCCTGTAGAAAGATCGATTCTTCTCTTTGCCGGACAGATCAAACGAGAGAAAGGGATTTTTGAACTTGTTGAAGCAATGCGTCTTCTTAGTCAACGACGTCAGCGCAACGCAATGCCGTTTTTGGTGATGATGGGAACTCCTGTACGGGCATCGATGCTTCATGAGCTTCAGGATATGATTGCAGAGGATGAGATAGGCAACAACATTATCTTGAAGGAACATCAGCGCAACGTAGAGGAATGGATGGCAGCAGCAGACATACTCCTGCTTCCCTCACATAGTGAGGGGATGGGGCGTGTAATCTTTGAAGGGATGGCCTGCGGTGCCGTCCCAATCGCCTCGGATATTCCAGGGGTTCGTGAAGCGATTACTTCCGAGAGCGGTCTGCTTGTTCCCGAGAAAAATCCATTGGCTCTTGCCGACGCAATTGAGTCCCTTCTCGACGATACTCTGCTCTATACTTCCCTGAAGAAAGAAGGTGCGGAACGGGCGCGTAATGTTTTTGACGCGCGGATTCATGCTCGGAATGTAGAGGAGGTCTATCGGGAAATGGTAGGGGATAAATTTACGTAGGGAGGCACGGCCGTGCGCCCCTGCAGGAATCTCAAAAAAAGAACCTGGCAACGATGTTACCCCTCCTGCGGCCTCATCATTGGAAAGAAGATCACATCCCGGATTGATTCCTGTCCGGTCAGCAGAATTACAAGCCTGTCGATGCCGATGCCGAGTCCTGCGGTTGGCGGCATTCCGACTTCAAGGGCATGAAGAAAGTCTTCGTCAACGAGCATTGCCTCGTCGTCACCTGCATCCCGAAGTTTGGCCTGCTCCTCAAGACGAGTACGTTGATCGCGCGGATCGTTCAACTCACTGAAGCACGGGCCGATCTCTTTCCCGTCGATAATCAACTCCCATGCCTCGACAAGTTCCGGGTTCTCCCGATGACGCTTTGCAAGCGGAACCATTTCTACCGGAAAATCCATTACGAAGACCGGCTGAATCAGTTTTGGCTGCACTCGCTCACCGAATATCTCATCAATGATTTTCCGCTTGCCCATTGTCGAATCGATCTCAAGTCCCATCCTCTTTGCGATCTCCCGCAGCCCATCCTCCGATTTCCCGGCGATATTTGTTCCGGTATGCTCTTCGATCAACTCAAGCATGGTAGCTCGACGGAATGGAGGGGTAAAGTTTATCTCGGTACCATTGGCGAGGGTCGTCTTTAACGAGTCATTCACAGCAAGAGCCGCTACGGAAATCATTTCTTCAACCAGTTCTGCCATCCAGTTATAGTCCTGCCAGGCAACGTAGAGCTCAAGCATGGTGAACTCCGGGTTGTGGGTTTTATCCAGGCCTTCATTTCGGAAGTTCTTTCCGAGTTCATAAACTCCCTCGAATCCGCCGACCATCAGCCGTTTAAGGTTCAACTCAAGCGAGATGCGGAGATAGAGTGGAATATCGAGCGCGTTCATATGTGAGGCAAAAGGGCGGGCGGCCGCACCACCATACATCGTATGGAGTACCGGAGTCTCCACCTCTAGGTATCCACGTTCATCAAGGAACCTGCGGATTGTTGAGATCATACGTGCCCGTTTGCGAAAGACCTCTCGTATCTCGGTATTTACGGCGAGATCGATGTATCGTTGCCGATATCGTAACTCCTTGTCGGCAAACTGGTCATGTACTATACGGTTCCCTTCCTCATCGGTCTCTTCTTTCGGAACCGGGAGGGGAATCAAAGCTTTGGCGAGAAGAACCAAAGATTCGGCATGAACGCTGATCTCTCCGGTTCGTGTTTTGAACATATATCCGGTAACACCGATGATATCTCCGATATCGAGCAGTTTCAGATGATCATAATTTTCGAGATGATCCTTTTTAAGATAGAGTTGAACGCGACCTGAGCCATCAACGATATGACAGAAGCTGGCTTTTCCCATTCTGCGGATTGCAACAATACGGCCTGCAACGGCGACGTTGATTTCTGTCTCGTCGCCCTGATATGCAGCTTTAGCAGCTTTGGCATCGTGTGTTCTAGGGAAGGAATAGGGATATGCCAGAACACCTTGTGATTCAAGATGCTCAAGTTCTTCATACCGGCGTGCAATTTGATCGTTCTCGAAGCGTTGCATTGGTATAATATTTCTGTTCGCATACTGTTGAAGTCAGCAAATCTACATAATCCTAAAAATCAGATCGCCTAATTCTCTTAATGCCGTTATCTTATTACCACCATAAACGATTGTTTTTGCCGAACTCTATCATACAAGAGGAAACCAATGAGACCTTTGAACACCTATTTCATGTTAGCCCGATTGTCGCTCTCTGTAGCGTTCAGTGGAAGTGTTCTCTGCATCTTTCTTTGCCTTCATCAGACTCTATCAGCACAAAATTTTGATTTCCGAGCTGTTAATCTTGTGGATGGTTTGAAGGGTATCGACGTACATTTCTTTGACATCGAAACGGCGACAATTGCCAATCTAAAATCTGCGTATGCTTCAAAAGTACAGTCTAATCTTCCTTCAATGGCGGGCTCTTTTAATGTCAAGTATACTAATGCAGGTGCCGGAGTAAGCTCGGCTTTTATAGGG
Source organism: Chlorobiota bacterium (assembly GCA_021296135.1). GTDB lineage: Bacteria > Bacteroidota > Ignavibacteria > OLB7 > OLB7 > JAGWAZ01. Next base: position 4,305 of record JAGWAZ010000054.1, on the reverse strand, counting down.
GGCGATGGAACGGTACAAAGCGGGTATGAGTATACGGGGATTGCCTACGGCTCTTCGTCGACGCCAAAGCTAAAGATTCTTGAGCGGAACAAATCCCAGGGACCGGCACCGGGAAAGACATTTCTCCGAGTTATCCATGCGGCCTCGGTTACCAGCGCGATAGATGTCCACCTTGGACAGGATGGACCTGTACCGACGTTTACCGGAGTTGCTCAGGATAATGTAACGGACTTTCGGAGCGTTAATGCTGAAGCAACAGCTCTGATCATTACCGAGGAAGGAGGAGAGACTCCTATCGCCCGGTTGACCGCCCCTCTCGGTTCGGGAACTGCCTACGTTACTCTGATTGTGATTGGTACGAGAAATGATCTGACTGTCTATGCGTTGTTCGATGCTGATGTAACCAAGCATCAGTTAATCCATCTTGAGGAGTCGAGCTATACAAATGTCCGCGTTGTTCATCTTCGGCCCAGGCCGTTTAGTTCGGAAGAGGCTCTGGATATCTACCTTAACAAGGCCAGGTTAAGCGATGCGAAGGTGACCGACACTCTGAGATATCGTCATGCCTCCAGGGATTTTGGACCTCTCGTTACCGACAGCTTCCAGATCAAGTTTGTCCCGTCAGGAGAGCTCCCGACTGTTAGTGTTCTGACGGTGAATCATCGTTTTGCTAACGATACATCGTATGTGGTTGCGTTGACGCAGTTCGATGATCTGCGACCAACACCGATTGTACTGACCCGCTCCCCAATGGAGCCAATATCGCCGGGAATCGGTACGACAAAGGCTCGTTTTGTGAACGCGACCGATTTCTATGGGAAGCTTACCGCAGTCGTCAAAGCCGATTTGGATACGTTCCGGTTCGAGAATATCTCCTTCCGGTCATCGACAGAGTTCAGAGAGCTGCCAGTGGAGGCAGAGTTCTCTATTGAACTGTATCGTGCAGGCATGAGCGAACCACTTTACACTGGTACATCGAGCACGGTTCTCGTTCCAACGGCATCATACCTGACGATTTTTGCTTTGGGGAACGAGAAAACCTTCTCGGTAGATATTCTCAACGAATCACAGTCCGGATTGCAGCCGTTGGCGACGTTCGATAGGTCCGGTGCAGTCTCCGAAGATCAGGATTCGAGGATGATAGCCCTTCAGGTAGCGCCAAACCCGACGAGCACAGAAGCTCGCCTCAGCTTCACTCTTGAGAGAAGCGGCGAGGTAGAGGTTATTCTATACGATGCAAGAGGACGAAACGTGATGTCAGTTCCTATGCGAAGATATGAGGTTGGCGAGATATCGATTCCGCTTCGGTTGGGAAGCCTTACGGCAGGACATTACACGTGTCTTGTCAGGGTTGAAGGTCGGACTGCGACGAGAGAGGAACTTCTACTGGTTCGATAGGAAAAGAAGGAAATCTCGACAACTCTAAAACGAAGCGGGCGACATCTGAGAAAGAGTGTCGCCCGTTTCGTTTTCATTACAGAGCTAAGCGATTAAATATCATCATCGAAATCGTCATCATCAAGATCATCCAGGTCGTCATCGAAATCGTCATCATCAAGATCATCCAGGTCGTCATCGAAATCGAAGTCATCGTCATCAAAGTCAAGATCCTCGTCAAGATCCTCGATGTCATCCAGATCGTCAAATTCATCGTTGAACTCGTCATCGTCTTCTTCTTCCAGAGGCAGGACAATCTCTTCAGCTCCCATTGTAAGGTTCATAACGGCAACCTCTTCCTCAAGATCAGCCAATGCTTCGGTTACTTTATCGGCGGCCTCCTGGAGTGTCATTGCAACTGAGAAGTCGAGATCCGAGTTCTGAAGGATCGCACGTGCTTCTTCGGCATTGGTTCCCTGAAGTCGGACGATGACCGGCACATTCACTTCAACTGTCTCCATTGCCTGAATGATGCCATGCGCTACACGATCGCAGCGGACGATACCGCCGAAGATGTTAATAAGGACGGCCTTGACGTGTGGATCGTTCATCATTACCTCGAAGGCAGCTGCAACACGCTCTACGCTTGCACCACCACCAACATCAAGGAAGTTTGCCGGCTCACCTCCAGCCAGTTTTATGATATCCATTGTTGCCATTGCAAGACCGGCACCGTTAACCATACAGCCGACATTCCCGTCAAGCTTGATGTAATTCAAGTCATGTTTGCCTGCCTCAACTTCCAGTGGATCTTCCTCGGACTCATCCCGCATTTCCTCAATAGCGTTGTGCCGGAAGAGAGCGTTATCATCAATCGAGACCTTGGAGTCCACGGCGATGATTTCGCCTTCAGGCGTTAACACCAGTGGGTTGACCTCCACCAATGAAGCATCAAGCTCAAGGTAGGCATTGTAAAGCGCATTGATGAACCTCAGGAAGCTTTTGAACGCTGCTCCACTGAGTTCAAGACCAAAAGCAAGACGACGTGCCTGAAAGGCCTGCAGACCGACATCGGGATCAACACTCTCCTTGATAATCTTTTCGGGTGTCTCTTCGGCAACTGTTTCGATCTCAACACCACCTTCAGTTGAGACCATTACGATGTTTCGACTCGTAGCGCGGTCAAGCAGAATCGAGCAATAGAATTCTTTCTCGATATCAACGCCGTCAGCGATCAGTATCCGGTTGACAATTTTCCCCTCAGCCCCGGTCTGGACCGTCACCAGCTTGTTGCCAATCATGCGCCGTGCGATTTCCCAAACCTTATGTAAAGGGTTCTCTTCTCCCTCTATCGGCAGTACTTTGACGCCTCGCAGCCCTTTTTCTCCATATGTAATAGGTTCATCAGTCTCAGGATCGTGGATCGTGCCTTTCCCTCGTCCACCCGCATGGATTTGCGCCTTGATAATTAACAGGTTAGAACCATCTTCGATTGCATAATGGGCTGCTTCAACGGCCTGTTCGGCATTGAACGCAACCCGCCCTTTTTGTACTGGTACCCCGAGGCTGCCGAGCAGTTCCTTCGCTTGATGCTCGTGGAGATTCATAGTCCTTTTCTCAAAAGTACTTTATGGTTATTATCGTGAAGATCAACCTTTGTGTTTGGATTATCAGGGGTAGCCCTCTTCAACGGAGAGCTAAGATAGCAAATTCTTTTAGCGAGAACACTGCTGAGAAAAAGACGTTACAGGAAGATTCGAGGGTCAAGGGTCGGGAGTTGAGGAGTCAAGGGTCAAGAGTTCAAAGCCGATAGCTGAGGGCTCAAAGTATGATTCGGGAGTCGAGGGTCAAGGAGTCAAGAGTCGAGAGTTCAAAGCTGATAGCTGAGGGCTCAAAGTATAATTCGGGAGTTGAGAGTCGAAGAACTGACCATCATAATGCGAAAGGAACTACTGCCCTTGTTAACTTCACACTTCTGATTTCACACTTCTAACTTCTTCCTCCCCTCTCTTCCGCCAGAAAATGGCAAATGGAATAATCACGCAGTAGCCAAGGGTCAGTAGGATCGGGGCAATTGTTGTTGCAGATGCATTGTTCCAGATAGACTTGTCCGTAAGCGGCTCGTCGGCAACTGCGGTGTTCATCAGCATATATCCGATAGTTATCACAACGATACCGATACCGATACCGATCAGGTTCTGTTTGCCCCACGGAATATCCCATGAAACGGGTGGCTTCTCTTTGCGTCTCGAAGAACGACGACCGCTCCGCTCGCGAGCTGCGCGTGTTTGGCGTCTTGCTATGTTCCTATTCTGTCGTGCCATAAATGATGTCCAATAGGCTGATGTACTGACGTAGTCGGAGCGAATATACGGTTTTTCCCGTCGGAACTCCACCTCAAGAATTGACGCTCGTTATTGAGGAGTGTTCCCTTTACCCTACGATTCGTGAATAGCGACCTACACGACAAGCCTTATGGTGCTCTCCGGGCAATGGATCTGATGTAGGATAACTGCAGAGAAATGGGCCAGGAATAGTGCGCTCCTTAATCTATCCTCCGCCTCTCAGGGCATGTAACAAGATTCGATCCAAAATTATCGATAAGGACCACTTGGTGGCAATCGAGAGGTTGAAACAGCCGTTCATTCAATTAGACTGAGCGCGAACCGGCCGGGCTGCCGGGACTATCGTTCGTAAACTGCAACGCCGTGCTCATTGTCCATCTCACCAGTAACTTTTGAAACATTCGTCAGTCCCTAATCTTTCACAGAAGATATCTTTTTCATCTAGGGTCATGACTAGATTAAGGGTCTATTTCTAAAGTTTTTTAACAACAATTTGTACAAATTGTCCCGAATTCAACTCTGAAGTGCAACGGTTGCTGGAGGAGTCATAAGGCAACGGAAAATCGGCCTGAAGGCTGAAGAG
>JAGWAZ010000117.1:990-4447 GCA_021296135.1 Chlorobiota bacterium | reverse complement strand
TTTGAGACAAAATGTTCTAAGGCTTCCCGCTCGGCCAGGCTGAGGTGAACATCATATCGGCTGTTGCGTTTCATCGCTAACCTCCTTTTCGATTGTGGACAGACGTTAACATACCACATCTTCATACTCTTGAAAAGACTCTTTTTTGAAAGACCACTAAGAGTCGGGAGTTCAAAGCCGAAAGCTGCGGGCGAAAGTAAAAGTCAGGGGTCGAGAGCCGAAGAGTCAGGAGATATATTGTGATAGTATCCTTTACCTTCCACCTTCTAATTCTTCCCCTCACTACCGACTACTGCGAAATGCTGATGCCCCATCTCCAAGTCACGCCAGTTTCATCAAGTAGTGGTGAGCTTGCCCAGATGGGCATGTAAAGTGCAAGGATGACTGGATCAGGGGTGTCAAGCAGGTCTCGTTCTGTTCGTGAGAGAAACAGGTCAAGAAGATCTACCGCGACAATCCCGCCCGTCTCAACGCTATAGTCACTGAATTGGTCGAACGTGATCGTTTCAGGGAAGACCCATCCACCGGAGGCATAGAGACTCACGTCAATGTGACGCAAAGGCCATACATCCACAAGGGATTGAAGTTCAGGTAGCCCAAGTTCGAGGCGGGCATTGGCTATATGCTTGCCAAATCTGATTGAATCTGGCGCCTCGGTCAACGCAATCATAAAACCTTCAGTCGGCAGCAAAAGATGATTTCTTTCACCGAATTCCGGTTCCGCGTTCATTCCAAGTCGATGAATAAGATTGTCGTGCATCGTTCGCGAGGATGATCCCGCACCATTGAACAGATTCTGTGCTGGAAGATCACCAACCGAAGTGCCAATAAATACATCCCCTTGAATCTTCATGCCAAAGATCCTTGAATGGCCTAATCCCTTGAGTCGCCATTCGGCATATTCTGTTCTGCTTGCAAACGTGCTGCTAAAGTCAAAGGTGACCGATCCTCCCTTTCGACGATTACCGGCAAAAAGGGAGTAACCAAGGCCAATACGATTATAGTCGCCCGAGTCCCACCGAGCCATCAGGTTTGGATAGTTCTCACCAATCAGTCGAGAATGCTCCGCAAAGAGACGAACTTCATGCCTGCTGTTAACTTGATAGAAGTATGGGCGGATTTCCTTCGAAAGTCCGGTTCGCCATATCTGAACTCCATCACTGTTTGTGCCGAGCAATGCAATGCGTCCCAGTCGACCGAGAAATGAGACCGGTGTCTCATACCCGATTTTGTAGTCAACGCGTTTGGATTTTGTGTTGAAATAGAGGCCCGCCTCGGTGTTGTATCGATCAAATGCATAGCCTCCATCGGCAAGAAATCCAATCTGCGGACCATCTGCCTCTGAATACCAGAGCGTCGGACGTAAACGAATTGAGTATTTATCGAGAGGGCGGCGTACATCCCATCTTCGCCAGAAGGCCGTGTGGGAAGGGGGGAACAGGTTAGAGAGCAGACCTGTTGAGGCAGTGTTGTTCGTACGATCCAGATCGAGCAGTGTCAGGGATGTATCGATCACTCCTCGTACAACCTGTTTTGGTGTCTCAAAGGTGGCAATGTATTCCCGGTCGGTCCAGAACCAGCGAGGAAGATGATGGTCAACGCCTGGTTTGTGCCAGTTCTCAACCGGTATTGTGGCTGTTGCAGTTGAGCCGTCATCGAACGTAAGATGAATATCAAGCGGCATGACAATCTCATCCTGGTTCGACAACTCTACAGTTGTTTCCCATGTCCCATCAGGTTTCCGTTTGCAGGTCAGAGCATCAAAAGCGTAGTCGCACGCTTTGTCGGAATTGATCCATTGATTAAAGAACCAATCGAGACGCATTCCGCTTGCCTTTTCCATCGATCTCTCGAAGTCGCGTTGATCAGGATGACGAAATCGCCACTCATCGTAGTACTGTCGCATCCCTGCATCGAAAAGAGAGTCGCCCAACATATACTGGAGTTGTCTAACAACTGCCTCTCCTTTGCTGTAGACAAGACTTGCGGTGGTCGCTTCGCGGAACCTATCGTGATAGGTATCGAGAGCTTCGTCGTATCCCACGATCGCTTGCTGGTAGTATAGATAGATATCCCGCCAGCGCAAACGATCCCATGGATAGACAATGCTACGAAGCCACGAATCATTTCTTGCCGGTTGTCCGTTCAGATTCCTGTCAGCCTCATCGGTCAGATATTGGGTGAGGCCCTCATCGAGCCAAGCCTGTTGCGTCTCATTGTTCGCCATCATGCCATAGTACCACTGATGGCCCAATTCATGGGCAATCACTCTGTAAAGGGAGCTAAATCTACGATATCCCGTTATCATTATGAGCATAGGATATTCCATTCCTCCATCACCAGCGTGGGCAACCGTAAACTGCGGCCAGGCATATCTTCCGAAGCGTTTGTTGAAGTATTGAAGTATCTCTCGCGTCCACTTGGCCGCATGGCGCCAGGATCGAACCCGTTTGTAGAATGATCGCTTTACCAGGATGTGAATCGGGATCTCATCCATGTGCGTGATCAGGTGGATATACTCACGGTCTGCCACCCACGCAAAATCGTGAACGTTCTCAGCATGGAACTTCCAGGTCTTCAATCCATCACCACAGGCCGGTTCCATCAGGAGAGTGTCTCGTCCCTTGAACTCATATCCACATCTAACCTCCTCGGGATTTCTCACCACCCCTGTACCTCCGACGACGTAACCGGCCGGGAGAGTAATCTCAACATCGAATGTACCGAACACACCATAGAACTCACGTTCAACATATTCGTCAGGATGCCACCCATGTTTATCATATTCCGCCAGCTTCGGATACCATTGTGACATTGAAAACTCTACGCCTTCGTGGCTTCCCCATCCGCCACGTCGTTTTAACCTTGGAATCACGGTCCTCCAGGTCATCTCGAGACGCGTCGAGTCGTTGGGGAGGAGAGGCCGTGCTAATCTCACGTGCAGGAGAGTCTCGTCCATGCTCCATTCAAGTCTCTGCCCATCCTGTTCCAACGTCATAAGGCTGACATCCCCTTGTTCCTCCTCTTGGAGAGCATCAATCTCTTTCCACCCCCCCTGAAACGACTTGTCTCGTCTATCCATTCTGCTTTCAGGTTTGAAAGCGTTGTAAAAGAGGTGGTAGTATACTTCGTGAAGTGTGTCAGGAGAGTTGTTGGTGTAGAGGAGTTGCTGCCTGCCGTCATAGGAATGTGTCGACACGTCAAGATCGATCCACATGCGATAGTGGACGCGCTGTTGCCAACCATAAAGCGTGGAAAACGAAGAGGGAAAAATACTCAGACAAAGAAGAGCGCGAACGAACAGATGTACAGTCATATTGGTGACGGAACTCAAAGCTTGTGGCAAACATACATTTCAGGAGAAAATAGGAAGATCGGTTTGAACTTCGGAACGGGTTCGAGTCTCAGGATTGTCAGGTTGGTGTTTGCTGCTAGGTGTGCTGTCTCTGGTAGGAAA
>JAGWAZ010000117.1:0-656 GCA_021296135.1 Chlorobiota bacterium | reverse complement strand
CTGTGATCGACTGGTATAGTCGCAAGGTGTTGAGTTGGAGGATATTCAATAGTATCGATAGCAGCTTTTGTGTTGAGGCGCTAGAAGAAGCCTTGATAACCTACGGCAGGCCGGAGATCTTTAAGACCGACCAGGGAAGCCAGTTTAGCTCGACAGCGTTTACTTCGCTGCTCCGAAAGTGGGAAATCGATATCTCCATGGATGGACGCTCCAGGTATTTCGATAATATTTTCATCGAGCGCTTATGGCGTAGTGTTAAATATCGATACGTCTATTTGAACCTCCCAGAGACAGGTTCGGAACTGCAGCGAGGACTCATCACGTATTTTCGTGGTTACAACCAGCGATGGCATCAAAGTCTTGAGAGAAAAAGTCCGAATGAGAGCTATCAACAATTTTCCTGTTTAACTAACAAAAAGCAAAAAAGAAAAATCTATGATGATAGTAATAGTGTATTGAAAACACCTTATATTGGCTCAATATCTGTCTAAAGAATTGGGAGCACTTCAGGGATTACTCAGGGCCAAAGGCGCAAATTACGTTCATTGTGATATGGTCACAACACATCAATGATGAATTTCTCAAGGAGATATTGTTATGGATCAGGGGCGTCTGTTTGTTGTGCCGACCCCGATTGGTAACCTGGAGGATATGAC
>JAGWAZ010000053.1 GCA_021296135.1 Chlorobiota bacterium | reverse complement strand
TTTGACAGACGTTGTCCGCCTCTACACCCTTTTGCCCTCAGCGATTACAACCGAACACCATTTACCTCTACTATTCCTTATCCCTCCACCATGATTTCCTCTTCCTTGCGGTCTGTTGCATCACATCTCTTTCATCAATGTGGTCCACAGATTTCTTTTCCTCAATGTAGGTTCAGGTGCTCGAGAAGACTGTTGGTTAAGCGTGGCTTGAACTCTTCAGAACTTTCAGGGATTGTGGCTGCGCATGGTTCTCTTCCAAGATAAGAACGGGTGAACTTGTATATTTCGTCCGGACGTGGTGTTAGCCCAAAGCCGGTGGAAGGACATGGGATCTCTATCTGGTTGTCTACGTGCGAATTGTATGAGAAAACGGAAGGAAGAGTGAGCCTCTATTGACGAATCAACACTTCTGTGAACCGTAAGCATGGAGGAGGGCGAATTCGATTCTGCAAACTACTATCTGATGACGATCATAATAATATATATTTCCTAACTATCATTATCATAATTACTATGTCTCCTAACTATCATCTTCTATCTACCTTGATGATTCATGCGGTTGTGTTCGATCTCGACAATACGCTGGTCGATTTCATGGCGATGAAACGCCAGGCTATTGACGCAGCGGTTGACGCCATGATTGATGCTGGTCTGGATATGGACTTTGAGCATGTGAAAGGCCATATCAATCGTATCTACGACGAGGAGGGGATTGAATATCAGAAGGTCTTTGATCGTTTGTTGATTGATGTGCTCGGGGATGTCGATCACAAAGTTCTTGCTTCCGGCGTTGTGGCTTATCGTCGCGCTCGCGAAGCAGCACTGAAGCCCTTTCCTCACGTCTCGGCAACATTGATGGAACTGGTCAAGAACGGAGTAAAACTTGCCGTCTTGAGCGATGCACCTATCCGTGAGGCATGGTTGCGTCTGAGTTACATCGGCTTCCATCACATATTTGACCATGTCGTAACCTTCGACGATACGGGGCGTCGTAAACCGGATCCGCTTCCGTTTCGTCATGTGCTTGATCTGCTCGGCGTAAAGCCTGAACAGGCAATTATGGTAGGAGATTGGGTAGAACGGGATATGGTTGGAGCATCGGCTATTGGTATGAAGACTGCCTTTGCAGCTTATGGAGATACGTTCGGCGATCAGGAGATCAAGGCTGATTTTGTCCTGCATGACATCAAGGAACTGCTCCGAATTGTGCTTGGCGACCGAGCGAAGAGAGGAGCGGAAGAATGATCGTCGGAGTTGGCGTTGACAACGTTGATGTGAAACGTATAGCCAAGACGCTCGAGCGTTATGGTGAGCGGTTCGAGCAGAAGGTCTTTACACCTGAAGAGATCATCTATTGTCGCTGGATACCTGGACGTTCCGCTGAGCGTTATGCGGCCAGATTTGCAGCAAAAGAGGCGTTTGCCAAAGCAATCGGAACAGGTATCCGTTTGGGATTCCGTTGGCGGGAAGTCTACGTCGGTAAAGAGCCATCTGGCCGTCCTGTGCTTCATCTTTCCGGAGGAATGGCTGAACGGTATGGTCATTTGATCTGTCACATCTCACTCAGTCATACGGACAATATGGCAATGGCTTATGTCGTATTGGAAGAAGGGTGAAGGGGAAAATGAAAGAATCAAAAACAAGACAGCACCCAGTTTTTTTAGCTGAGAAGCCCTTGTCGATGGTAAATTCGCATCCTCCGGTGCGGATTAGTTCCGAATTGATTTCCTGGAACAAATTGCTCAATCGTCCGTCTACACCAGTCTGAATAACTCAGGTATTGTTCATCTAACGGTATGATCGCCATTCCCGGCAGTACTGCAATATCGTCGGAAGCCAGAGCGTATCGGGCTGAGCCGCGTATCAAAAAGTCAGTTCCAGCCCAGGTACTGGGGGTTGATCGTGCGCACATGCGGTCGTTAGACGATGTTGCTCTGGTTGATGAGGTCCGGGCCGGCAATCGACTCGGTTTCGATGAGCTGGTGGAACGATATCGGGATAAGGCCTTGCGATTGGTGGCTTCAACGCTTGGTGCCCGGGAAGATCTGGAAGATATTGTGCAAGAGATTTTCGTCAAGGTCTACCGTTCTCTTGAGAGGTTTCGTGGTGAGGCCTCCTTCTCAACCTATCTTTACACCGTTACGGTCAATCGATGTCGAGATGAGCTTCGCAAGTCGAAGATTCGGAAATTCTTCTCATTTGATGTTTGGTTTGATAAGGTAGGCTCTAAAGAATTGACTGCTGGAAACGGTCATCGACTGGAGCAGGAAGAACGAATTGAGGCTGTTCGTGCAGCAATGCGACGTTTGCCCGAACAAACAAGTATGCTTCTGCATTTGCGAGAGATTGAAGAACTGACTTATAAAGAACTTGCCACGATCTTTCATGTAGAGATCGGCACAATCAAGTCCCGTCTCTCTCGCGCACGCGATAAACTCCGTGAAGAATTACTACCGTTTATGGAGGAAGGGTAGTCTATTGAAGATTATTAACGTATTGCAAAAAGATGGGCGTTCTACTTACTGAGAAACATAAAGCGCTTCTCTCTGCCTACCTTGATGGCGAGTTAACTGGTTCGGAATATGCCGAGGCGGAACGTTTACTTGAGCGCTCAGCCGAAGCTCGTACCTGGTTACAGGATGCCAGTTCGGTCGGAAAACTCTCGATCACTGCTGCCGGACAGTCGGAAGTATCGACCACCTCGACCAAATTGACTGGGACGGCGATCGCGTCGATGGCTGAGCAACGAGGGGGAGGAAGTCTTTTCCAGAACGCGATTCGTTCGCCCTGGGGGGGTGCCGGGACTGTAGGAGCACTGATTGTTGGGGCCGTCCTTGTAACGCAACCGTTCAGTCGAAGTGATGACTCCCCCCCGATAGAGTCCCAGCCGATCGCCGAGGTCATGCATGAACCAGCCTACTCGGTCCGGCCCACTACCTTTGTGCCTGATAACAGCGCGTTGATAGTTCCGCCTATATCCTCACGTGATCTCGTTGGTTTTGCCCTTGATGGGATATTACCAATTAATCAGGAGCGCACCAGTTTTATCGTCTTTGCCGAAAAGGATGGCTCCGACGAGCGGACAATCAAGGAAGTGGATGCTCAACTTCGATCTTTGGAACCTCAACGATTGCTTGCGCTCGATTCTCTTTCAGGGCTTTTGCGGACAGCAGTCCTTCGTAAAGATGCCCGAAGCTATGCTGTCCGGCATGACCTGGCCGACCTCCGCGAGAACGTAGTTACACAAATGGACGCCTTATCACTCTCCTTTTCTGCAAGGGAGCAATTGCTGAAGGCTCGTCAGGAATGTGAACTCACACAACAGCGAGTTGGCAGTCGCCTTGATGCTGAGATGGATCGAATGCGAAGTGAATTGATGGTAGGCAGCCAACAGCAATATATCCTTATCAATGCCAAGGCATTAACGGAAGGGCCACCAGGGGATCGAAGACAGGTGGTGGTTTTTGAACGGATTGGAAGTTTTCCCGACTTCGTTGTTGTGAATCCCGATGGAGTCAGTGTTGTTCGGAAGAATCCCAAGCTTGTATCCCTCATAGCCTCATCAAGGAGGAAAGCTCCTTCTGTTGTACATAAAAACCGAGCAGGCCTTTCTGTGCCATCACATAATGAAGAAAGCTATGATAATCAGATTTGGGAAGATGAGGCTGCGAAGCTCTTTATGGCAAACGTGATTATTACGTTTACCTCAAAACATGGCCAGATTATTATCAGCAATGATGCTGATACAACGTTTACCTCTCCTCTCATTGATGTTGAGGAAGAGTCCGAAGCCTTCTATGATTTCGGGTCGGTCTTGCTTGAGTTGACAGACAGTCTGAACGCTTTAGTGGGGCGGATAGCTGTTGACAGGACTAAGTCGGCAGAGGAGCGGGCCGAACAGATTTATCGTATGCATAATCAATACCGTCGGCAAGTCGAGGAGATGTTGAAGTCCATGCGACAGCAGCAGGAGACTGACGCTAAAGAGGTCTATCAGGAGAAAGTAGATGATGGATTGATAGATCTTGATACCAAATCGACAAGCGAGGAAGCAACACAGAGCAGACCGACCTGTTCTCCGCTGGAAAACGATCCTGGAGTCTCATGAGAGTTGACCGAAGTAGATCCGAAAACTTCAGGTAGTTATACGAAGGCTGGTTCCGTCTTCAATGAACCAGCCTTTCTCTATACTACACTACTTTTATAGGCACTATTGCTATCTTCACACGGCCACTGATTTACTATTGCAGATCGACTCATTCAGCATAAATCCAGTAATCCAGAATTACTCCATGACTGAAGGCTCACAACTCGCATCTCAAACCACTGCTCTTATCTTTGACTTCGGGAACACCATTGTCGAGTTCGGTCCAAAACAGTTCCAATTTCAAAACGATGAGCTTCTTCGAGTTCTCGAGCAGAACTTCGGTTCATGTGATAGGGCCAAATTAAAGGAGATTCGTGACCGGCAGATAGTTCGCCCATTCTCAAACGGTTATCGTGAGAACCATCTACCGGAAATGTGTGCAGAGATAATTCGGGAATTGTACGAGTTGACACCAAGCGAAGAACACGTTGAGTTACTGGTGCAAACGCGCTACAGGACCTATCTCGACGGACTTTTTCTTACTGACGAAGTGGCTTCAACATTAGAGGAGTTACATCAGCACTACCGACTTGCCCTCCTTTCGAACTACCCGGTTGGCGATCTTGTTCGCCAAGGGATTGATCAACTTGGCATAGGCCATCTGTTTGATGTCGTGGTGGTCTCCGCCGATGTCGGCTACGTCAAACCTCACGCCCTTCCCTTTGAAAGGGTACTGGAGGAACTTCATGAAGTTCCCGAGAGGACAGTCTATATCGGAGACAACTGGTTGGCAGATGTGCAAGGTGCGAAACGCAAAGGCATGAGTGCTATTCACACTTCCCAATTTATGCCTTACGAACGATTCAAGCCGAAACCTGGCGACTACGAGCCAGATGAGAGAATTCAGCATCTGCAAGAGCTTCTCAGGATGTTTGTATCTTGAGTTTATGTTGTTGGAGTTTGTAGAGTGGGAATTCGAGAGCGAAAGAGTCAGGGGTTGTGGGTCGAAACGCAGCCTCAGAGCCTGTTCACCGAAGGAGGGGAAGAGAAGCATGATCGTCACAACAACTGATTGTATTCCAGGGGAAGAGGCAAGTGGGGTTCTATGCGTTGTCTACAGCAATACCGTACAGGCAAAGCATGTCGGTAAAGACATCATGGCCGGATTCAAGCGTCTGGTTGGTAGGGAGATATCCGGATACTCGGAGATGCTGATGGAATCACGTGATCGGGCAACAGAACGAATGGTTGAATCTGCCCAAGGAATGCAGGCGGATGCCATTGTCAATATTTCGTTATACAACCAGTGCAGTCATGCAAGGGATGTCAGAAGTATTGGCATGTGGTACTGCCGTTACGTTGAGAGAAGCTTTGAGTTCTGGGCGGAAGGAATGAAAAAGTGAAAATTGAAGCGAGAGAGAATCAAGCATTTCCCCCCCCGATTTTAAAATGACCAATGGTCAGAGATGTATCGCCTCCTACAATGGAGTGAGTGCAATCTGCTTTATCGTTCACCTTTAACACATCATTACTCCTCATACCCTTGACTTCAATCCCTCTGCAATGCTATCTTTGCACTGTTAGCACTCAATAGTAAAGAGTGCTAACACTCTATGAATCTTCGCATTTCAGCGTTGTTTTCCACAAACTATACACTTAATTCAGGAGAAGAATTATGAATCTGACACCGCTTCATGATCGTGTGATCGTCAAGCCGTCGGCTGCGGAAGAGAAGACTTCAGGTGGTATCATCATTCCTGATTCAGCGCAAGAGAAGCCACAGCGTGGTGAGATTGTTGCTGTTGGGGAAGGCAAGATCAGTGATGATGGATCGAAGCAACCCTTGGCTGTCAAGGTTGGCGATAACGTTCTTTACGGCAAGTACTCCGGTACGGAGATACAGATTGAGGGAGCAGATTATCTCATTATGCGCGAGTCGGACATCTTTGCGATAGTCAGCTAAGAGCTATGAGAGATCAGCAGTGAATTATGATCATAACAAAATGGCAAAGCTCATTGCCAATAAAGGATTTTGATAGAGAAATAGAATTTTCAACAGAATAACAGTATCAGAATAACATGGCTGCAAAACAGATTGAATTTGACACAGATGCCCGTTCTGCTCTGAAGCGAGGGGTCGACAAACTGGCCCACGCCGTGAAGGTTACCCTTGGCCCGAAAGGTCGTAACGTTGTGATTGATAAAAAGTTCGGCGCACCGACAGTAACAAAAGATGGTGTGACCGTTGCAAAGGAGATTGAGCTTGAGGATGCAATCGAAAACATGGGGGCCCAGATGGTCCGTGAGGTTGCCTCGAAGACAAGCGACGTTGCAGGCGACGGCACCACCACCGCTACGGTCCTTGCTCAGGCAATGATCCGTGAGGGGTTGAAGAACGTAACCTCTGGCGCAAATCCAATGGATCTGAAGCGCGGTATCGATCTTGCTGTCTCGACAATTGTTGAGGGTCTCAAGGGCATTTCCCGTGAGGTTGAGGGTGAAAAAGAGATTGCACAGGTAGGCGCGATCTCGGCAAACAATGACGACGAAATTGGGCGTTTAATAGCCGAAGCAATGGAAAAGGTTGGTAAAGATGGTGTGATTACCGTTGAGGAAGCGAAGGGGACTGAGACAATGATGGATGTTGTTGAGGGGATGCAGTTCGATCGTGGTTATCTCTCACCATACTTTGTCACCAATCCTGATTCGATGGAAGCAGAGATGGAAGATCCTTTCATCCTGATTCATGACAAGAAGATCAGCGCAATGAAGGATCTACTCCCAATTCTTGAGAAGGTAGCACAGGCCGGGCGTCCGATTCTTATTATCGCTGAAGATGTAGAGGGTGAGGCATTGGCAACACTTGTTGTCAACAAGCTGCGCGGTACGTTGAAGGTTGTCGCTGTGAAGGCACCCGGCTTTGGTGATCGTCGCAAGGCGATGCTCGAAGACATTGCCGTTCTGACCGGAGGAACTGTTATCAGCGAAGAGAAAGGCTACAAGCTGGATGCTGCCTCCGTTGAGTATCTCGGCACGGCAAAGCGTGTTGTGATTGACAAGGATAACACGACAGTTGTCGAGGGAGCCGGTTCAAGTGATGACATTAAGCGTCGCATCGGTGAGATCAAGACGCAGATAGAGAAGACTACGAGCGATTACGATCGTGAGAAGCTGCAGGAGCGCCTGGCAAAGCTATCAGGTGGCGTTGCAGTATTGAAAATCGGTGCTGCTACTGAGGTAGAGATGAAGGAGAAGAAGGCACGCGTTGAGGATGCGCTGCATGCAACCCGTGCTGCTGTCGAAGAGGGCATAGTGCCGGGTGGCGGCGTTGCCTACCTCCGCGTACTGGGCAGCCTTGATGGTCTGAATGGAGAGAATGATGATCAGAACATTGGTATCGGTATCGTCGCTCGTTCTGTTGAGGAGCCGATTCGTCAGATCGTTGAGAATGCTGGCCTTGAGGGCTCGGTTATCGTTGCGAAAGTGAAGGAAGGGAGCAATGACTTTGGTTTCAATGCATACAATGACGAGTATGCAAACATGTTCGAGGCCGGTGTTATTGATCCCACCAAAGTCTCGCGCGTAGCTCTTGAGAACGCCGCCTCAGTCGCTAGCCTGTTGATTACGACTGAGTCAACGGTCACGGAGATCAAGGAAGATGAGCCTCCAATGCCACATGCTCATGGCGGTGGTATGGGCGATATGTATTAATCTTTCCTTTCGTGAGAGGCAGGCAGTTCTCTGCCTCGACATCTTTTTCAACCGAAGGTGTAACATTCCAGCCTGTTTAGCGGTCTATCAATCATGCCGCTAAGCAGGCTTTTTTTGAGATGTGGATGGAGGAATGAGAATAGAAGTTGGATATGGTCTTTGTGTAACGTATCTTGCAGTCTATGTGACATACAGTTCTACAAGAAGACAACATTCTTCATTTCCAGTTCTAAATTCTTCATTTCGATAACCTGATGATAAATGCTATGAAACGAATCAATCATTCATTACTTCTGACAGTGTCAACTTTCTTGCTCTTGTTCAGCGTCGGACGCGTGCAAGCTCAGTGTGGTATTGAATCTCGAGGGAATGTTCCATTCTTCATTCCACCTGCTTTTACTGCTCAGAATGGTGTTCAGGAGACTTTTGTACCGGCAAAGATCTATCTTGGGAAGCGGGATGGTTCTATCGAGGAATGGACTTTTGATTCTCCCAATCAATCGGTAAATTATAAACAGGCACTTACTCCCGGAGATCAGATTCCTTCCGAGGTGACATCGATAATATATCTCTCAATACCATCCCGGGGAACTGTGGTGGGATTAGTGATCTACGATGATGGGGGAACTCTGCGGTACGGCGTCCTGCGTAGCACTGACGACGGTGCAAGCTGGAATCTTCTCAAACCCTCTTCCGTGACGGGCATTGACGTAATTGAAGATGATGGGAACAGGCTGCGGGGAAACTACTATCGTGCCCCCTTGTTAGAGATCAAGTGGCTGGAAGATGGTATGCACGGATGGCTTTGGGGAAGAAGAGCAGTACTGAAGACTACTGATGCTGGGGTGACCTGGTCGCAGATATTCAGTGCAACAGCCGATACCCGGGTTAGTGATCCGAGAAACTCTGATTACGATGCCATTTGGGGAGTCGCATTCGAGTCGTTGCAATCGGGAGTTGTGGCTCATGGATCGAAGATCAATGTAAAAATTAAGCATACAAGTGATGGGGGGGACTCTTGGACATTCACAACATCAATGAATCCGAGATTTATCGTTAATCTGGACTGGACTGGATTTGAGTATCGGGTGCTCCGTGCAGACCCATTTAATTTTGGGGGGAACAATCTGGATGTTCTTACTAACGCTACTGGCGTAAGCGAGTGGTTAAAACCCGGTCAGGGGCCTCCAGTTAACACCAATGCGGAGTTGATGACCGAATGGATATGGCCAGCCCATAATGTCGGTTTTCTGGTTCATCGCCAGGGTGAGATCTGGAAGACAGAGGATGGTGGCAAGACCTGGGTCAGCGAACAGGAGAACGATCCATCCTATCCGCCGGTCGAAATCGGGGATGGTTTCCCGAATGACCGCGGTTCCCCACAAGTGGGATACGGACAGAAGTCGATCTTCATTCAGGATGAATTCGGAGCGTATTATATCATTCATGTTCTAACCGATACGTGTTCCGGGGTCGTTCGCAATGGCAGAATCTATGCGTGGCGGATTGGTCAATTTGTAGGTGTTGATGATGTCGAACGACGTGCAATGTTGGAACTCAATCTCTCACCAAATCCGGTTACAGAAAACCTTGAGCTTCGGTTTACATTGGAGAATCGAGCGCAGATTGTGGTCAACATAGTTGACGCTCGTGGTATTGTAGCGGAGAGTGTTGACTTTGGGATGGTGGAGCCAGGTGATCAGATGAAGACTTTTAACATAGGTAATTTGCCAAGCGGTTTCTATAGGGTTGTTGTTCGCTCAGGGACAGATCGTAGAATTGAAGCGATTGTGGTCATGAGGTGATGCTTTTGGAAAGACGAATATAGTATTATATAGTCATTGATATACAGGGAGATACAGGGCGGGCTTCGGATGTCCACCCTGTGCTGTTATACAAGGATTTGATTTTGGTGATTGCGCAAGTTCTGGACCAGGATTAGATTTGGTTCATGAACCTATATGATTATGAGACCATAACTAAGAATGAATCAGCGGCCCGTAAATACGTGTTGGGATTTTGCTTTAAAAACCATCAGCGTTTTTGCCCGATCTGTAAAAACCCTAAACACTATCGTCTCAGCGATGGCCGCCGTAAATGCGCCCGTTCTCGCAAAACATTCCATGACTTTACCGGCCGTTGG
The DNA here is from genome assembly GCA_021296135.1 of Chlorobiota bacterium. Taxonomy (GTDB): domain Bacteria; phylum Bacteroidota; class Ignavibacteria; order OLB7; family OLB7; genus JAGWAZ01. Next base: position 7,395 of record JAGWAZ010000053.1, on the reverse strand, counting down.
CTCTCTCGCCTCCGGCTCTCTTGTGGTCAATGGCTGCGTATCATTAAGTTGTTTGAACTGGAACTGTCCACACGCAAGATCGCAGGACAACTAGCCCTACCGTATAACACAGCATACAAAGCGATTACCACATTACGCTTATCGATCATGGCCTACAGTTGGAAGCAAGATCAATACCTATCGGGTGAAATCCAGGTAGATGAAGCCTATTTCGGGGGCCTCGTAAAGGTAAACGGAGCCGGGTGCTGCCCATAAAATGCCGGTATTTGGCACTCTGGAACGCAAGGGGCAAGTCTTCGTTGAAGCGCTACTCCATGTCAAAGCCGAAACGATCTTAGAGCTGACCATTAAGAAAGTACGTCGCGGCAGCTCGGTTTATACTGACCGCTATTATGGTATCTATGACACCCTGATGTTTTGCGGCTATCGTCATTTACGGGTGGATTATACCACCCATTTTGCACAGGGGCCGGGTGTATATTAATTTCCAGTTATTAGGATGGGTGAAATCCCACGCCTTTAGGCGGCAACTTTAGTACGTTTGTAAGATGTCGGACTATGGAACGTCCTGATGAATTCCTTCAGGATCGTAAGGGTTCTCACGCGAAGTATGATATAAAAATTCATAACGACGAGATGAAAACTTTCAAATCCATGATGGGTCTTAAGTCGTCTTTAGACGATATCAAATCTACCAGCTTCAGCTGGTAGTAGTTTAATCTAGTCATGACCCTTTGATTTTTTCATTTGCCACGACGGATTACTTTTTAGTTGTTTTGAGCGAACAAGTACGTTTGATGTTCAGTGACATCTCTGAGACCTATGATCTTGGAAATGATGTTCTTTCGGTCGGCTTACATCGCTTTTGGAAGAGGCGATTTGTCAAGATGGCCGAACCGGTATCAGGGAATCGAGTCCTTGATATTGCAACCGGAACAGGTGATATTGCTGCCCTCTTTGCTCGTAAGGTTAAGAAAAATGGGGAGGTGATAGGCGTTGATTTTTCATCTGCCATGATTTCCCGTGCGCGTCAACGTACCAAGAACAGCCTTCCCAACCTTCGCTTTGAGACGGGTGATGCGCTCGATCTTCGTTTTGCGAGCAACTCGTTTGATATAGCCTCAATCTCTTTTGGGGTTCGCAATGTCGAGGATCCATCTGCTGCTCTGCGGGAAATGAAGCGTGTTGTCAAATCTGGAGGGCGGGTTGCCGTTCTTGAGTTTGGTCGGCCTTCCGGTCTCTGGGGAAGTCTGTTTCGACTTTACTCAAAGACGTTAATGCCGTTCATTGGAGGGATCATCAGCGGAAATCAGGAGGCATACAGTTATCTGGATGAATCGGCTGCCGAGTTCCCCAGCGGTGATGCGTTTGTTAAACTTATGGAGGAAGTCGGATTTGTAAAGCTGACTGTCCGACCTTTGATGGCAGGAGTAGCATGGATTTATGTTGGAGTGGTTGAATGAGTATGGTACATCAACAGTCCGAGCGACGACGATCGATCACAATCGGTATCTCCGGTGGGAGTGGTGCGGTATATGCTGTTCGTCTTCTTGAACTGCTTCCTCGTTTTTATGAGTGTATCGATGTTGTTCTCTCTCCATCTGCTCGAGTAGTCTTTCGCCAAGAACTTGATATGGAAGCCCCGGAATCAGGCCTCTGGCAACTACCGGGTATGAGCAAAGAGGAGGGTGAGCAGGTTGTTGTGTGGGAGCCTAATAACTACGATGCACCTTTTGCAAGTGGTTCAAACTGCGCAGAGCAAATGGTAATCCTCCCCTGTTCTATGAGTACCGTTGCCAGTATCGCGCACGGGGTTGAGCAGAATCTTATGCACCATGCTGCCGGAGTGACTCTCAAAGAACGCAAAGATCTGATCCTGGTTCCACGTGAGACACCACTTTCGGCGATCCATCTTCGCAACCTTACGACCCTTGCAGAGCATGGCGTTGCAATAATTCCTGCAATGCCAGGATTCTACGGTGGGCAGAAGACCTTTGATGATTTGATTAACTTCGTCCTTCAGAAAATTTTCAATCGACTCAGGCTGGATGTCCGTTTGAGCAAGAAGTGGGGTGACAGGCAAACTCAAAATTCGGAATGAAAGGTTCAAAAAGAGAAGGCTATATTCTAATAAGCGGCTGAATCAGACAATGTTTTCCAGGGTTGCCAAGTTGATAACCCGGCAAAAGTGTAGTAAGCCAATCGTTGACTATCGCCCTGCGTTGTGCTTCATCCAGGCTCATGAAGTAGTCCAAAAAAGATCTTGGTATCATCATGATCTATTTTCAACAACTATACTACGTATTTGAGTCATAGTATAGAATATAGCCAAAGAGAATCAAGGGGCACGAAGCGGAGAAACTGTCCCAATATTCTGTATCCTATCTCCTACCTTATCTATTTTTATTGACTGCCATGGAGAAGTTGCTTCATAGAGTTCGTCGGTTTGTCGAACGGGGGGAACGTATCAGTCCGGACGACTGTCGTCGGTTGTTCGAAGTCAACGATCTGAATGTGCTTTCAAAGCTTGGACGCATTATGCGAGAGCGTCGATATGGGTTGGACGCCCATTTCCGAGCGATTGAGACATATAGGTATCGAGGGGAGCATCCCGAGCTTTTTATCTCGGAAGCTGAGACCATTGCGCCCGAAGATACGGTTGAGTTGCTTCTCAAGATTGAGTGGGGAGCGGGAGATACCTGGGAAGGATGGAGGGAAAGATTTGTTGCGTTCAGTTCAGCCTCGATCCCTGTCACTCTTTCACTTACGAGCAGCTTCATAGCCAGGGCGGCAGAAGGGGCAAACAAAGGTATCCCCGATCTCTTAAGCGAGTTGCGAGACGCTATTCCCATTCAGATATCTGGTCGTGACGGGCTGCTCTTCAATGATGAATGGAGAGCAAGGCATGCGCCCGATTCAATCAGTCCGGAGAGGTGGCTTGCAATGCATCAGAGAGCGCATGAAGCTGGGATCAGGACTGATGCTGGAATGGTCTATCATTCAGCGTGGAATCCTGACTTCTATGTGGCTCATCTCGACATGATCCGTTCTCTTCAGCAGAAGACAGAAGGGTTCCTGAGCTTTACACCAATGGAATGGTACGATTCCGATGCTCGCTTTCTGACAGCTCCTACGGCCTCAACAACACTCAAGGGCATAACAATCGCACGCCTTTTCCTTGATAACATACCTCATATCGTTGTTTCACCTGGCATGGGTGACCCGGAGACCTCCTACGTTGCTCTCAGCTATGGTGCGGACACAATCGATCGATCAGTTCGGCCAGACGATCTTCTGATAGAAACGAATCCGTTGACAATGGGCACGAGCGGTGAACTGCCGATTCTTTCGGAAGCGGAACAAGGGAAAGAGAAAAGACTTGATCTCGGTATGATCGAGACTCGTATTCTTGAAGCACGCTTCCGTCCGGTTCCTGTGCTGAGCAATGGGGAACAATTGCAGCCTATTGATCCGTGAAATTAGGGCAAAATTCAACATTCTCATATGAGCGATATTCAGACGATATATTCAGACCATGCTCCCGATCCCATTGGGCCTTATTCTCAGGCAAAACGTTTTGGTGATCTTGTTTTTACTGCAGGTCAGATTGGGCTTGACAGTGAAGGGAAGTTGGCCCAGGGGGTAGCAGATCAAACCCATCAGGCCGTTGCGAATCTTCGTGCAGTGTTGCAAGCGGGGGGAGCAAGGCTTGAGTCCGTCCTGAAGACGACAATTTTCCTCGCTGACATGAATGATTTCGCGAGAGTAAATGAAGTCTATGCTCAGTACTTCGGCGATTCGTCCCCCGCGCGTTCAACGGTCGAGGCAGCTCGACTACCTAAGGATGCATTGGTTGAGATTGAAGCCATTGCAATCGTTCCTTTATTACGCAATTCTTCAGAAGTTAGAAGTTGAAAGTTAGAAGTAGGACGTAAGAGTCGAGGGTCAAGGGTCGAAGAGTTGGAAGTTCAAAGCCGAAAGCTGAGCGTCTCGATACGACCTATATCGCCATACTGGCCTGGGGGAAGCTTCCGTGTGCGCTTTCTGTGGAACGTTTCAACATGAACGATACGCTGGATGATCTGATCTTCTGGATCCGCGGGATCGATTCAATCAAAGGGAAACGTGGGGAGGTGACGACACGTGATACTTCACGTGGCCTTTTCCTCATTGGACTGACAGTGTAAGAGAGGAGCCTTTTGTCTGCTCTGAAAGTCGGAGTTTTGAACCAGTGCTGATCACATGGCACGAGGGAGGGCAAAATAAGCCAAAGTGGAAGCATACTCCACTTCGGCTTTTGTGTTATCTTTATCTGTTAATTTTGATAGTTCCATTTATCCCTTGACAGAACATTGTGGTTATTGATAGGAATCGACATTTCTCCCGTTCGCTGAAAGGAGCGCTCTTTCTCCTTTGTGGTTTGCTCATAAACAATCAGCTTTTACAAGGACAAAGCACAGGTTTTTCCATTGCCAATGATTTTCGATATGGCATTGGAGAACAGTATCAAAGCGATGATGATGCAGAGAGCAAGGAGTATCTGGAGAACCTTTTCAACGGACGTGTCAATGTTACGAACAGCCTTGGAAACCTCCAGCTTGGATTTAGGATTCAGCTTGATGAGCCCAGGGAGTTTGGACCGGACACAGTTGGCCTTACACAATACTTTGCCGAAATCAAAAAGGATGGATTAACTCTCCGAGGTGGCACGTTTTACAATCTTGTAGGCACGGGATTGGTCTTTAACACCTTTGAGAGTCGTCCTATTGGCTTTAATACCCAGACTGAAGGTGTTAATCTCAACTATAAGCGAAAAAATTTCAAGGCCGGTCTCTATGGAGGAGTGATGGCCTATGCGGATATTCTGGGACCGGGCAGAGTAGAGGAGTACATTCTGCGAGGAGTGTGGGGGGAAGGCAATCCAATAGACGAAGTCAAAATAGGTTCATCTTTCTTGGCCGCGACCGGCGAAAGGACCCGCAATGGATTTCGGAATGAGTTTGATGCTTATCTACGTGAGATATATGTAGAGGCCAACTATGAAGGGATAACGGCTCTCTATAACTGGTCGGATAAACGGACGGCTCTCGACAGTCTTACCAAGGCTTTGAGCAGTTCCACAACGTATGGTAAAGGGTGGTATGGCAAGCTTGGCTATACTGGTGATCTCTTCAACATAACTACTGAATACAAGGACTATCGATTCGATCTCGTAGCGCCAGCCGATCGGGATGTAGGCACACGTTCAACACGTGCATTGCCGTTCCAGAATGGACCGACGCTCGTGCCTGAGCACGACAAGACGCTCCTTGCACGGAATCCGCACACAATTGACTTTAGTGACGAACTTGGATTTCAAATTTCAGGTCTTGTCTATCCCAACGAGGACCTGATTATCAGCTTCCTGGCAACGGCAGCAAGCCGTCATGCAGCCTATAATCCTGTTGTCGTTACCGACGCATCTGGGCAGCAATCGATTGAATATGAAGTCGATGGCAAGCCTCTTTCCTTCCCGGAGTTGAGCGATAAACGATATTCCCCATACTGGGAGGTTTTTGCTCAGGCCGATTATGAGTTGAACAACAAAGTTTCGCTTGCCTTTGCACTGCAGAGGAAAGACAACGTTGTTTTTAACGATAAGCGGGGTGTTGAAATCCCTTCATCAGAAGAGATATACAAAACCACAACAGGACTTATAGAATCAACGGTTGCACTTTCACAGCGAAACAGTCTCCATGCAATTCTCGAAGTTCAACGAGTCTTTGATTCTAAGAAAGTAACCGACGGGAATGATTCTCTTGGTATCGAGCCATTTGATGGACGCTTTATAAACAGGCTGCTTACATTGGAGTTCAGCCGTTCTCCTCTCTGGTCTGCCAATGCACGCCTGGAGTGGTCGTCAACTGACAAGGAACAGGATGGAAGGCAGATCTGGCCAGTTGTAGGGGGAACCTATCGTATCGGACGCCATACCATTGGTGCTCAGTATGGATGGGAGCGTGGAGGCATTATCTGTACTGGAGGCGTCTGTCGGTTTATCAATCCCTTTACCGGACTTCGCCTGTTTGTGACCAGCAAGCTATAACCTTGAAGATCATGTAGTATACCGAAAACATATACAGAGACAGGATCATGAACTATAGACGACTTTTTGCTACAGCAGGGGTGATAGGTCTTTTAACCTCTTCCATTTCCTGGAGTCAGTTTCAGCGAAACGTGGTCATTGAGGAGTTTACCAGCGTAACATGCGAACCATGTGTGATAGCCACAAAGGTGATGAACGAAGTGATGGAGGAAAAGGGGGAGCGTGTCATATCAGTACGGTATCATATGAACATTCCAGAACCGGGAGACCCTTGGTACAAGCCAAGCAAGGGAGATATCGATGCTCGTTCAGATAAAGATATGTATAATGTCTTGGGGATTCCTCATGCTCGTGTTAATGGACAGACAGCAGTCCCACAGGATAAGGCGGACTTGTTGACTGCGGTCAATGAAACGTTGGCATCAGATGCTCCGGTTGGCATTAAGGTGACTCAGGCTTGGGGTGAAGGGAACAGTGTCAACAACAATGTCAACGTCTCCGTTGATGTTACTGCCGGGAGCGATGGTCTTGGAGATGATTATAAGCTCTACATTGCAGTTGTGGAAGATTTCATACATGAGGAAGAGAGAGTCAAAGACTTATCCGGATATAACGGTGAAACGGAGTTCTTTGATGTCTTCCGTGCCTTTATTAATAGTAATGATGCTCGTGGAGAAGAGATAACGCTGAATCCGAATCAAAAGAAGACCATTCAACATTCCTATACGATTGATGGAGACTGGCAGGCTGAAGAGTTGTTTGTAGTCGCTTTCGTTCAGGATGAGTTTTCGTTGGAAGTCGTTCAGTCAGGCTACTCACCAAAGTTGACTTTGAGTGTCACAGAGCCTTATCCAATGGCTGGTTATGCGTTTGAACAGATTATACCCAATCCTGCAACTTTGAATGCTCGGGTCAAGTTCTCGCTGGGAAACGGGGAAACCGGAATTCTAACGCTTCACGATGCAAACGGAGCGCTTCTTCGTAAGACTGATCTTGGAAAACTGGAGGCCGGAGATCACGTTGTTGAGGTTGAGACCGCCAAGCTTTCTGCCGGAGTCTATACAATGACATTGCGGGCAGGTGAGTACAGAGCGTCACAAAAGCTTCTTGTTGTGCAGTAGACCTCAGCTATAATACCGGTTTCAAAAGTAGATGGGGTCTTCGCTATCGCAGGTTTAAGGATGCAACGGCGGCATCATGTTTGTCATGTTGATCCGCCATAGGCCATTAGCGCACCGTGGGCAGAGAAGCATCTCGGCCGGTTCGTTGAGGAATCAAGGAAATTCAAGAAGAATCCCTATATGAGACTC
>JAGWAZ010000116.1 GCA_021296135.1 Chlorobiota bacterium | reverse complement strand
TTTTCTGTTCCATTTGCTGTGTCATAGTTTAATGAAGATTAACAATTATCTATGACACAGTTTTTTGAACACCCTCTTCAAAAATCGTATCATTATCAGCTTTCTTCAGCTAACCATTCAACTATCAAACTATTCTACCATCAACTACACTAACTAACCAGAATGCCCGAACTCGATCCACCTGTTGCCAAACGCATTCCCTACGAGTCGCATCTTCACGATCTCATTCTGACCGATAACTATCGCTGGCTCCGCGAACAGAGAAACCCTGAAGTGATTTCCTACCTTGAGGAGGAGAATGCTTATACGGAAAAGATGACCGCTCACACCTTGTGAATAAGTATGCCGTACCATAATCTCCGAAGAGTTTATTCTTTCTCTTCGACGTGATGATTCCGCAAACAAAAACTAAAGCATAGTGATTATGATAGATCTCTGGCCTCCTCTGGCAGGCAACGATTGGATCCCAACACGAGATGCCTTGCACGACTATCTACAGATTATCGGAGAGATTCGCACTCAGCTTGCTCCACGCCAAAAACATTGGTGGCATGTCGGGCTTCTCCCGAGCTTGAACGGAGTCTCGACCGGCAGGCTTCGTCAGAATGAAAAGAGCTTTGCGATTGAGGCAGATCTTCAAAATTCACGTGTTATCCTCTCCTTTCAAGACGAAGATCCCCTTCACATTTCGTTGAATGGCCAGTCAAGCAGGGCTCTATGGAGCCAAATGCATGATGTGGTATCCGGACGTGGCATTCAGCTGGAGATTGGTGATTTGGGTACTAATACTGTCGAGCTCACAGGATATTCTCCCGAGCAGGCAAGAGCTTTAGGCAATGGGCTGAATAGCATCACCTGGATATTCGAAACATTCAAGGGAGAACAAAGAAAAGAGACTGGTCCGATCACTCTGTGGCCGCATCATTTTGACCTTGCCCTTCTCTGGTTCTCGGGTCGTCTTGTTGAAGGGGCTGATCCTGACGATGAAGAGAAAGCAGACGAGCAAATGAACTTCGGATTCGCTACGGGAGATAGAGCTATTTCTGAACCGTACGTTTATATTACTGCATACCCACTACCGGAAAGGCTAAGCGATACACCTTTACCTGAAGGAGCATACTGGCATACTGAAGGATGGCAAGGAGCAGTTATGCCATATGCCTCGTTAATCCAGACTGCCGATCCCGGTGAACACCTGTTAGGTTTTATGCGAAGGCTTATAGAGGCCGGTCAAGAGTTAATGGGATTATAATCATACATCATTCACGTTATACAAGCTCTATGTCTGATCAGACTCAAAAGGAATTGCAATGGTATCGTGTCGCCGATCTTGATGAACTGCCTGAAGGGCGTGTCAAGACGGTTGTAGCCAGACAAAAGACGATGGCCTTGACTCACCTGAATGGTGAGTATGGAGCGATGGATAACCACTGTCCTCATCAAGGTGGTCCGCTGGGTGAAGGGTCGATCGAGATAGGAACGGATGGAGAATGCTGGCTGCGCTGTCCGTGGCACGGATGGGATTTCAATCCGCTAACCGGATTGCCACCGGGTGGTCATGAAGATACCGGTCAGGAGATGTTTCCGGTTGAAGTGCGTAACGATGGAATCTACATCGGACTTGATCCGGAACCACCTCGTCAACAGACGATCTCAGATGTTATGACCGAGACAATGGTCGAGTGGGGTGTGAAGTCGGTCTTCGGTATGGTCGGTCACTCGAACCTTGGTTTGGCCGATGCCCTTCGCGTGCAGGAGTATGGTGGAAATCTGAAATACTACGGAATCCGGCACGAGGGGGCAGCTGCCTTCGCTTGTTCTGCCTATGCAAAGCTTACTGGAAAACCAGCTGCATGTCTCTCTATTGCCGGGCCAGGTGCCACCAATCTTCTGACCGGACTCTGGGATGCAAAGGTGGACCGCGCTCCTGTGCTGGCCTTAACAGGACAGGTGAACGTCCAGGTTCTCGGACCAGGCGCGTTTCAGGAGATTGATCTTGCCTCGGCCTTTGCAGCGGTCTCCCGGTTCAGTCAGACGGTACTCCACACCTCCAAACACGCAGAACTGATGACGCTCGCCTGCAAAAGCGCCATTGTCAACCGTGATGTAGCCCATCTGATTTTTCCAGATGATGTGCAGACAATTCCAGCGGATGAGGGGGTGAAAGCTTCAGGCCCTGGAGGACGTATCGGAGCGCAGGAAATCAGTCCACCGGAAAGCGCAGTGACCGAAGCCCTGGCATTGATAGAGAAGTCGAAGCGACCGATCATCGTTGTTGGCTATGGTGCCCGCAACTCGATGCCGGAAGTGATCGCTCTTGCAGAGAAGCTGAATGCTCCGATCTTGACAACGTTCAAGGGAAAAGGACAGATACCCGATTCTCATCCGTTGGCTGCCGGTGTGTTGGGTCGTTCCGGTACGCCTATTGCAAGCTGGTTTATGAATGAGTGTGATCTGATCCTGACCTTTGGCAGTTCATTCTCGAACCACACCGGTATTGCCCCCTATCTGCCGATCGTTCAGGTAGATTTCGAGCAGATGGCATTGGGGAAATTCCACTCCGTTACTCTGCCGGTATGGGGAGAGATTGGGGTCACGGCAAAAATCTTCCGGGAACAGCTTGCCGATTCAACCAAGAAAGTGGATCAACGGCCGGAGCTTGCAGAGAGATGGGCTATCTGGCGTGCTGAGAAAGAAAGTCGCCTTCCGGATGATAGAGGCAACGGAATAAACTCTACCTCGATCTTTGCCGCTCTTACCCGACTTCTGCCCGAAGATGCCATCATTGCTGTCGATGTTGGCAACAATACCTACTCCTTCGGTCGCTACTTTGAAGCGAAACAACAGCGGGTCCTGATGTCCGGCTACCTCGGATCAATCGGGTTCAGCTTTCCTGCTGCGCTGGGCGCATGGGCCGCAACACAAGACCATGAAGAGTTTAAGGAACGGAAAGTAGTCTCGATAAGTGGCGATGGGGGCTTCGGTCAATACCTTGCCGAGTTTACAACAGCCGTTAAGTATGGGATGGACATCACACACATTCTGTTGAATAACCATCTGCTCGGCAAGATCTCCAAGGAGCAGCGAGCGGGCGAGTGGGAGGTCTGGCAGACATCATTGCACAATCCGAACATGGGTTCCTATGCAAAATTGTGTGGGGGATATGGCAAGCGGGTAACAAGCACAGATCAATTGGACACCGTTATCCAGGAGGCATTGGACTATAAAGGTCCGGCACTTGTGGAAATTATGTCTGATCCAGAACTGATATAGGAATGATTTAGGAAAAGATATGCTCTCGGGCTTCCGCCCGAGGCTATGAATCGAGGACTGCTACGCAGTCGATGTGAGCCGGTGGTGTGCCTTCCAACGAGGTTCTGAGAGTCGCGTAGCGACGCTCCATAGATAGCCATAGGGAAGCATGGGGTAGAGGGATGTGGTAGTGATTCAAGTGTGCGGTGCTGACAAGGGAGATACCGTGTCGCTTCCTCGGAGTCTGCTTCAGGCCTCTGACAACCAACAAACAACCGAGGGCGTTCAGCCTCGATTATATCTTTTTGTAATAGTTCGGAAAAGTCCTACAAAAATGGACATCTATCCTACCACCCTCTTGTGATGTCTCGTTAATTTTGATACGGGTACGATAAAGACTGAGAACCTGGAAAGCGATAGAAACATCTTTAATTCTCATGTATAACAGATATTACGAAACCACGAACCAAACGGAGTCACGGACCACAAAAAGCACCACACCGTGGGGCTTCGTAGCACTCTACCTGAATCCACTCCACCTTAGGCTCTCCCACATTCAAGTCTGAAGTGCAACAGGTGGAGGAGCTTTACCACAATATACTTCCCAGGGTCTCTTCCACCCCAG
>JAGWAZ010000052.1 GCA_021296135.1 Chlorobiota bacterium | reverse complement strand
GGCGGCGTGCCGCCTAAGCTACCCATGTGGAAGGTAACGCCATAGGCACATTGGAAGTAGTTGTTGTCTACAAGGTCCAACTCTGCCTGGCTGTAAGTACCGCAATTACCAGAATTGTAAGTACCCGGTTCAAAATCAATAATGTTGGGATTGGATGGAGTATTTGGGGAATGCTGATTACTGATTGAGTTGGCATAACCTCCATGATAAGCATCGATATCTTCCTTGACCCTGCCTTGTTCTTCGATCGACTCTTGTTCTTTGGTTTTCTCCCCATGTGTAATAACAGCGGCAACGCTGTTATCCGCAACCATTGCTTCGGGAAGGTCAATCAGAAGTCCGAATCTTGGAATAAAGAGAAGTGCAAGAGCAGCTCCGAGAAATCCAGCAACGAGCGGCATGCCAAACCTCTTCAGAAAGAGCCATCCACCGGCTACACTCCCCCCAAGGCCGGTTGACATAGTGCCCACAGCAGCAACTCCGGCTCGCTCAAAAAGAGCTGCCGTAACGGCAGCTGGCAGAGCCGAATCGGTCGTCTTGTCCCGAGCCGCAGCATCGATGCGAATGGCGTCTGCAAGCTCTGCCTGCAACTCTGAGTTGTTTGATAATGCACCGAAGAGCTGTGCCTTCTGCAAATCATCCGCTTCACCATCTACAAAGAGATAGATCAGTTCGGAAGATGTCCATGTCTGTTCGTTCTGTTTCATTAAGCCTATTCTCTATAGTCTACGAGGTACGGGGCAAGTATCTCCCGCATCTTCTTCTTTGCTCTGACAACACGATTTCGCACTGTCGACACCGGCCGGTCAATTATGTCGGCTATCTCTTCGTACGACATGCCGTTATATGCCTGCAATACAAATGCTTCGCGATGTTCATCCGAGAGAAGATCGAGCGCTGTTGAGATCAATCTCTCAAGCTCCCGAGCCTCAACCGGATGTTCCTCAACAGGAAATTCCGGTTCTTCCAGAGGTGTGGCAACAGGTCGCTTCTTCCCCTTTGCGTTCAGACAAAGGTTCCGGGCAATTCGCAAAAGGAATGCAGGAACGTTTGTCATCTCCCGTTCAACCTCGGCACTCTGCAAAAACCGCAGGAACGTTTCCTGGAACATATCCTCGGCCGCCTCTCTGTCTCCCGTAATCTTCAGGCAATAGAGCCACACCCGAGATGAGTGTCGTGCATAAAGCTCGGTAAAGGCTTGATCCTTTGTCGATTGGTCCTCCGACAACAACCCAAAGAGATGGGCATCCCTATGTCTGGAGAAACTATGTCTGGAGAAATTCTTGGCCATACTTACCGGTGATGAACTCAATGCTTCAAAGCACTTACACTCCTATTAACCGATAAGAGGAAATTTTGTTTCAGGAAGGTCTCCTTGTGTTAAGCACAACTCCACTCGGTATTATTGGTGTAAGACTCGGATCTCTTCTCTCTGACTTCTAATTCGGGTTCTTTGCCTTCCTCAGGAATTATCTCTTTGGCAGGCACTGTGACCAACAATGCCATTCTGTTGTTAGATCGTATTCGGATAGAAATTGATGGGTTTGGTCTTTCAAGGCAGGAGGCTGTGGTTGTAGCTGCACAGCACAGGTCGCCACTCCCTGGCGGAGGTACTCGATACAAAGTCGCACAGTGACGCTCCGTACCGCATGGGTTGACTGCAAATACCATCAACAAATATCTGGAGATTAAAGCACGGAGATTGGTGTAGGCCACCGAATACTCTACCAACATTTCCCCGTAATTTGTTTATGTTTTCTTCTTATCACTCCGTATCTTTACCACTCATTCAGATTATCCTAAACCAGAACGGTATTATTGTGTCAGTAGCATCGCTCCCTTTTTGAGAACATTTTCGACATTCCAACATATTCAGCAATCACAAATGATAACGCACAGAGCCATGAAGACCTTCAGAACACTTGCCTTTTTCGGCACATGTATTCTTTTTGCCGGATCTTTTACTCTCCTAAACGCGCAGATTGAGGATGAATCTCTCTCCGAGGAAGAGCTAAACTCTGCTCTTGTCCATGAGTTTTATAAAGACTTTGATATAATTTTTGAGGGGGTTAAGAAGGGACTTGAGGCAGCAGGTTATGGGATCGATTATGCCAGTAAACGCAAGAAGCTGATCGAAACAAAATTCCGGATTCTTACCGCAGATGACGACTTCTTTGATATTATGGAACAGTACGGGAAAATTCCTTACGTCCGCTCACCAAGCTGGAAGAATGGTCGCACGTCGGTTTCCGTTCGTCTCGAAGAAAATGACGACGGGTCAGTAACAATTACCGTGCAGGCAGAACTGAGCGCATTTGAGGAACGCTTCCTGCGTAAATGGCTCTACTGGCCATCGAATGGTGTCATTGAAGAAGAGACTCTCAAGGAAATTGTGACTGCAGTAGATGCAGAAGAGGGTTCAGAACTCTGAACAGTATATCAACGACATCCTTAGAGTTAAACGCCTGCCTGTGCAGGCGTTTTTCGTTTGCTATCGAGTTTTCTTTTCCAAGCTGTGTCACCCCTCACTTCGCCGCAGAATGACGCCCGGCAGAGATGCCGGAGTTCCGGGGAGCTCGGACACCTGCCCGTGCATCTATATCAGCAACTTTTCCCGCTATTATGCCCTTTTACTGTAGAGTCACAACCGCCAGGATACGGTGCTCCATCCCCCTTTCTTCCGTATCTTTCGTAATCCTCTTCTTCTGTTATTCTAAACCAAATTGGATGTTCGGGTTCTTCGTGCCCGTTCCGCCCAATTTGCGCTACAATGAAATAGGGCACGATTTTTGCTGATATAACGACCGATATGCGATTTCTATCTCTTGGCACGTTTTTCTCTCTTGTCCTGCTGATCTTCGCCGAGTCTGGCTCGGCACAGCCCGATATCGGCTATATCATTCCCAACATAGGTGCTCCCGGAATGAACACCTATGTTGAGATTATTGCGCAACATGATGCTAATGGAACGTTTGGAGCAGACCTCTTCCGTTTAAACAACCCAGGAGACGCGGTTCAAGTAGAACCAATCGGTTTTCTTGCAGATAAAGTTATCGTAGGCCCATTGGTTGTCAGCTGGAATGGACGCCTGATATCGACACAAGTCTTTGTGAAACCTGGCGTACTGACCGGCACCGGACAACTCCGCGTGAGAACTCCAAGTGGTTCCGGTACGGTCGATTTTGAAATTGTTACGCCTCAATCCTCGATTAGTTCTCCGGACCCTGGCGCATTGGGAAGCGGAGGAGCCTTTGGCACTCGTTCAAAAAGAGGGGCGATGATTGTCGAAAGCCTCTCTCTCTTAAGTGGCAACTACACCTTCAGCACAAACGATCTTGACGGCAATCTTTCTAACGGAAGACAAGGCTATCTCCCCTTTATTATCATCGCTAAAAATGCCGTTAGTCTGGGTCCTATCACACTCGATGCAAGTGCAAACGGTCGTGACGGTGGCCCTGGCGGCGGCGGTGGTGGCGGGCAAGTGTGTGATGCGAATCTTTCAGGAGGTGGGAGCGATGGAACCGTTGGTGGAAATGGCTTTACTGCCGGTGGCGGGGGAGGTAGAAATAACTCCGGTGTTTTCACTGGTTTCCCTGTTTTTGGTGATTCCACGTGTGTTCATAAGAATCGTGGGCTGGGATCAGGAAGTAGCGGCGGTAGTTTGAATACAGCTTCCTCCGGGCTTGGAAGTCAGGAATGTGACCATCCGGAAGGGGCAGGAGGAGGGACAGGACACCCGTTCGGAAGAGGAGGGGACAATGGCTGCATTGGTTCAGCCGGTAAATTTGGTGGTGGTGCTACCGGAGGACAAGATGGGGGCGGTGGTGGTGGTGGATATCGTCTTGACGGGAGCAACGGAAGTGGAGGTTCCGATACGCGGGGACGTGAACACGGCAACTCTCAACTAGTGCCGTTTGCTGGAGGATCGGGAGGAGCATCAGGTAATCCGCGAGCATTGAATGGTGGCTGCTCTGGCTTTGGCGGCGGCGGCGGCGGCGCAATTGCTATCTATTCCATGGGATTCCTGAACAGTCAGGCCAGGATACAGGCTAATGGTGCCGACGGCCAAAATGTTGGCTCCAATAGCGATGGCGGAAGTGGCTCAGGTGGAGCTATTCTTCTCGGAGCAAAAATTGGCTCGGCAAGCAGAGCAACAGGACTGCATGAAGTAGGGGGAGGAAGTGCTGCAGGACGTGGCGGAGCCGGCTCCCTCGGTCGGGGACGCTATGATGGATTCCTGATAAATCAACCCTCGTTCACAAAAGGTGCATCCGTATACATTGGCCCTACAACCGATACGCACACGTACAGTGCCACATCAACGTTTACTATCTCCGGCACGCTGGATATCACCCGAGAAATCCGCGTCTACATGCGAAGCGAGGATGGGGCCTGGAGTCTACAGCCAGCCCCGATCTATAACGGACGCACGTGGAGTCTTGATCTGACTGCCAACGATGGCCCTGGAAACTATTATATCGCTGCCTTCCAGCAAGTTCCCTCTCCAAACAACGGAGAGTATACCGCCGAACCAAGCTGGGTTACTTCACAAGTTGCCGCGAATATCGTGAAGGTGGACGCGGTGCCGAGAATTGATACAATACCCATTCCTAATGGTGGTGAGTTTGGCAATCGAGGGAAATGCCCGAATATCTTTCACAAAGAAGTTATAAAGTTCAAGAGCGTAGGAGAAGACACACTAACCGTTCGTACGGTTATCATAAATCAGAACACACCAGGTCCTTTTCGTGTCTCCTCTCCTGTGGGATTAACCTCTCCTGGCGGGCTTAAATACGGGAAAGATTCATCCCGTGAAATTTCGATTGAGGTTGAGGCCAACGCATCAGCAGGAGATCACACTGCTCTTCTGCTCATCATTACAAATGATCCACGTTTAGATTTTGACACAATCGGGATTCCTTTACATATCCAGATCGATAGTGCTGAGATAGAATTGCTCACAGACACAATTGATTTCGGTCAGGTCTGTATTCAACAGGCAAAAATAGACTCAGCTCTTATCAGATTCCGTGGAAATGTAGCTCAGTTTAATATTACCGATATTCAGCCCGATTCACGACCACCATTCTTTAAGGATTATCCTAGAGATGGTGATGAGCCCCAATTCTTTGATGATAGCCTTGTCGCAATTGTTATCCGTTTTCGACCGAGGAACGCAGGACAGTTTTTTGACTCGTTAACCGTTGTAGATGAATGTGAACGGAAATATGTTGTATACCTCCGTGGTGAAGGTATCGAGATAATGCTTGAAGCACCTGATAGCATCTCATTCCCACGAACAGTTGTCGGAACTACCAGGCAGGAAACACGCACCATAAAAAACAATGGGAGTTCGACAATAACGTTCAGCACTCCGGAATTCTCTTCTCTGGGAAGTCGCTACAGAATTGTAGATCCGCCCACACTTGAAGGGATTATGCTCGACCCAGGCGATAGCATTGAAATTACAATTGAGTTTGCCCCGGACAGGATTGGATCCTTCAATGGGGTGCAGTTGAAAATCAATATTGAGGGTACATGTAATGATGTTCCGCAAATTATTCTCTCGGGAGAGGGTGTAGAGATTTGCCTGAAGCCAATCCCGGAGGAGCTTGAATTGATTGCCGATTCCTGTTCTATTGATCCCAATCCTATTGACTCCACTATTACGATCGAGAACTGTGGTGGTATCAGTATCGATCTTGACACATCCTTCGCAGTTAATGGCAAGGTGATGGCCAAAATTGCTACCCCACAAACACTCACAACACAAAATGAAGGTGGCCACACAACACAACTTACGGTAACGTGGGATCCAACTTCAAGCACAGGAACCGACAGCATTGCAGTTGTCTGGCGTGAGTCGGGAGGGAGTGAAACCGATACTCTCTGGATACCCATTACACTCAAATTCGACAGAGCAACTGTCCAGCTGCGTACCGCTAGGGGCGATACAGTCCCTCGAGTTCTTGACATTGGTGGTGCTTATCAATGCAGACCGACTCAGGACACCGTAGTCCTCGTCAATGCCGGAACCGTTGAGGGAAAGATTACCGGCTTCTTCACCGAAGGCGGCGTCTTCTCCGTTTCCCCACCACCTCCATATCGGCTTGCGGTTGGCGAAAAAAAACAATTGATCATTACGCTCGATCCTGCGAATACACCTGAAATCGGAAGAACTTATAAGGACACGCTTGTTCTGGAAAATGGTCGATGCGATCAGCAGTGGAAGATTGCTCTTCGAAGCACTCGGTATGAGTTGGAAATAGACATACAGGATGTAAATTTTCCCGTGACCAACCTGAATCTTCTTCGTCAGCATAGTGTTAAGCTTACTAACATTACAAATGCGCCACCAAGTGAAGAGTTAGTGATTGAGGATGTATACATCGATCCGCCAACTGCCTCTCCTCCGTTTGCGTTCACTACTCCTCCGACTCTACCTGCACGAGTACCGGCAGATGGTGGCGTCTATACCGTTGATCTTTCTTTTACTCCGGATCAGGAAGAGGTCTATGAGGGACGCCTCTGTTTCAAGATTTCAGAGCCTTGTGATATGGACACATGCGTTAACCTTCGAGGGGAAGGAATTCGCTCGAATATATATGTTACTCCGAGCAGGCTGGATTTTGGTGAGGTCTATTACTGTCAGAAGGAGATACTTAGTCTGACAATATATAGCGTGGGGCCTGACGACCTCACTGTAGATAGTATTCGTATTGAGGGACCAGACCGAGGTGGATTCGAAATTATCTCAACGTCAAAGTCAACTCCGGCGACACTTGAGCGGGGAATTCCTCAGATCATTGATTCCATCGATGTGTTAGTACGGTTCATTCCCAATAACCTACCACTTGATGGACTAAAGAAGGCAACCCTTGAAATTTTGAGTAATGATTCGGCACAAGGTCTGATTAAAATCCCTCTCACTGGAAACCGTACCTCACCACAAATCGTGGGACCAGCAACTCTTGTCGACTATGGAACGGTTGTTGTCAGTGCGACAAGACGGCTGCCGATAACTTTGACGAACACGTCGAATGATATGATTACGATCGCCGACCTTTTGCTCAATCCTCCGTTCAGACTGGCGACCCCAAGACCGTTGGTGATTCCGCCGAACTCAACGATCGAGGTTTATGTGGAGTTCACGCCGGATAGCACAACAATCTATCACGACACACTTGTTGTAAGCTTCTCGCTTCCGTGCGAAGGCGAAATGCGTGTGCCGTTGAGAGGTGAAGGTTTGCAGAGCAAGACAATTATTGCAATTCCGACAACGATTACGGGTGAACCGAAAGAAGAGATTCTGATCCCGATTGTCCTTAAAGATGCGCAAGCGGTTGCTGATGTAGGAGCTACAACGCTGCACGTGAAAGTCCGCTTCAACGGATCAATGCTCCTGCCGATTGACGTACAGCTTACCAACGGTATAGCGAAAGGTGCGGCTGCAAGTGGACTAATTCTGTCGAACAACCTTCAAGGGGTTGATCGAGTGGTTGAACTCGAGCTGAAGAACGATCCGCTTCCGGCTGCGCCCGATACGCTTTGCTGGCTTAACGCGGTTGTACTTCTCGGGGATGACATAACAACACCAATCCATCTGGAAGATCCGATCTGGATTGTTGATGGCGATGTTACTACATCAACACAGGATGGCAAGTTTACGCTCCACGGTTATTGCACTGTTGGAGGTGATCGCCTCGTCCGCGTAGAAGGGCTCTTTGGTGTCAAAGCGGTGGCGCCAAATCCGCTTGCAGAGGAGACCGAAATTGAATTTGAGACAGTAGAGAACGGAAAGACCACGCTTGAGGTTTACGATGTCTACAGCCGAAGAGTGGCAACGCTTCTTGATGTTGACGATCTTCCCGTGCAAGCCCACATCGCAACCTGGAACGCGGATCGACATCCGCCCGGTCTATATTACGTCGTCCTGACTACACGGACTCAACGTAGTGTGCAACGCATGGTGGTCATAAAGTAAAAGAATGAAGTCAAAGAGTCGAGGGTCAGGAGAATCTTTATGCTCATCGAGATACGATCCAAGCTCCAAGTTGAAATATTGAATTCGTAGAGTTTACCAACAAAGCCAGATTGGCACCAGAGGCTATTAGCTAAGTACTACTATCCAGGGCAAATGAGACAACAATCATCCATCGTGTGGAAATTGCTTGTGATGAGCATGGTGCTTTTAACAGGCACCGTTGCTTTACGTGGTCAGGATCAGGATGGAGAAAACCGCCTTTCTGCTGCCGAACGCCAGGCTAAGCAAGCTATGCAGCCCCGAATTGGTCTCTTTGGTGGATTGGGACTCAATATGCACCTCGGAAAATTTTTCGGACTCCCCGAAGCCCCTTCCTGTTGTCTGAACGATTCATCTCCCTTTGGTGGGGAGGTCGGTTTTGGTTTTGGCGGCGGCCCCCTCTTTGAGTTTCCTATCTCTCCGAAATGGTTCCTGGAGGCTCGCGCTGGCTATTCATCGGTCGGAACAACATTGAAAACGCGAGCCAATATCGGGCCTGTTCTCGTAGGTGAATCAGACACTGCCAGCGGCATTTCCGAATATACTCTTGACGCATCCCTTTCTCAGATTTGCGGCGGCGTTACGCTCGGCTGGCAGCCACTTGATATGCCGTTGACATTCTGGTTCGGCCCTGAGTTCGGAGTTTTCTTGGGCAAATCCTATACACAGCAGGAAGAGTTGGCCGAACCTTTATCGGCTGCTTTCATCTCTTCAGATGGGAGCGCTTCAAGGATCAGGAATCAGTTCTCCGGAGATATTGCAAACACAGGAGCTCAGTTCGCGACTATTCTTGGTGCTGATTACGAGTTACCAATGAACGAGGATCGCACTCTCCTTCTTGTCCCTGAATTGCGCTATGCGTTTCCTTTTGCACCGGTACGGGATGATCTTGACTGGAACATACATCGACTGCGGGCCGGAGTTGCACTGAAATACTCTTTCCCGATTCCAAAGCCAACTCCTCCTCTTCCACCTGTTAAAGAACCGGTTCCACCGCCACCTCCACCGCCACAACCTTTGTTGGCTGTCGATATCAAGGCGGTCGGGATAACCAGTGATGGAGAAGAAAAGGAGATCCCGCAGGTTACTGTTGAGGAGTTTATCAACACGCAGACCCATGCGATGCTGAACTATATCTTTTTCAGCGAAAACTCCTCAACGATTCCTCCGCGCTATGTCCAGTATATAGGAGAAGCGACAAGCCAGTTCAATTATGACATGCTTCACGATCAGGGAACGCTTGCGGTCTATTATCAGATTCTGAATATCCTCGGCAAGTGGATGCAGTCCGATCCTACCGCACGAATCACCCTGACAGGAACAAATGCAAACAAGGGATTGGAAGAGAAGAACCGGGAGCTTTCCCGCGCACGTGCCGAGAGCGTGAAGAACTATCTGACCGACCGATGGGGCATTGAACCCGGACGTATAGCCCTCAAGGATCGTAATCTTCCGTCGCTACCATCAAACCCTGATTCAACCAATGGTGACGAGGAAAACCGTCGTGTAGAGATCACATCAAATCGTGCTTCTCTCCTTGAGCCGATTACGACCGTTGATACACTGCATACGGTCGATCCTCCAACACTGCGCCTCAAGACGGACTTCACTGCAGATGCGGGGATTGAGAACTGGTCATTGCAATTACGACAAGGGCCCACCATGTTGAAAGAGTTCAACGGGAGAGAATCGATACCGAAGAACCTTGACTGGAACATCGAGAGAGATCCGACAAGTATTCCTCGTCGGCAGCAGCCTATCTTCGTTGTGTTAAGCGTTCGTGATTCTCAGGGGCAGACCAGTTCGGCCGTAACCCGGTTACCAGTCGAACAACGTACGATCAGACGCAAGCGTGAGGAACACATCGGCGACATCGTATACGACCGGTTCAATCTCATCACCTTTGAGTTCAACAGTGCAAAACTCTCCTCTACCAGCAAGAAGATTGCAGCCGAAATTCGTGATAGAATCAAACCGGAATCTACCGTTGAGATCGTAGGCTACTCGGATCGTCTTGGCAAGAAAGAGCATAACTTGAAGCTCTCTCAGGAACGTGCAGAGAACACGGCAAAACAACTGCGAGTCCCAATTGAAAACGTAAAAGGTGGTGGCGAAAACACTGAACTGTACGACAACTATCTGCCGGAAGGACGCTTCTACTCTCGCACAGTCGATATCCTGATTAAGACACCGGTTAATAATTGAGCTGATTCAAAATCCGAAGAAGGAAATCAAAGCTCTCTTTTTACGTGACCGCCGATGTCAAAACGCTCGATATCAAAACGCTTTTTCTACTATGCGCTCCTCATCGGTTGTGTGATCTTCACGGTCTGGTTTCTCTGGGCAACGGAGTTCACCCACAGAAAATCTGCAAGGCTGCGTAGTAGAAGATGCTTTGGGGGATTTCCTGTCCGGACTCTGGGCGGTTTAACTGGAAGATAATCGGGGAAGTCGGTTGGCAGGCGCTCGTAACAACACAGGTAGCCTGGATCGGTACACTTCTCTGGCTCATCCTAGCTGTACCCCCCTCCTTTGTGTCATATTCAGTTGGCCATCCCCGTAACCCCTATGACACATACTGTTGATCTTCCTCACTGAACATACATGTGACAGACATTTTGCAGTCAGCCAACGTATCGATTGTCAATTGGCGAAGCTTTTTCCACCCCATGTCTAAAGGGCCATAATGCAAAGTCTCCGTCGGATTTCTCTGCCCCGCCATTCTGATGAGTCTCCACCCTTTCTCCTAAGTGTCGTGTCGCTCGATTTGAACCGAGTAATCTCCTTCAATTACAAGAGTATCGAGTATTACAGCCGGGAGAGGGCCCCCCCTCAGATGCTGCCCATTGCTGAGATGCACAGTATGAGCAAAACAAGGTCAACAGACCAGATACAAGGACGATCACTATATAGCGGACTATAACCATTTTCAGGGTTGAAATGATCCGTTCAGTAAAGATATCCCCTGTTGTTTCAATCGGTTCCCCTACTCAGGGGCAATTCTTCCTCCGTTGCACACCTCTTGCTCCTGCACTATCTTTATACTTCTTTGCCCGAATTGACGTATTCCCTCTTAGGCCTTTACTTTCAGAAGGCTCGGGAAGAGGATGGTGAACCGAACAGAATATGTTTGAGAATCTCAGCGAAAAACTTGATGCGGCGATAAAAACGCTGGCCGGTGCGAAGAGGCTGACCGAAGAGAACGTTACCGACGCTCTTCGAGAGGTTCGTCGTGCGTTGCTTGATGCCGACGTCAACTTCCAGACGGTCAAGTCGTTTGTTGAGGATGTTCGCAAGAAAGCTCTCGGACAAAAGGTGGTTGCCGGGGTTACGGCTGGTCAGTTGATGGTGAAGATCATCAACGATGAGTTGGTTGAGCTGATGGGGGGCGAGCATAAAGGGATCGAAATGGTCCCTGCCGGTCCGACCATTATCATGATGGTCGGTCTGCAAGGCTCCGGTAAAACGACCCACTCGGCAAAACTTGCGAATCACTTCAAAACGAAAGGCGAGCGTCCAATGCTTGTGGCTGCCGACGTCTACCGTCCAGCCGCTATCGATCAGCTCAAGAGGCTTGGCGAAAATCTTGACGTTCCGGTCTTTTCACTGCCGGGAGAATATCCTGTCGAGATTGCCGAGAAAGCGATTTTCGAGGCGAAACGAACGGGACGAAACGTTGTCATCATCGATACTGCCGGTCGTTTGACCGTAGACGAAGAGATGATGAGAGAGGTAGCGAACATCAAGAAAGCTGTTCGGCCGAGCGAGATACTCTTTGTTGTTGATGCAATGATCGGTCAGGATGCGGTCACAACAGCGAGGGCATTCCACGACCGGTTGAGCTTCGATGGCGTTATCCTGACAAAGCTCGATGGTGATACGCGGGGTGGTGCTGCGCTTTCAATCCGTGCTGTTGTTGAGACGCCGATCAAGTTTATCGGGACCGGCGAAAAGATGGATGCGCTCGAAGCTTTCCATCCTGAACGCATGGCCTCGCGTATTCTTGGAATGGGAGACGTTGTCTCACTGGTCGAAAAGGCACAAGAACAATTTTCTGAAGAGCAGGCAGCAAAGCTGGAGGAGAAGCTCCGGAAAAACCAGTTCACGCTGGAAGATTTCTATCAGCAGATTCAGACAATCAAAAAAATGGGATCTGTTCGGGACCTGCTCGGCATGCTTCCCGGCATGAGCAAACAGTTAAAGGGGGTTGATATTGAAGAGGATGCTTTCAAGCAGGTTGAGGCAATTATCCTTTCAATGACAAAACAGGAGCGTAACCGTCCGGAGATTATCAGTGGTAGTCGTCGCAAGAGAATTGCGAACGGCTCAGGCACAAAGGCCCAGGATGTTAATCGACTTCTGCGGCAATTCGATCAGATGCGTCGTACAATGAAGAAGTTGACAAAGGGGAACATGAAGGCTGCGCTCAAAGGGATGGAAATGCCGGCAATGCCTGGAGGGGGAATGATAGGAAGGAAGAGATGAAAGATAGTGGATGATCGATAGTGGCTCGTAGAATACTACTATGCACTATCGATTATCTCTATACTACAAGAGACATAACAAGTTTATCAAATACATCAATTAGACTACAATTATTCTTCGATCATGGTCAAACTTCGTTTAAGAAGAAGAGGACGGAAACGTTTGCGGGTCTATGACATCGTTGCTGCTGATAGTCGCAGCCCGCGTGATGGGCGATATATCGAGAGGCTTGGTCAGTACAATCCGCTCGTTACATCGGGTGCAACAATGTTGGATCGCGAACGCGTTGCATACTGGCTGAAGAGAGGAGCGCAACCGACCGATACCGTACGGAACATCCTGAGCCGTGAGGGTGTACTTCTTGCAATGCAAATGGAGGCAAAGGGAGCACCTGCCGATGAAATTGCGTCGGCAGTTGATGCTCACGTTATGCATCACAGAAGTCGAGAAGCCACCAGGGCAAACAACAAGAAGGCTTCTGCCGAAGCAGCTGGAGAAACGGAAGAGGAAGTCGCCGATGCTCCAGCTGAGCAAGGAGAAAGCGCAACCTCTGAAGCCACACCAGAGACTGCTACTGCGGAGGCAACAACTGTAGAGGTTGATACAGCCCCGGTTGAAGAGGCTGCCCCAGAAGAGGAAACTCCGGCTGAAAAAGCTCCGGCAGCGGAGGCAGAAGAGCCTCCGGCTGAAGAGACAACCGGTGACGAGTCGAACAACGAAGAGAAAAGCGGCAAATAAAGCTTATCTCCTCCGCCTTGTGGAGGGCCGCAAGGAACATAAAAATGTCCCTTGTTTTGTTATGGCTGAGAAGTCGCTTATACGACTCGGGGTGTTAACCCGACCACATGGATTGGCAGGAGGTATACGTTGCCGTCTCGATCAGCAACGTGTTCCAAGTATCAGCACCCCATGTGAAGTTCAGCTTGGTTATTCTTTGTCGTTTGCAAATCCTTTTGAGCTTGTGCTAAACGAGTCGGGTCGAGAAGGAGAAATCGTCTGTTTCTTTCGAGGGATTGACGATCGAGATAAGGCGGCAACGATAGTTGATATGGGTCTGTTTATTGACCAGAACGTTCTTTCATATAATGATCAGTTTTCTGATCCGGGATTGATTGGATTTGATGTCCAGGACGAAAGGGAAAACTCCCTCGGCCAACTTTCCGGTATTGTCAACGCGGTTGCTCACTCTCTCTGGCGTGTAAAAGAGGGAGAACGTGAATGGCTCTTGCCGGCAATCGAAGAATTTATCCTTGATATCGATACGATGAATCGACTAATCCTGGTTCGATTGATTCCAGGACTGTACAATGATGATGTGGAGGTCGTCCAATAATGTCCAGGCCCTTGATCCGAATCGACATTATCAGCCCGGTGCCACAGACATTTGAGTCTGTTCTGGAAGCATCGATACTGAAACGGGCGCGGGAGGAAGGACTGGCAGAAGTAGTTGTACATAACTTGCATGATTATGGTCTTGGCCGATACAAGCAAGTAGATGACGCCCCCTGCGGCGGTGGAGCAGGAATGATTCTGCGACCCGAACCGATCTTTGACTGTATAGAGAAGCTGAGTAAAGAGCGGGAGTATGATGAAGTACTCTTTCCAACTCCTGACGGAGAACTCTTTACACAGAATATCGCGAACCGGTTGTCGCTGAAGAAGAATCTGATGATTCTCTGTGGACATTACCGCGGTGTCGATCAGCGGGTGCGCGATCATCTGATAACTCGGGAAATCTCAACCGGTGATTATGTGCTGACCGGAGGAGAGCTTCCGGCACTGGTCATTACAGATGCCGTTATCAGATTGCTTCCAGGAGCTATCGGCGACAGCGAATCAGCGTTGGGAGACTCGTTTCAGAACAGACTTCTGGACGCTCCCTGGTATACAAAGCCGGCAACATATCGGGAAATGCACGTGCCGGAAATATTGCTGAGTGGCGATCATACAAAGATTGCAGCCTGGCGTGAAGAACAGGCGCTGAAAAAGACGCAGGAAAGACGACCGGATCTTCTTGATGAATACATGTGACCGAAGAATTAGAGTACGTATGAAACAGTATTGCTTGACTATGCTGGTATTGTTGGTCGGAATGACAGAAGTTCTTTCGGCACAGGAGACCGATACGATTGACGCTTCTGAATACTTTGTGATCGGTGAGAATCCGGCAACAGCCTGGGTTGACATGATAGGAAATGTCTCCTTTTTGATTTCTTTGCTGCCGGAACAGAAGAAATCCGGGGGAAGGAATATGCAATAAGGTGGGGACAAGCTATGAAATGTACTTTGCCAAAGGACTTGGCACGATTGTGACAAAGACCGAGGGGAACACAATTGCCTATCTGAAGAATTCAGACATCCGAAAAACAATACAACGGATCCCCAAGAGAGATAGAGATAACAAACGAAAACACAGTCATAGAAAGCTAAAGCTCAAAAGCTGAAGCAGGAGGAACAGAACCATGAACGCAATAGATAACCTGACACAACAGGTGATCGAACGGACGCAGGCGAGTCGGGCCTCACGTAACAATGGTGAGCAAGTCGAGATTCCGAACTTTCGTCCAGGCGACGTTGTGAACGTTGCGGTGCGCGTTATTGAGGGCGGAAAGGAGCGTATCCAGAACTTTGAGGGGATTGTCCTCTCCCGTCGCGGCAGTGGAGTGAGTGAGACCTTTATGGTCCGCAAAGTCTCCAACGGTGTCGGCGTGGAACGCATCTTTCCGGTTCACTCACCGATTATCCAGAGTATCAAGATCGTCCGTGAAGGTCGTGTCCGCCGCGCAAAACTCTACTATCTCCGCCAGCTCTCCTCGAGAGCTGTCCGGTCGAAGACAACATAAGTTCGTATTACTTGTGATCAGATCAATAGAGCAGAAGAAAAGGTGCCCTCTCCGGTTTTGGGAGAGGGTACTGTTAATATGCAAGGAGTTGTTCTCTCAGTCACGGTCTGACGACCTTACTTCTATTACGGGAAGAGGTTGATGATTAGACATGTTCAGCCAGATATTGCGAAACAGTCTGAGCCGGACTTCCCGATAAGAGTTCAACGTGATCGTTCACTTGTTTCCCTTTACCGGTGAGCAGAGGCTTGCAATCAGATTTTCCGGCTTCGCTCCGTTTTCCTGAAGGGCGTGAATTACTTTCCTTCCAAGCTGTCCGGTTGCTCCGATGACGTTGATAGTGAGATGTTGTTCTTCATCTGCCATAATTGAACGCTCTTACACCCCGAACTGCTTGAGGTGGTGGTCAAGATGTTTGTACATGCCCCAACCTCTCTCCTCTCTGGTCATCCTGCCAAAGAGTGGGTGCTCGACCCTTGCTACTTTCGCTTCATCCATCTTAACAAACATCTTCAAAGCGGAGAGCAAATGTTCTTTCTCTCTCTGAAAATCACGTTCTGTGCTCTGCAGGTACTGCGGGTGGGTCTTGGTCCCCTTTGGATAAGGCTTTTCGTTCACCACCATCTTCCGGATGAATCCCTTAAAGAGCTTCGCTACAAACGGTGTCCCTTCCAGCTTCTTCGTGCCGTTGGCTACCTCCTGCGCTTCGGCACAATGTGCCAACATCTGTCCGACGCTCATCTTCCCCCAGGCCGGTTGCGAGTCGCTTGTCAGCTGACCGATTCTTTTCAAAGTCTCCTGATAGACTCCAGGAGAGTATAGACTTTTCTTTGACATAGTCCTTCTTGATTTTTGTGTGGGCAAAAAACCATCATCTTCGCGACTACAATCCCAATCAAAACAAACATCTCCTTCCCTTCTGTCTCCTTGTCACTCTTATCCTTTTTTCTCCTGTCCCTTCTCCTTGCCTCCCTCCTCTCTACCTTCCCCTTCCCTCTTCTGCCTGTCCCAAATTATCCGGGCGGCCACTCCATCTGCCGTCCTCCAATCAAATGCAGATGAATGTGATAGACCTCCTGTCCTCCTTCCGGGTTGCAGTTCATCACCAGCCTGTAGCCGTCATCGGCAATTCCCTCCTCCTTTGCGATCTGTACTGCTGTGGTCACCATGTGTCCAACCAGTTGCTCATGATCACCAATGATATCGTTTGCTGTGGCGATCTCCTCTTTCGGAATTACCAGCACGTGTGTCGGCCCCTGAGGGTTGATGTCCCGAAAGGCAAGTACCTGCTCATCCTCGTAAACGATCTCAGCCGGAATCTCCTTTCGGATAATCTTTGCGAAAATTGTGTCGGACATGGTAGTAGAAATATAGAATGTTGTAGGGAGAATATAGGAAATAGGGAAAGATCGGTTGTTTTTCTATTTTCGGAACGTGATGAGACAATCCGTCATCAAACATATCCGTGCAGTCCTTATCCTTCCGTTTACGGTCACTCTGGTTGTACCAGCACTTATCCTCTATGGAAGTGAGGGTATCAGGGTTCATTGGGGATATGGATCGGCACTGAAGATTACTGGTTTGATTGCCGGAGGAGTGCTGATCTGTTCAGGATTGATGCTCCTGATCGGCACAATTCGACGATTCTCCACCGAAGGCAGAGGAACGCTTGCCCCATGGAATCCCACAGAACAACTTGTAGTGCGAGGGATATATCGCTACGTTCGTAACCCAATGATAAGCGGTGTTATCATGATTCTCTTAGGTGAGGCTATAGTTACCGGTTCGTTTTCTGTTCTGCTTTGGGGACTCTTCTTCTTGATTTTCAACATGGTCTATATTCCCCTAAGCGAGGAGCCGGGTCTGGGGAGACGGTTTGGAGACGATTATCTTCGCTATAAACGGAACGTCCCGCGATGGATACCAAGGCTCAAGCCATGGGATTCAAACCAGGATACCGTTGAATAGCCTCGATGGCAAAAGGAGGAACTGGAAATCGCAGGCTTTACTGTTCAGGAAATAACTGACGATGACAGGATCTGGATCAGCAAAGTCCTGCGTGACCGTTGGGGTGAGGCTCGTATCGTTTCCCGGGGTCGGGTTCACGATGCCAGTCAACTCCCCGGCTTTATCGCCATGAACGACGGTCAACCCCTTGGTCTCTTGACATATCACCTGTGTGAGAACGATTGCCCACATTCAAGTCTGAAGTGCAACAGGTGGAGGAGCTTTACCACAATATACTTCCCAGGGTCTCTTCCACCCC
>JAGWAZ010000051.1 GCA_021296135.1 Chlorobiota bacterium | reverse complement strand
CCTTGTCTCCTTGTCTCCCTTCTGATTGTCCCTTTACGTCGGGGTTGAAGGGTCGATCCAATCACAATCTTCCCAGCCGTAAAGGGCTGTGCAATCTTCCGCCATACCGGAGATAGAGATAAGAAGCACTGTACAAAATCACAACGCGTCATTCAGCAGAATGACTCAACGACCAGACATACGCAGCAACTGCAGAGACCTCTTCATCGGTCAACTCACCTCCTCCCATGGCCGGCATCGGTGTCGGATGTTCCACTGGTAATTGAACTCCGTTCCGAATGTTTTCAACGATGGAGAGATAGTCACCCGAGATATTTATCCACGTTTGGTCTGTCAGATCAGGGCCGAGTGGTGTACCGGTTCCATCCCCTTTATGGCAGTTCACGCAGTTTCCCTTATCTGAGTAGATGGTTGCTCCCTTCCTGATACGAGCTTCTGTGATTTCACCACATTCATCTGAAACACTTTTTGCAGACTTCACTTCGTCAGCGGAACTACTTTCTACAGACTCAGTCCGACCCTCAGCAAGGTTTTTCTCATTCTCTTTTACAACGCCTGAATCTCTTTCTTCTTCATCAGATGTCTCCGCCCCTTGCAAAGAATCCTTATTCTCTTCCTGAATACTCTCTTGCTCAATAGTTGTGGTGACATCCTCAACAGACCGATCTCCCACTCTTACAAGTTGCGCAACTCCGGTATCACGTGTGTGGTCGCTTGCCTCTCCCTCACCACACCCGCTTGTAGCAATAGCAAGAAGAATAAACAGCAATGGAATCGTGTATCTCATCACTTGTTATGTCGTGTTTACTTCTTTGCTTTCCTGATTGCCGGAGTAGAGAGCGATAACTGCTGTTACTATCACCAACAGGTTCAGTGTTACCGGATTGAAGGCTCCTTTCGTCAACTCAGGTGCAGTGCCAAAGACTCCTAAAAGTAGCCCCGCCATCGCAACAATAGTCAGCCATAGAGGCCAACGGGCACGCCAGAAGAGAAGAAGCACCAACGAAAAAAGTATTTCACCAACTCCTGAAACCATCACAATAGTATCAGCAGTCTCCTTATCGACTCCCATACCGAGTAGCGGCAGGACTTCATCCGGATGCTTCACGATCAACTTCGGTACCAGCCCATGCCAGAGCCAAACAAAGGCAAGTGTGCAACGCGAAATAGTGTATATATGGTTGAGCCTGGTCATCCCAAGAACCTCTTTCGTATTTCCGGTGTCGGAACCATGCACTCCTCTTTCTTTCCGAACCATTTGTAGCGGTTACGCGCAATGAAGTCGTAGACGAAATTCCTGAGGAATGGTGGAACGATCATGAGACCCCGAAGGAGAGGCCAGGGAAACCGTAATCGCCTGACGATGCGCAAGGCCGATCCGCTTTTTGCGTATAGCCGGTCGTTCTCAATTAGTACCACAGAACTCAATACTTCAGGATCATATCCATGCTTCGGCAATCTCTCATGAGCAAATGCACTTTGCAATGAAGCAAACCTGAACGTTCCCTTCGGATCGCGATCGATGATAAATCGCACGCTCCCCTCACAGAAGTTGCAAACTCCGTCGAAAAGGACGACCGGACCTTCTGTTCTATCCTTTTTCTCATTCATGAAATTTTTGTGATCCTATTCTCACCCGTTTGTAGCATACCAAGATAGAACAATTCCGGATTGGGAAACGCAAAGAACACAAACAAATCACATATCGTGCAAAACAGGAGGAAAAGATGATGAAAGGACTCATGTATTCATTGATGAGGGATACGTTATTCAGGGAAGTATTTCAAACAGATGAAAACGTACATCGGATTTTCCAGGGTTTCTGTTAGTTGATTGTAAATCGCTCATATAGAACAGTTCTTCTATCTTTGCGATTCTGAATTTTATAGACCGCAGATCGGACAGATAGAGCAGATTTTTCGCAGGTAGATCAGCGCATACTCGTTCAATTTGTGTTATCTGCGCTTCGTTCTCTGTTTCAGCAAAACAATGGATGATCGACTGAGATATCTTGCATCCCACATCCGCCTTGTGCTCACCGACGTCGACGGTGTTCTGACCGATGGTGGTGTATACTACGGACCGGAAGGAGAAGTGATGAAACGCTTCAGTATCCGTGATGGTATGGGCGTAGAACGCCTGCGAGCAGTAGGAGTAGACGTTGGAATCGTTACCGGAGAGAACTCTCCGTCGGTTGTCCGGCGAGCAGAAAAGCTGAATATCTCCCTGATCGTTCTTGGCTGTAAGGATAAATCGGCGAAACTCGATGAGATCATGGAGGAGCATGGCTACGGTGAAGAGGAGATTGCCTATATCGGCGACGACGTGAACGATCTGGAGGTAATGAAACGTGTCGGGCTTCCGGCAACGCCGGCCGATGGTCTCCCGCAAATTCTGGAGATCGCTGCATACATCTGCACAAAACCAGGAGGATATGGAGCCTTTCGTGAGTTTGTGGAGATGGTGATCGAGGCAAAATCGTAGGAACGTGATATTCCCACGATGTAGCATCGGCCGTGCGGATACCCCTACTGGAACGACCGCCATCCTCTCAGAAATCGCACGTCGATCTCAGCAATCGGATACCGTCCGCTCACCCGTTTGCCGTAAACCCATCGCACAACTTCGGGAAGGGAGAACCTTTGTCGCTCCACGCGACCGGTCGCACAATCATTTGCATCGATATCGTACCAGAAATACCACCAGTACTCCTCCGATGATGCCACTACATGTATTGCTGTTCCGAACTCGTGGAAGTGGGTGTAGAATCGGTTTGACTGGTTGATATAGCGTTCGTTCTCTTCCGGATCGCGCTCGGTGATCACAGCCCGGAGATCGACATAGTTGATAAATGCGTTCAGAATGTCTGCTGGAACAAATTCAAGCAGAACTCCGGGGGGAAGGATGTCGTCGGAGAGGAGTTTCCGGTCCGAGGCAATAACCCGTCGTGGAAAGAGAACCGGTAGTTCATCCAACAGTGGATCTTTATCTTCCGACGTTTCCCCACGGGCTTCCTCTGAATCAAACCCCTCTGAAAACTTTTTTATGAAAAGAGACCGATGCACAGAGTATGGCAAAATTTTGTGGCAACCAAGAATCTGGCAGTAATATAAGAAAGGAGTGCGTGTTTCATCAGAACTCCAATTCCTCGAAGAACGTCTCAGCAAGCCGACGAAAGAGTTCTCGGGTTTCTTCAAATTTCTCCCGATCGTTCATATCGAACCACCAGAACTCCTCAAGATCACCCCTGTTCATCGCGAGCTGCATCGTCCCCTGCGACTTGTGCTCGGCAATCAGCCAGTTCACGATAATCTTATAGTCGAGCCGATCTTTGTAGCCGAACTTAGTCGTCCGGTCGAACTGAAAGCTGGGCAAACCACGTGAGATTGTTGTGCGAGGATAACCCTCAAGGCCTTTGAAGACGTCAAGGGAATCCCCTTGTTCTGAAACTGACACACCAAGAACAACGGGGCGCTTCCCCTCAGCAATGCGACTTACAGCCTCTAACGCCATGACTGTCGCTCCTTTGTGATGCCCATGCGTGCCGGGAGTTGGTAGCATGCAGAAGATGTAGTCATACTCTCCAGCTTCTACAATCTCGGTCAACCGTTTCACAACAAACGAGGTGTCCCAGACATAACCGAGCGTGGAGTCAACGTTGAGCGTATAGCGATGATCCTGCTGGTCGAGGAAGAAATAATTGCGGATACCGATAATATCTCCACCCGCCATCAACTCCTTTTTGCGAATAGCAGGTAACAGAGCACGCCCGGTATCTTCATCAGTCAACTCCCGGCCGTAGATGATGTTCCCGAGCGAGGAATACTTGTAGCCTCCCTCGGCATTCGTCACCAGAGCAAGATCAACGTTCCCCTTCAGAGCGTGAGTAATTTTCCAGACGGTTGCGGCCATTCCCGATTCGTCATCCGGGTGAGCGGTAACGATCAGAACGGTTGGAGAGGATCGGGCGACAAGTGTGCTATGCGTGCATGAAGAGAGACCTAAGAGAATGATGGCACAGGAAAGGATGTACAAAACTGGATTCATTATCGTCCTAAAGTGTTATTCCGTATCTAATGCATAGCATGCCCATAATTTACGGACGTTATATGTAACTCGTGATTCGTCCCCCGCAGTCGGACCGACAATTGAAATTCCATAAACTGTTGTGAACGTTCACTTCCACACTCTTTGGAATTCCCCTATCTTTTTTCTCTGTTTTTGATTTTGATTTTTCGTTTGGAACTGCTTCATGCGGCATGTAACGATTCTTGGTGCTGGTCTGACCGGTCCTCTTCTTGCTCTCTACTTTGCTCGTCGCGGCTATCGCGTTGATGTCTATGAGCAAAGCCCCAACTTTCGTGAGCATGGTTTCACCGGCGGGCGCTCGATCAATCTTGCCTTGTCGGATCGTGGCATTCGGGGTCTGGAAGGGGCAAGAGTCGATGATGAAGTCATGAAGGATGCAATCCCGATGAAGGGACGTATGGTACATGCTCTTGATGGGAAGACCGAACTACAACCATATAGCAGGACAGGACGACACATCAACTCGATCTCCCGTGGCCGACTGAATATTACTATGGTAAATGCCTCCGGGTATCACGAGGACGTGAAGTTCCACTTTGACTTTGCCTGCACAAACGTAGATTTCGAGCAAAAGCAGATTACCTTGCAACATTCAAGTGGCGAGGAGATTGTTCGTGACGTTGATCTGCTCTTCGGAGCCGACGGCGCGAACTCAGCACTTCGTCATGCTATGGAACGTGATGTGGAAGACTTCACCGCTCACACCGACTGGCTGAGTCACGGCTACAAGGAATTGGAGATACCACCGGGACCAGACGGCGAGTTTTTGATCGAAAAAAATGCGCTTCATATCTGGCCTCGCCACGATTTCATGATGATCGCCCTCCCGAATCCGGATGCCACCTTCACCAGCACGCTCTTTGCACCGATGGAAGGAGAGAATGGTTTTGATCAGATCAAAACCAATGCCGACGTCCACGATTATTTCAATCAGCATTTTCCCGATGCCCTTCCACTGATGCCAAGGCTCACCGAGAACTGGCATGCAAACCCGACCTCGCAGCTCGGCACCCTATACTCTGAACCATGGTATGTTGATGATTGGGCTTGCCTGGTCGGCGATGCTGCTCACGCTATCGTCCCATTTTATGGACAAGGAATGAACGCTTGCTTTGAGGACTGTCGTGTGCTCAACGATATCCTCGACGAACATGGTGATAACGATTGGGAGGCAATTCTCCGGGAATTCTATCTGCGTCGCAAGCGAAACGCCGACGCAATCGCTCAGCTTGCGGTCAACAACTTTCTGGAAATGCGCTCCAAAGTTGTTGATGAAAAATTCTTGCGAAAGAAGAAGATCGACGCTGCCCTCGCCAACATGTTCCCTGACCGATGGACGCCACTCTACGAAATGGTCACCTTCAGCCATCTCCCTTATGCCGACGCTCTTGAACAGAGCAGGCGGCAGGATACCTTGCTTGAGGAGATTGGATATGATCGTGTCGAGGAAGCAATTGCAGAAGGAAGAGAGCGAGTTGATGAGGTGGTATTCACAACGTCGAGTACGTAGACAACGCATTTCTCCTCAACCCCTCTCTCTTCGTCCTCATAATAGGGCTTCCTCGAAACTGTTCCTCAAACTCCTCATCGCTCATCGCAAGTATCCTATCAAACGTCAGATCAATTCTGCCAGGGCGTGGTTCAAAGTCAGGTTCATCGGTCGGTTGCTGGAATTTATTCCAGGGGCAGACATCCTGGCAAATGTCACAACCAAATATCCACCGATCGAACTTCTCTGCAAACTCCGGATCGAGTTGCTCCTTCGGGTGCTGCTCAATCGTCACATAACTGATGCACTTATTGGCATCGACCAGATAAGGCTGTGTGATCGCATCGGTCGGACAAGCATCGATACAGCGTGTACAACTTCCGCAGAAATCAGGAATCGGATCGGTATAATCGAGTTTGAGCGAGGTAATCATCACGCCGAGAAAGACCCAACTGCCATGTGTTCGCGTGATAACGTTCGTGTGCTTACCGAGCCATCCAAGTCCGGCTCGAACAGCCCATACTTTTTCCATCACCGGCCCCGCATCGACATACCAACGATTCTCTGCATCGGGTGCAAACGACTGGATATATTGATGCAGCTTCTTCAGCTTTATCGGCAACACTCGATGATAGTCTCGCCCCCAAGCATAGCGACTGATCTTCACGTGATCCGGTTCATCGGAATGCTGATGTGGCGTGTAGTAGTTTTTCGCAACGACAATCACCGAACGGGCAGAGGGAACGATCTCCTTCGGATTGATACGTCGCTCCGGGTTCTGTTCCAGCCACTTCATCGAGCCATGGTAGCCGCGAGCCAGCCATTCCTCAAGTCGTACGCCTTCTTCGGTCAACCGCTCCGCTGGAGTAAAGCCAAGCAGATCGAAGCCAAGCTCATTGAGCGCATAGCTCCGTATCGACTCTGTGATGTTCTGTTGCGAAGGCATAGAAGAAAGTACGGAATGTAGATGTTTGATTGGAGAACCCCAATCTGCGATTTGCGAACAATGAAGTCCGTTTTCTTATTTGAAGATGGCGGTTAATAAGATATAGCAGGTCTCTTCAGTTACCACCCCCTCTTCTCAGCCTCCTCTTCCAGTGCAATCCAGCTCTTCTTGTCCTGCCCGCCATTCGGATAGGTACGAAGGCCAAGTGTGCGCAGATATTCATTGCAGATCGGACTCGACACATAACCAAGCTCCATGAAGCAGATAGGCTGTGCTGAATATTCGGCAACTATCTTGTTGAAAATACTTTGGATTACTGACGGATCTTGCATAGTGCAATCATTGTTCAAAGGGTAGTGTGTTGTCAACAAAAGATCGCTCTTCTCGTTGAGCATAGTTGCCTGCTCTCTTTCATCGGTCCTGTTAAGCCGCCAAGCGTCACGTTTACGCCGACTTTTAACCCTGAACGGAGTGAGCGAGCATAGGCCGAAACCTCTGTAGGGTAGCTCTGAACACCCAGACGGCCAAAATCCTCAACGCTTGACACGTCCTTTATACCTTGTCGATGTTTCTGTATTATTATGACAACGTACGCCACGAACCTATGAACGACTTTTTTTACCGTGTGCATGAGGTTGTGATGCAGATACCTGTCGGAAAAGTTACGACCTATGGTACAATTGCCCGGCATATCGGCGCTGGCCGGTCGGCACGGACAGTTGGATTTGCACTCAATGCGGTCGCCGATGATGATCGTATTCCCTGCCATCGGGTTGTCAACCGTAATGGAGAGTTGAGCGGTAAAATGCACTTCGCAACGCCAACACGGATGCGGGAATTGCTCGAAGCAGAGGGAATTGAGTTCAATGGAGAGCGTGTGAAAATGGAAAGACATTTCTGGGAGCCATGAGATAGTGCTTACTCTCATTTTGTCCCTTGTCCGTCGATAACAGTTTCCGTAATAATTTCGTATAATTTATTGCGTACATTATTTGAGGAGGATTGTAGTTTTCATGGCAGCACTAACCCGAAATCATTACAGTATCTTATGACTTCTCAATCGTTCTTCGCCAGCCTTACCGCAACATTAATTCTTGGGTTATTAGGAGTCCTTCCTGCTTTTGCTCAAGGAGAAAAGAGTATCCTTCTCACAACTCTTGAAGAAGAGGTGGAACGGGCATTCAGTGTTCTGACGGAAAAAGGTGATCCGTTTCCCTACTTTATTGGATATGATGTTACTGAAACAAGGGAGACTGAAATCGTCGCCTCTGTTGGTGCTCTTCGTGAAAGCCGTCAGGAATTCGACCGTAAGCTTGACGCTGATGTCCGCGTTGGCGATTATCAGCTTGATAACACACGGAAGTTAAGAGGCAATCGTCGGGCATTTAGTCAGTTCGATTACACTCCCCCGATCATCATTGCCAATTGAAGATGACCCTGATGCTATCAAGAGTATGCTCTGGCTACGGACTGATCAGGAATATAGAACCGGGGTGGAGCGTCTCGTTCAGATCGAAGCCAATCGCGCCGTAAACGTTAACGAACAGGACACCTCGGCCGATTTCTCCCGTGAACCCTCTCGACAGGCCATCATGCCACTGGCCTCAATGAGCGTTGACCAGAAGGTTCGGGAAGAGAAGATTCGCCGCATTTCACGCACCTTTGCCCAATGGCCAAAACTGATAGAATCGTTTGTCCTGTTTCATGCTACCACTCTCAACAAGTTTACTGTTAACAGCGAAGGGACCAGTTCAACATGGAACGAACCATGCCCGTGTCCTTCTGTACGCAACAACAAAAGCAGAAGATGGCGAGGAACTCTTTCTCTATCGGTCGTTTGATGCACATTTCCTTGAAGGACTTCCAAGTGACCATGAAATTGAACTGGCTATTAAGGAGATAGTTGAATTGCTGATGAAGCTGTGCGAAGCTCCCTTTGTTGAGGCCTATACCGGCCCTGCAATCCTTTCTGGAAAGGCTGGCGGGGTCTACTTCCATGAAACGCCAGGACACCGTCTTGAGGGTCATCGCCAGAAGGATGAAGATGGTGGCCAGACTTTCACGAAAAAAGTTGGTGAAAAAATTCTTCCCTCTTTTATCTCCATCCATGATGATCCGACCATAGTAGACATTGACCGTATTGACCTTAACGGCCATTATCTGTTCGATGATGAAGGAATCAGAGCAACCCGTCTCCCTGTTGTTGAGAATGGCGTGCTGAAAAACTTCCTGATGTCTCGTTCTCCGGTTAAAGGATTTACTCAATCCAACGGTCATGGCCGAGGATTTCTCGATCCAGGCACATCGGTCGGCACACTTTTCGTTGAGACCTCAGAGTTAAAAAGTGAGGATGAGATAAAGAGAGAATTTCTCGAAGCATGTCGTGATCTGGGCCTTGAATATGGAAGTATGCTTCGCGAAGTGAAAAGCTCATCTTCCCGCTCTATGTCAGGGGGCGGTATCAGCATCTCTTTTCGAGGTGATGATGATCCAACAACCGAAGCATACAAAGTCTATGTTGAAGATGATCGGGAAGAGTTGGTACGAAATGTTGAGATCGACGAAGTAAATCTGCGTACACTCGAGGATATCATGGGAGCAGGTGGAAAGAAAAGCGTGCTCAATACAGAGACCACACCAAAAGGAACAATCGGTTTTTCATCTGTACCAATAAGCATTGTTTCCCCCTCACTTCTTCTGGAGGAAGTGCAGATCAATCCGTCAACGGCAGCACAGCAAAAACCTGCTCTTTTGACACATCCATACTATGATTAGCAGAGCAGGCTATGTTATAGTCCAAGGAAACTACCACCCCGATTCTTCAATATGATTGGCTCACTGCTGCACGAGAAGACTAACATCCCGGAAGGAAGTATAACAGGAGGCAGAATAACCTTTGCCAGAGATTCTATTGGTGCAAACTTCATAAAACCACCATCACGTGTATAGCTGAAGACTCCGATAGATTGATCCTGTGTCCCCACAAAGCAAACCATGTTAGATGCAACCACAGGAGAGGCTGGAATGCTCTGTCGTAGTCCGACCTCCCATCGCAGATTTCCCATACGGTCAAACGATGTAATGGCTCCACCCACACCGGCTCCACCACCACCACAAACATAGACGTTCCCTTCATCATCAGCGCTGAGACCGGTCGGCAACGCTTTCAAGGGCTTGCTCCATCTCTGTTTCCCCATCTTTTGAAACGTGATGAGTGCAGGTCGATACTTTCCTTCCTGATTTCTGTCGGCTGCCCCGATCACAATGCAGTCTTCACCAACTATCATCGGCCCCGATTCCACTCGTGGAACGGGCACATTTGCTCTAAGCACACCTTCATCGCTCAGTATCTTAAGGCTATCCTCCCGGTCATAGCTGTTGTGGGTCACGCCGACTGCAATCCCGACCTCTTCATGATAGGCAACCGAACGACACAATCCGGCTCCAAGCTTCTTTTCCCAGACTGTCTCGCCTGAAAAGTCGAATCGCTTCAGACTACCGTCCGTCATGCCGACCACGATTCCTCCTGGAACCACCAATGGCCACGTGGGAATGCTGAAATCATCTGCTTGCTCTTTCGATCGTATTGTTACTTCCCACTTGAGAGATCCCGATGAATCGACGGCAAAGAGCTTTCCGTTTGTTGTAATACTGTAGACCGTACCGCTTGAATCGGAAGCAAGTTCAGGAAGAGGATAGGTCTGGTCGGGGAACTTGTATATCCAAACGACATCATCGTAGCTGATCAGAGCAAGTCGCTGATCGGTTGTTACCACAACACATTGATTGGGGTTCAGGGCCAGAGGTGCTCCGAGAAATCCGGAACCGAGCGTACTATATCTGGTTTCAGAAAAGCCATTGAATGTTGAAAGAGAGACCTCCGAAAAATTCTGTGCTCGACTCTCCCCTCCACCAGATGCATTGCGCACATACGGACTGGAATCACCGCAGGCTGACAGAAGAAGTAGAGCGGGGAGAAGGGAAACAAAAATCCAGTGTTGCGTTTTTGTTATGGAGCTTGCCTGAAGCATCTACCTTGTTATGTTGACTACCTGATTTTCAAATCTTCGCATGCTCTCAATCAGTCAACGTCGTATGGACTTGAACTTACCCGCTCATAGGTCTTCATGAAAGCCTCATACTTGACCGGATATTGATCGTTTAGAATGCCGGTAACGACCATCTCGCCCGGCTCGGCAATCAGGACACGACCGTCAGGCTGCATAAGCTCGAGGCGACGTGTTGTACGAAAGGCCTCGACCACATCCGGTCTCCTCCTGAAAAGACCACTCTCCTCTTCGGGAAGTGGCTGGACAATATTGCTCATGAGTACTTGGGAATTGAACCGTTTAAATCTGTTGAACTACTCTATCTCTTCAATCCTGACACCGGTGGCAACCATTGTCGCCACACGCTGTGGTCCGCTGATTGCATCCGGATCTTCGCTCTCTGACTCTTCGGCATAATGCTTTGCGAGGTCCTCAGGAATTTCCTCGACGCTCACGACCCCTTGAACTCTCGCCTGCTTTCCACCACAATCGGTCGGCACAAAGAAACCATAGTCCTTGAAGGTAATACGCATCTGCGATTGACCGTCACTGATAACCATCCAGCATCCTTTTTTCTGACATACATCGAGGATAGTGCCGTATACCTTTATCGTCGTGTTATGGAGGGTAGTGTCCGTCACAACCCCCGAGACTCCATGAGATATTCTCATCGTTGTATCTAACTCCTCTCCGTAAAGTATCGATACTTCATCCACTTCTTGTGCAGTTACCAGAACCGAGAACCCAAAGGCCAGGAGCGGAAGAAGAAAGATCATGCGTTGAATCATGATAAACCTCGATGATTTATGATTGTTGGCAAGTAGTAATCTATACACAAAAATAGCTCCCCAACTCCCCTCTGCTTGCAACGATGTGAAGCCTGAAAGTATATGCCCTATCTCCTCACTCCACTTTCTACGCTATCCTTATGAATCCCAGCCAGATTCGAGATTATGGTGGCTTCCGTCACAATACGGCTTGTTTTTGGATGCACCGCACCGACAGAGGGAGTATCGTGTTGAGACTGGTGGCTTAAGTCCCTCATCAACAGCAAGAGCAACCTCTCCTCTGACATTGTATGGACCTCCATTATCGATGACGATCTCCTCTTTCATCGATCGATCATCGAGATCGAGACGTTCTCCGTTCTTCGTCACAATAATTGCTCCCGACGGGCATCTGTATGCCAAAGCGACGATAGCTTCCTCATCCGACCCGTTTGGATCGATCCACGGACGTTCATCCTGCTTGAAGACCGAAGAGAGATCGTGAATGCAGTATCCTGCATGAGCACAAATAGCACGGTTATCATGGATAATCACCTCCGATCCTTTATAGGCTTTGGTCCCACGTAGTGGCCGATCCTTCTCACGCTTACCAGAAAAGCCGATCTCTTTATGTGTGCCATCGCAAAATGGCTTGTTCTTGGATGAACCACAGCGGCAGAGCGCTATATTCTCACTTGTCTCAATATCCTGACCATCAGATTTCAGTAATCGCTTCAGTCCTTTAACGATATATGGACCATTCTCCATAATCTCGATCTTCACAGAAGAGGTAAAGGTATCCGGCATAGCACGTGCAGATATATTTTGTGAAACAAACAAGCTTCTGAATATACTTCGTTGAACAGAGTTGACAAGAAAGTTGTTCCCATTTCTCTATATCGAGCGACTCAACGCATCCGTTTCAGTTCTGCTATGCGCTCGGGATCACTGGTAATCCATTCATATGAATCGACAAGACGGGAAAAAGCATCGAGAGAGTTGTGAAAGTCCCCGGCATTGCGAGCCGAAAGAACGATAATGGCAATACCTGAGCATCCATTAATATAGGCTATTGCTTCACAAAGCATGCTGTCTGCACGAATGATATAGCAAACTTCTGCATCAACTCCCTGGATTGTCCCGATTGGCTCTGACCTCTTGACTATCGTTCCTGCATCTGTGCTTATTGCCTTCAACGAGTCATTCCGGATAACTGAAGCAACGGTCACGGTATCGGTCGACTTAGGTATTCCGTTAGCGTACATAACAACCGGCGAAGAACTCCAGAAACTCCCTTCAGGAACAAAGGTTGCTCCAAGCCCGGCAGCGAGAGCTGCTCTTTGATCGAGATTCCATCCTTCAGGAGTCTCGATCATCCAGGCATCATTTTCACCAACGATAATTGCCACACCGAGATTATCTCCTTGCGCATAAAGAGAACCACAGAGAAGGAAAAAGAGCGGGAGAACTCTGATTGATAGCTGAAGACGAGATGTATATCGCTCGACCATGTACTTAGCGCAGATTGTAGCGGACACCAATTGTCCCCTGAATAGAAGTGAGCTTTAACTCGGGATCAGTGATCGCACCCATAACCGGTAAGCCATACGATATACGTGGCCCCAAGAACCAACGCCGACCAACACGAATCTCGGCGCCGATATAGGCTATCGGATCAACAAGGAGGGGAGAGACATCGACAGGATCCTCAGCCGGAAAAACTTTTGATTTAGGATCACTCGACTCCGTTGCTGGATAGAAGGCCTCGATAATCTCACCATTTTGCAGGGTCACTGCTCTCGTAAGGATATCTTTGGTATAGATGGTCTCCACCCCTAACGGAAAGCCGATGTTAACTCCTGCTCCAATATAGAGCGCCCCAATCGGATAAAATTTGAATGAGGGCTGTCCAAAAAGGTAGGTGAAGCGCACTTTCCCGATGTTATCATACGCCAGATCGGTTTCTACAAGTCTGTCTGCCGTCTGAATAATGCTCGCTTCGGTCGTTCTATAGTTTCCGGATACGTTTCGCTGACGAAATCCTCCGAACAATTCGATTCGAAAAAGATCTTCAATTGGCTTGTCGTAGACTGCACCAGCAATGAAG
Source organism: Chlorobiota bacterium (assembly GCA_021296135.1). GTDB lineage: Bacteria > Bacteroidota > Ignavibacteria > OLB7 > OLB7 > JAGWAZ01. The sequence continues at coordinate 4,256 of JAGWAZ010000051.1, read as the reverse complement.
TTGGTTCCAGACCCCTCATCAAACCTTCCACAACCAACAGAGTATGATCCCTCCTGCTTTGTCAGATCAACACCTATCTCGACACCGATTCGCTGGTAGTTATAGATGGGAGCAAGCGGATCGTGGTGGGCACATCCTGGTCCTGTCAAGACCAGAATCATGCTGCAAACCAGCATGAAAGGAGGGAATATGTAGCGTTGGACCATAGAATGTTGCCTTGTTACACAAGCCTTCGAGACCAAAAGATAAAATATACCCGTTCTTGGCCGGATAATGAGGTAGAATCTTACGGAAATCTACAACCTCGGATCGACCGGCCCGCTCTGCAGAGCAAACACTCCGAAGACACATTCATAGACCCTGAGAAAGGATTGAGGTTACACCCAAGAAGAGATATTGCCGGGACGCTTGTGCAGAAGATAACTAAAGGGGCTTCGCTAAATTAATAGTACCAGTAGGTAACAGCGCCTAAATGCCACCGCTTTACCAGGGATTCCAGAAAACCCCGTTTGCTGATCGCCACAACATTCGTAATTTTGCGTAGATAGGGTGCCAAAGCGGCGCATTTAGCCAAAACGGTTGCCAGTAACATTAAAAAGAACGACAATGCAGAAATTGACCATTTTACTTTTGATTTTAGGCTTCGGTCCATTGTGCGGTTACGGACAGGCTGAACACAGGAAACTATACGAACAAGCATTTGACGAACAACACCGAATGCTGAAAGGAGAACTTCCAATTGACTTTAAACGAGCAGTATATATCACCGAAAACGCTTACCACAATGGGACTTTGAATTATGATTCATTCAAAAGTGAAATCACTCAGACTGGAAACCAACTTAAAAACTTAATCAGACAAAGAAAACTGACTGGATACAAAACAGCAGGCAATTGGGCAGTATTCACCTATATGACTGACAGTTTACCTATCAATAACTACACACCCTGCACTTACGACTTTGACGACTTTATGGGTGAAAAGGACTGGACTAAAATGTTTACAACCAAACTGATGAGAACTAAAAGCGGTAATTGCCATTCTCTACCCTACTATTACAAAGTTCTCTGCGAAGAAATTGGGGCGACTGCTCACTTGACTTTAGCACCTAACCACATTTACATAAAACACATTGACGAAAAAGGTCAATGGACAAATGTTGAACTCACAAATGGAGGTTTTCCAAGAGACCAATGGATAATCAAACAAATGGCTATTTCGGTTGAGGCTATCAAGAATGAAATTTACATGAAACCACTAACTCAAAAAGAAAGCATTGCTTTGACAATGTTTGATTTGGCAAGTTCTTACGACTTCCAATTTGGTATTGACAGCTTTTACTTATCCGTAGTTGATACGGCTTTGATCTATTTTCCCAAATGTGTTCCCTTGTTAATGAGCAAAGCCAATTACTACGCCAAAACAGGAATGAAGGAGCAAAAAAAGAGTAACCCGAACCAAACAATATTGAAAGAAATGTACGATAACCAAGAGTTGGTTTACCAACAAATCAATAACTTAGGACACAAAGAAATGCCCATTGAGTTATACGAACAATGGGTTCAATCAGTCGAAAACGAAAAACAAAAAATAAATACCACCATTAAAGAATAAAAATATGAAACATTTAATATCGACACTTCTTGCAATCGGATTTGCCTTCGTCGCACAGGCACAAGATAATCCTTATGCTATATTTGGACACGAAAGCAAAGTGACTTATGAAACAACCGTGAAAGAATATCTATACATTTTAAACTCCGATACTTCGTCAAATACTTATGCAATGGCTTTCAACTTTGATGAAGGCCAAGTACTGTTTTTGGACAAAAAAGATAGTATAATCGACCAAGTTACAATTGAACCAAACCAATTATATCGTTGGTTGAGTGTGGATCCACTGGCTGCTGATTATCCAAGTCTCTCACCTTATGTATTTGTAGCCAATAATCCAACAAACGCAATTGACCCTGACGGCAGGAAAATTTTGTTTGTAAACGGACATTATCAAGACAATTGGTTTGGCAGGAATATACTTAATGTGGACAAAGGCGGAAAGGCATATTGGGGTAATGGATTTAGCAGAGCAGCTCAAAATTTCTTCAAAGATTATTCTAAAATAACAAGTTCCAATTTCATAAACGGTTCTTCCGCCATTGGAATTGACATGAGTGGTCAAGATAGATATGACGCTGGTTATGAGTATGCAAAGGAAAATATCAAGGTTCTGACGGCTGACATGGTAGAAGGAGAAACCTTTAAAATGGTTACTCATAGCGAAGGTTCGGCTTATGGAGCTGGAGTTGCTCAATACCTAATTGACCAAGGATATAAAGTTGAAACAGTTGTTCACTTATCCGCAGACGAAGGAGACGAATTTTCAACTCCGACTGCCCCCATGACTTATCAATTAGGTTATGATGGCGATTGGGTTACAGGAAACAAAAGAATTTCGGGTATAAACAAGTCAGGTCTTGTGAACTCTGGCTTGGGTTGGCTACGTGTTCATGGTTCTACAAAAAATGCAAGCGTATTTGACCAAGTCAAGGATTTGACAACAGTTCAAACACAGGATAATATTGGAATGGTAAACGGTGAAGCAGCGGCTTGGAAAACCCAAATACCAGGTACTACACCAAATGGAACTGATTTCACGAGAATAAATGGAATGGGCATAATGAATCGGGACGGAACACCGAAAAACTAATGAAAAGCCTGTTCGCTATATTCAAAATTTTGATTGGTTTGTCCTCAATTGCCGGAATGTACTTTGCTTCCCACTTTTCTATCGGAAGTAAACAGGATTGGGACACAGCAATTCAAAACAACTTTTGGGAGTTCTTTTTTTCAAGACTCTTATTCACGCTAATAATCGGTGGACTATTTTTTCTTGTAAGCCTTTTGCTGAATTGGATTTTTCGGAAAAAAGTTAATTACGGAAAAAATACGAATTTGATTGAACTATCAGCATTGATTTTTATTTCTATTGTAATGGTAAGCATTACAATGATGAAATAAAAAATACTACTGGCAACAATGTGTATAAGCAGTAGCGGGTTTAGTGGTAAATTTAAGGTCTGTGCATTTAAAAACTTTTGTGGTAGCGGACAGATAATCGCCTTGAAATCCGCCACTGCTCATACATGAGACCGTTGGCAAACATAGATGAGTGAACAAAATGACAAAATTAAAGCGCGGTTACTTATAGCTGACACATCGCTGATTAATCAACGAGAAATCCTTGAAAAACTAAATTCCTTTCTAGCCGAATGTACAGATGATTTACATAAATTCGGAATTGAATTTGAAGACGCTGAACTTTTTGAAAAGTTATTATTTCAAATATTATATCATAATTCAAGCCTTACAAATCTTTCAAAAGGATCATCAATTAAAGTTCGTGATAAAAGTGTCAAGGTTAAGGTTGATGACATAAGTGCAGCTTACTCCTTGGCTAGATTGCAGATTGAAACTTTCGTTAACTTATGTTATATCTTTTTTTTAGATATTGATTATTCTAAAAATCTTAGAGCTTATGTTTATAAAATACACGGATTAAGAAAACAAATCGATCTTACTCAAAAACATCCAAAAGACTATGAGCCAGTTTCTAAAATGAGAAAAGAACTTGCTCAAGAATTAAAAAAGATTAGAAAATTAGAAGAATTTAAAAATGCATCCCCTTCAGAAAGAGCAGACTTCATTAAACCACAACATGCTAGACTAATAAAACTTGTTGAAGTTTATGAATCGATACAAATTGGAGATTTATCAAGAACTCATTCGTTATATTCTAATCATATCCATTCAGAATATATAAGTATAAGACAATTAATTTCTGCTCTTAAAAAAGGCAATGAAAGTGAGATTTCATGTATTTTTTCTGAGGTACTATTAAAATGCTCTAGAATGACATCTTTAGTTATTGCAAACATGAATTCTCAATATGAACTAAAAGAAGGTTCATATTCTAAAGCACCAAGCATAATGATTAAATTAGTTGAGTCTTTAAATGAACTTTCTGCAAAGCTATAACTTACATTTGCCAACAACGTGTATAGTTAATAGTGTTTAAAGATGGTTCAGAAAATTCTGCCGAATTTCCGTGCTCTTCGTTCTTTTTTGCTAACTTAGTTCTTCAACACTACTTAACCATACACAAACGGTTGCCAGTAATACCCACATTCAAGTCTGAAGTGCAACAGGTGGAGGAGCTTTACCACAATATACTTCCCAAGGTCTCTTCCACCCCAGAC
>JAGWAZ010000007.1 GCA_021296135.1 Chlorobiota bacterium | reverse complement strand
GGGTGGAAGAGACCCTGGGAAGTATATTGTGGTAAAGCTCCTCCACCTGTTGCACTTCAGACTTGAATGTGGGGTTTGAATTCTTCATTGCATCCCTCTCTCTGCTTCTCCTGATTCTATTGTTCCAATCTTCCCTCCTCCTGCTCTCAGCGCGTCTGACTCATAAAGAATCGGTTCTCGATGTTTCACCTGGCTTCCCTTCATTGACTCCGACAAGCCATATTCACTCCAGCGAGTGTTCACCAGATCAATAATCTCATCGCTCATCTCCAGTTCTTTGGGCCAACGTCTCTGAAAGCCCTCACTTGCCCACTTGCGCGTTGCATCGATTCCGATTTTCCCTCCATGTCCGGTCATATCGGATGCATGATCAAGCACATCAATCGGCCCATGTACAACCTGAACATCTCGTTCAGGATCAACGTTTGTGCCAACGTAGAACAGGACTTCATCGGTGTTCTGCACATCAACGTCTGCATCGACAACAACAATCCATTTGGTCAAGGACATCTGCCCAAGCCCCCAGAGAGCATAGATGACTTTGCGAGCATGATGCGGATACTCTTTTCGTATTGAAACGAAGCAGAAGTTGTGAAAGAGACCGAAGATCGGAAGGTTCATATCAACAATCTCCGGTACCGTCTTCTTGAGGATATTCAGGAAGATTCGCTCTGTTGCCTTTCCGAGGAAATAATCCTCCTTAGGTGGTTGTCCGACAATTGTTGTCCAATAGACCGGATTCTTCCGCATCGTGACCGTGGTGATATGAAAGGCGGGATATTCATCCTTCAACGTATAGAATCCTGTATGGTCTCCAAACGGTCCCTCGACGCGAACGTCTTCAATATCGATATATCCTTCCAGGACTATATCGGCTTCAGCAGGCACGCGAAGATCGCTTTCAATCGCTTTAACAAGCTCGACAGGTTCTTCCCGTAAGAATCCGGCAAGGAGCCATTCATCCAACTCCGGGGGCATGGGGGCAGTTGCCGCATAGGTCGCGACCGAGGCTCCGCCAATAGCCACAGCACAAGGTACTTTTGTGATGCCACGTTCTGCATACATGCGAAGATGGCGCGCAGTATCATGATGTGCCTGGGAATGAAGGATACATGTTTTCTCATCCACAACCTGGATGCGATACATACCAAGATTTTGTGCCCCGGACTCGGGATTTTTTGTGATGACCTGCGGGAGCGTAATATATCGTCCACCATCCTGCGGCCAGCACTTGATTATAGGTAGCGCAAAGAGATCGATATCTTCACCCTGAAACACTATCTGCTGGCAAGCCCCTCTCTTCACAGTTCTTGGTGGAAACTTGCGGACCTGGGCCAGGTTGGGAAGTACTTTCAAAGCATCTTTCAGCGAGTTTGGAGGTTTGATGTCGATAAGAGACGTAATTCTCTCGGAAATCTCATCGAGGGATTCGGCACCAAGGGCCATAGCCATTCGCTTGTTGGAACCATAAGCGTTAATCAGCAGAGGAATACGTGATCCACGAACCCGTTCAAAGAGGAGAGCCGGTCCGTACTCCCGCATCACACGACTTGCAATCTCCGAAACCTCCAGATCAGGATCGACTTCTGCCTGAATCCGCACAAGTTCTCCAGCCTTTTCAATCTGCTGAATGAATTCCCACGTTGAGTTGTATCCTCTCATTAGAAGAACAGGTTATGAAATGGTTGTAGATGCTGAACTGAAGAACATGCAAGAAAACTACCACGTTTCCGATTCATAGTTGCAATCTATCTCTTTGTACACGGCGCGAGCGTAACAGTTCACGATCATTTATACCCTCGGGCGGGAGCACAAGAGCATACCATGACCTCATCAATCATGAGCTCCGTAGGATCGATCCACCATTGAATAGGCTCGCACCGATGGCCCTTGGATATCGAGGTTCATCCCTCTACCCCGTGCTTCCCCATGGCTATCTGTGGAGCGTCGCTATGCGACTACCCCCCACGCTTTTGTATCGAGTACCTCCGCCACAGAGTGGCGACCTGTCGGTAGCCCTGTGCGGGAGCGCAGGGCATATCATCTAACTTGACTTCTTTCAGATCAACTCCACACACTTAAAGCACTACATTGAGTGACCGTAAAAAAAGACAACATTTTTATTGCATTCTATGTAGGAAAATTGTATCTTTGCCTGCGGGTTGATAGTTTTACTTAAAGTAGCGCTTCAAATGTTATTCGGTCACAGCCCGTATCAACACCGTTGTTTGACTCTTGCACTCGGAGTCACGACGATCTTGATGACACTATCAGTTCCTAAACTGAGCATTCCTTTGCTGGTTGCCCAGCCTGCCCCTGTCTCTACAACACCATTCCCCTTCAAAAATGAGCAATTCTTCCGTAATGGAGAGTTCCATCGCGCATTTCGGGCAAATTTCGAAGAAGAACATGCATGGAGTTCATCTGAACGTCTGATTCGAGCCGAAGCCGCAATTTATGCAGATCTGGGCCACGTAGCTCTTCGCGAGCTTCAGGAATTGCGTGATGAGCGAGTGAATCAGAGTTATGTCGCAACTGCTTCTCTACGTATAGGGCTTCTTGAGCTGAAAAAAGAGGATTATGGCCGTTCACGACTCAGCTTGAACGATGCAGTCCTCCACGGAGAGGGAAGTACGGAGCAAAAAATACAGCATATAGCTGGTGAGGCCCTTTTCTGGATTGGCGCCAGCCATTTGATGGAATCAGGAGGTGGAGGATATACTCAGGCGATTAAAGCTTTTCAGGCGAGCGCGGCTGATTTTCCAGCAAATCCACGTGCCGACGATGCACTCTATTTCCTTGGTCAGCTTGCTGAGGCACGTAATGATTTTGACAAGGCCCTTAACCTCTACAATGATCTGCTGACCCAGTATTCGCAGAGCGATTATCGTGTAGCAGCAGCGATCAGGCGAACACAGTTGTTGAATATGCTCCGCCGTTGCGACGAGGCGCTCGATGAGCTTGAGGTCGCTGAGACAATGTGGTCCTGGTACAAGGCTGAGAAGATTGAGTCTACGCAACAGTACCATGAGCAGGTAGATCTGGAGCTTGTCCTCTTGAGAGGAGAGATCAGCATTGGTCGGAATGATCTTCCGGGAGCAGAGCGAGCCTGGTTGACGTTGCTGTACGGGCTTGAGGGAGGATATCGTCGCGTCGGGATACTTGGATTGGCCGAAACGTACAGAGTTGCCGGCATGCCCGATTCGGCCGTTACGCTCTATTCCCGCATTATCGATGAAGGAGTATATGATTCTCCCGGTATACAAGCTGAATACTTTCTTGCCGTAACGCTACTTGGAGCGCCGAACGCGTCGGATCAGGAAAAAGCGGAAGCACGCGGAGCATTGCGTCTTATCTCCGAGTCCGAAGATCATATGATGAAAGATTACGCGGCCTTGACCTTGGGGGAGATTGCCTATCGGGATGGAAAGTATGCAGAGGCAGTTCTTCTCTGTCAAGGGATAGCCGAACGGACACTATCCCCCCGTATAAAGGCACGCGCACAGGTCCTTATAGGGGCCGGGAATCTCGAGCTTCATCGTTTTGATAATGCAGCTGAAGCCTTTGGCCGAGTTGATGCGATAGTAAACAGGGTTCCTGACCGTGAAATGCATGAGCGCGATGTAATCCTTGATTTCTCAGCAAGAATGCGTGGTGTTGCGTTGATGTGGGGGAAACGTTATAACGAAGCAATCGCTGCCTATGATTCGTGGCTTAGGGGGACATCCGATTCGACACACATTCCGGATGTCATCTGGTTAAAAGGGGAGACTGAATTTACTGCAGGGCACTACGACAATGCTGTCAGAACAATGGAAGGGCTTATCGAAGAATGGCCGCACTCCGCTCGGGTTGATCAAGCGCTTTATACCATTGGCTGGTCACATCTCAGACGAAATGATCTGAAAAGAGCCGAGTCAGCTTTTGGTCGACTTGTAAAAGCTTATCCTCTCTCTCTCCATGCTTCACGGAGCCAGATTCGGCGAGCTGACTGTCATTATCTACAGAAGGATTTTCCAACTGCTGTTAAGATGTACCGAGCAGTGGAGAACATGAATCCAACGATTGAAGAAGCTCGATATGCAGCCTATCAAAAAGCGATGGCAACCTGGAAGGCGGGCGATACTGCTGGTGCCAGGCGTGAGTTCTCGCTCTTTGTTGCCAACAATGGCGATTCCCGCTGGGCCGATGATGCTCTCTTTATGAGCGGGTTGTTGGACTATCGTGCTGCCGACTATCAGGGAGCAATCCGGGTTATGCGGAGTCTGCTCGATAACTACACCGAGAGTCGTCTTCATGCTCGTGCTTATTACACAATCGGCGACTCCTACTATCGGATACGAAAGTTTGATGAGGCATTGGCGGCCTATTCTATCGTGACGGAACGATATCCGGAAAGCACCTACATGAAGGATGCAGAGACCGGCATTGTCTATGCTCGAGCAGCGATGGGAAAGATAAAGGATCGCTCTCAACTCGATGCAGTACAGGTTGCGGAGATTGGGGGACGTCCGAGCTATGAGCTTGAGTTGCGCCGGGCACAAATTTTTCTCGATGCCAATCGGATTGAGGATGCTGAAAAAGAGTACCAGGCCTTTATCGAGAACAATCCTCTCAGTCGTAATCTGTCGGTTGGTTGGCTTGGCCTTGCTGAGTGTGCCTTGCTCCGCGGCGATACTGCTTCTGCAATCGACACCCTCGCTACACTTCTGACGCGGTTTGATGAAGGAAACGTTATCCCACCAGCCGCACTCCGTTTGGTCGATCTCTATTTATCGGAATCAGATACTGTCAGCGCAATCGAGACACTTGCGAACGTCCGGATGAAGTTCTCTGAGAGTGCGGCCGTTGCTATCGCGCTGATTCGTGAGTCGGAACTACTTCTTGCGATTGGTCAAAGAGATGAAGCAAGGGAAGTGCTGCGTCAGGGAGTCGAGCAGCTTGATAGTATCAGTGGGCATCTGACTCGTAGTGGTGGTCGTATGTTGGTGGAGTTGGCCGAACTTGAGGCTGCTGACGGTGAACTTGAGAGTGCACGTGGACGTTGGAAATTACTCAGCGAGCGAACAGATTCTCTGGCAGCAAACGCCCTTCTGCATCTTGGGGCGAGTTACTTCAGGGCAAACGAAGCTACCGAGGCTATTCGAGCATACGAGCAGCTTCTGAAGCGAATATCATCAGACACTGCTCTTCGAGCACGCACAGAGCTTGAACTTGCAAGAGCATACGAATTGAGCGGGGAAGTTGAGAAGGCGCGTGAACTCCACCGTGCGATTATTGAGCGTCACGGCAATGATCCATACGGTAAGGAAACAAGTCGTAGACTTGAGGAGATACAAGATTTATGAGGCACTACCAATTCGGCTATTTGGGCGCAGCCGTCACCCCAATTTTCTCCCGGAATGGTGATTTCCCATGCGTAAAACACCATCCTACATACTATGTGGGAAGGAGGAAAAGAGACAGATCCTCTTCTCCTCCTTCGGAAGATTGTTGGAGAAGGAATCTGGTAGGAGCAGGTCTCCTGCTGTTAATAAGTTTTGTGCAGCTCCAAGCACAGTCGGAATCTCAGCCCACAGTTGGAACCAGTCTCGAGCAGTTGCGACCGGATGAGCCGATCGATTTACCGTTGGAGATGTTGCTTCGACTGAACGATACAAGCAACTCAGTCTTTACCAAAAAGCCAATTCCTGAGCCGGAGCCTCTCAACGAAAAGACTCTCGGCACCATTAACCCGCAAGGAAAAGAGGGGGATATCGCCATTCCTTTGCGTGGCTATCCTGAGCCGGATCAACCTCCAACAACGAATCGATCACTCTATGCCGAAGGGTTGATTGGGCTGAACACAACAGCAACATTGCGTGCAGGCCTCTCAGGGAATACCTGGCCGTTCGATTATCACGCTTCAATAGGCTACCTATCCTCTAACGGCTTTCTCGAGAATAACGAAAGTTCATTGTTCGGTGCCACTCTTGCAGGAGGATATGTGATTGGGCTTGGCTATGGAATCTTTAGTGGTGGGTATATGGGTGGAGAGGTCGACTATGCTGCTCAGAGCTATAGACTCTATGCCGTTCCTGTCTCGCCGAAACGATCTCGCACCAACTGGAGCCTGGAGGGGAGAGGAACTGCATCTGTTGCCGGGGTTGACCTTGAAGGAATTGCCCGCGTTCGTCGATTCTCCGTTAAAGAGACTATTCCATTGCTTGATGAAAGAGGTCCTGTCCCTGTTCCGATTCCTGAAACTCATTCGGTCGAGGAGACCTCGGTTGAGGGAGTGTTGAATGGCCGGATGTCAGCGTTAGGGTTTGGCTGGGAGGGAAAGCTCGATCTATGTCTGACAAACACGACCCTTGGTTCTCTCAATTATGGCGACCTGGAAGCAGGAGCGCTCTTTGAGACCCCGATGCTTGCTCTTTGCGCAGGAGGTTCTCTGAGTCTTGGTGCGGGAACCGATAGTACAACTACAACACGGCTAGCACCCCGGGTAGAGTTACGGTTCTTCCCGTTTGATGGCCTCACGCTCTTTGGCAGGGCAACTGGTGGGGTTCGTCAGATGACCAACCACGAGTTGTTGCGTGTCAATCCATACGCGATGCTTGACGGCCCAATCCTTCCCGAAGATGAAAAACTCGGTTATGAGATAGGCGTTCATCTGGAGCCAGCACAATCGTGGGGAGTTCGGGTTGCAGGGGCGCGGCGAGACTATGCATCCTACCTTTTCTTTGCAACTCCTGTTCAGGGAGAGTTTGGGCCAAACTATAGTCAGGCAAAAGTCGATATCATCAATGGTGATTTCTACGTACGGCTCGACTCACGCAACGAATTTGCCGGGCTGGTCCGTTACATAGATGGTACAGAACTTCCATATGTCCCTCAACTTGATGCCGAGTTCTTCTATACCCGCCGACTCTTTAACATTCCTATGGCGGTTACCGGTTCAGTCCGTTATATCGGTTCGCGCCAAGGAGGGACTGAAGACCTTGATCCCGTGGTCTTGATCGGATTCGAATGGTCATACAACGTTGCGAAGATCTTGGACCTTGTATTGGAAGCCCGCAATCTCTTCTCTCAGGATTATCAACTCTGGGAGGGATATGAGGAACGTGGATTCTATCTGGCGATTGGAGCACGAACACGATTGTAAGCAAGCAAAAATTCAAAAGGAAAATTAAAGAATGAGTGCTGCTATGAATTAACCCAACGGGTTCACTCCCTGCTTTTTTAATTTTTCATTTATCATTTTTGAATTGATACCATGGATACTCACGAACACGAAGGGCGAAGTGCCCAGAATCGAATGAAAGGAGGGGATACTGGTCGCATTGGAAGCTTGATAAACAGGGGAGAGTCTTCAGCCTACAAGCGAAATGATTCAAGGGAAGAAGCTGATTCTTCAATTCCACTGCCATCTCTTGATGAGAAGGAAAGAACAGAAGGGGACGAACTCTGGAATGCCTCTGGGGCCATGACTCTTGAGGACTATCAACGTTTGCGCAAGGGCTATGAGCGTGGAATCAATCCGGAGGCTCTAGAGCAGATCGAAGGGGCACAAAGAGATGTGCCTAAGGAGCGGGCAGTACCAGGCGACCCCTCTCCGGAACGTATCCCGCCGCTTAGAATTCGACCGGAGATATGGAGCCCCCAATCGGAGAGGGTGACGATGAAAGTAGACGAGTCCGAGAAGAAACGACGCATCGGACCGCTTGGTATGACGGCAATTCTTCTCGTTGGCATTTTTGGTGCTCTGATACTCTATGCAGGGAGTGTTGCATACATAACCGGTCTGTTCAGCAGCGAAGAACCCCTGATAGAAGAGAACTTGACGTTAGTAACTGATCGTCCACAGCTTGAGACCGAGATCGATTCCGATGAAAGTTTGACGCCAGGGGAGAAGATGGAGTTATCGGATCAGGTTGAAGAAGAGGCTGGGGAGGCTGAGGAAAATCTTAATGATGAGGTGGAGGAGTTATCCGAGGAGGATGTGGGGTTTGTGAACGAAGAACAGGAAGAGAAACAGGAAAAGAAAACCGAGCCGGAGGCTGCCGAGAGAGAGCCTGACGAAAGAACGTCGGCAACACCATCGGAATTGGTGGATAAAGGAGATGAGTTGAAGGAGGGAGTCGATCGGACAACAGTACTCTCCTCTGAAAAGGAAAATGATGGATCATCAACTACCGAGCGGGCGATCAAGCCGTTCTCATCAAGCACAAAGTATACAATCCAAGTTGGCGCAACCCCAGATAAATCCGAAGCTGACAGACTTGCTGCCCGAGTACGATCGAAAGGAGGCTCTAACGTTAAGGTGATAACAACAAAGAAGAGTGGGGAGACGCTTTATCGTATACGATTCGGTTCGTTTGAATCGCAGGACGAAGCGAAGTCGAAAGCCTCGGCAATGGGCTTTCGTGACGTGTGGGTGGTGAAGAAATAACAAAATTTTTATGTGATCGAGATGATACCGTATCTCTCTTTGCTCAATCCGTTCAGTCTTTGGGTTAACGATCAGATCAAAACAGATTGGAGATAGTGATACCCGCTCCCAGTTAGACCCGACCTTCCGTATATTACCTCAGAAACCGTTCTACACATATCTTACGGAATATTTTCCCCTTATATGGAATAGTAAGAGCGGAATCTTTCTCCCCATCACAGTGATCGAAGGGAATTACCTGTCAATACAGACCTGCATGCAAAAGAAAAACGTCGTTATCATCGGAAACGGTATATCAGGGATTACAGCTGCACGGTTTATCCGCAAGTTCAGCGATCATCGGATTACTGTTATCTCCGAAGAGTCTGATCATTTCTACAGCCGCACTGCCCTGATGTATATCTATATGGGGCATATGACCTACGAGAACACGAAGCCCTATGAGGACTGGTTCTGGAAGAAGAACCGGATTGAGCTTGTACGGGGTTATGTGACCAAAGTCGATACCGAAAAGAAGGGACTGATGCTGACGGGAGGGGACATAGTTTACTATGATGTTCTGATCCTTGCCACAGGCTCGAAGTCTCGCAAATTCGGATGGCCGGGGCAAGACCTGAGAGGGGTACAAGGTCTCTATAACCTGCAAGACCTTGAATTGATGGAGGAGAACACGCAAGGGATCAATCGAGCCGTGGTTGTTGGTGGTGGACTGATCGGTATTGAGATGGCCGAAATGCTTCATTCGCGTCATATACCGGTGACGTTCCTTGTGCGTGAGTCGGGGTACTGGACAAACATCCTTCCAACCGAAGAGGGGTTGATGATTAGTCGTCATATTCGCGAACATCATATCGATCTTCGGCTTGAGACTGAACTGAAAGAAATCCTTCCCGATGAGACCGGCCGTGTACGCGCTATCATTACCAACAAGAATGAGGAGATAGCCTGTCAGTTTGTTGGATTGACGACCGGCGTGATGCCAAACATCGAATTCCTTAGGGATTCTGGCGTTGAAGTCGGTCGCGGAGTGATGATTAATAACTACTTCGAGACAAACGTGCCGGATGTCTATGCTATCGGCGATTGCGGGCAGTTCCGTGAGCCACGTTCAGGGCATCCTCCGATTGAACAACTCTGGTACACCGGGAGAATGCATGGAGAGACAGTGGCACGGACGATCTGCGGAGAGCGAGCAGCCTACGATCGGGGGGTCTGGTTCAACAGCGCAAAGTTCTTACACATAGAGTACCAGACCTATGGCTTCGTGGCAAGCCGGCCACAGGATGGTGAGGAGTCTCTTTACTGGGAACATCCCGACGGACATCATGCAGTTCGCATTAACTATCGTGCATCCGATGGTGTCGTGATTGGTTCGAATTTCTTTGGTATCAGGCATAATCAGGCAGTTTGGGAGAGGTGGCTACGTGAGAGAAGAACGATTGACTATGTGCTTGAACATCTTGGCGCGGCCAACTTCGATCCGGAGTTCTACACACAGTTCGAAAGAGCCGTTGTGAAACAATACAATGAGCGATATTGGGGAAGAAAAGTGATGTTAAAGAGAAAGAGAGGAGTTCGCTCGAGACTGCTGGAACTTGTTGGCACGGAATAAGAATCACACAAAGGCGCAATTCACCGGGCGGACGCGAAGAAGAACATTGTTCATGTACTGCTACTATCTACTAATTACTATCAATCACTAATGTCTCTCAACAGAACATATCCATCAATTCAGATTGCAGGCGACCCAACCGTCAGTATGAGCTCGACCGAAAAGCTTGGCGCCGGGCTTTCCGGTCTTGGGTTTCTCTTTCTGCTCGTGGCAGGGTTTACGGGTCAGACAAATCCGATCCTTTTCCTGATTCTTTCGCTTGGATTACTTAGCCTCGGTGGAGTAATCTTCAGTATTGAGCGTTATCAGAAGCAGCATGCTCCCGGTGTGGATAACAATGGAGTCATGTTCTCACCAAGCACACGCAGGAGCTTCTTCACGTGGAATCTTGCGATTCTGATTACCGGATTCTATGTTCTTCTCTATTGGTTCCCCGGAACTCTTGAGGGGCTTATCCGCACTGTCGATCCCTTGAGCTACACATTGCGAGGCAAAGCCGCCGATCAGTGGTTCCTCTATGGTACGTTCTATACGGTTGCTGTTCTTGTGATGGGGTTTCGTGCGATCCTGAAGTATCGTCACAACCGATACCAGATCATTCGTACGATCTCGGTGATGTTCTTCCAGCTTTTCCTCGCGTTTCTGATTCCCGCATTGCTCATTATGCTCCAGCAGCCGGAGTTTTACTTCAGCTACTTCTGGCCACTGAAGTATGATTACTTCTTTCCAGGAACACTCAATTCTCTGGAGCAGGCCGGAGGTTGGGGTGTATTCATGGTACGTTGGGCAGTTGTGATAGCCTTTATCGGTGTACCAGTACTCACATACTTTTTCGGCAAACGGTGGTATTGTTCCTGGGTCTGTGGTTGTGGGGGATTAGCCGAAACAGCAGGCGATCAGTGGCGACAGCTTTCCGACAAGAGCATGAAAGCATGGAAAGTTGAACGTTGGATGATTCACTCTGTTCTGGTCTTTATAGTTGCCACAACAGCACTTCTCTGGATCAACGCGGATTCAGGAAACATGATTCTTCGTGAGGCCTCCAATGGCTTCAACAAGACATATGGATTCCTTATCGGCATGGCCTTCTCCGGGGTCATCGGTGTCGGCTTCTATCCCATCATGGGGTCTCGTGTCTGGTGTCGGTTTGGATGCCCTCAGGCCGCAATCCTTGGCATTATCCAGAAATACTTCTCCCGGTTTAGAATTACCACGAACAGTTCACAATGCATTTCCTGTGGTAACTGCTCTACCTATTGCGAGATGGGTATTGACGTTCGTGCCTATGCACAGCGGGGACAGAACATTATCCGTGCTTCATGTGTCGGCTGTGGCATTTGTGCGAACGTCTGTCCGCGTGGCGTGTTGAGCCTTGAGAATGGACCGACCAAAGGGCGTTACAACGAACCGGTCCTTGTTCCCGAAAGTGAAATCATGATGCCGAGGCGAGGAGATGCAAAGAATGAGGAGTGGAGGGAAAGAGCATTTAGTCAGGAATGAGAATTCATGCAGGACAATCTGCCGCAACGGATTGTCCTGCATGCAATATACTTCAGAACAACTGTGAGTATTTCTTCAGATTGCATGGATCGCTCGCATCATAGAGAAAGAATCCTTCCTTTGCGGTGACGATCAGCATATCGTTATGCCAGATTACATCAAAGGGTGTGATCTCCCTTATCCTGTCACACTCACGAATCCGTTTCTCGTCTTCCACGTTCAGTATTCGCATTCCGAACTCTCCATCACAGACTATTGCGATGCCGTCACGAACCGCAAGCCCATATGGGCTGTTCACGTTTTCATAGGTCTTCAGCAGGCGAGGGTTCCGCACGTCGCTTACGTCGAGTATATCCATCTGGCTTCTCCATTGACCACATGGACTGCCACCACGAAGGGTGACATAGGCACGATCACCATCAACGACGACAGGATCACATCGCTCTGCATGTTCAAATTCCCCTCGATACTGAGGATCAATGTTATCCTCAACATCATAGATGTAGACTCCCTGCTGCCCACCAATGAAAAGATGGTGTTTCGCATAGAAGATCGTCTCAATATCCTGACTGACCTCTGTACGTTTCAGGAAGTCTGGTTCGGCTGCGTTCGAAAGATCAAAGACAATCAGATTCCGGTTGTCAATACAGTAAAGGCGCTTGCCAACGATTATGAAACGAGCCAGCGAACCGCCAGTTCCCTCACGTCGCTGACCGTTCAGTCCGGAGTTGGAGTTTGAGCTTGTGGATCTCGAAGAAGAGGAACCGGTTGCTGCATTTGTCATCCCGATCGACCCATTACTGTAGTTGAGAGGGTGGTAACCATTGATCGTACCAGTCCCCCAGGTGGTGCTCCATGGGTCGCTGAAGTCAAGATCGCTTGATTCGTTGTTAATATCGCACCCTTCGGATCCACATCCGTTGGCTCCCCCGAACTGATTCGCATTCAGGTCATCTCCATTGAGCCAGTTCGCAATTTCCGCACCGGAGCGGAAGAAGATGTCCGGTATGGTGTCGAGTGGTCGGGCCTGTGCTGGGTTGCTGATATCGTAGACCACAAGATCATTCCCCTGATCTGCATACATAAACGTGTTGTAGGTCGCCACATCGCTGTTCCCCTCAATATTGATTGTTCCGACCTCTCGGACATTCGAAGGGATGCTCAGGTCATAGAACCGAATATCAACCCCGGGTGTAGTGCGGATCAATGTTGTATGGTGAAGATAGATTTTTGAGACAAGGGTACCGGTGTGGTCTCTTGTGTAGCCGAAGGTGAGCAGAGTGCATCCAAGCAAGAGTAGCATCGTCGAGCGTTTCATCATAGGTCTCGTGCGGTTTATTGGTATATGGATACGATCATGGCAGATGGGAATACGACAAGTAAATGGAGAAAAGTTTAGTCAACTGAATAGGTCTTTTGATATACCTGCATGGTAATCACAGAAACACACTATTGAGTCATTCCTTTTCAATCTTCTCAATGACAATCACATCATTTGTATATGGCAACTCATGCACAAAATCTGACCAGTTCAGTCTGACGTTTATTGCGAGGTTCTCAATATCCAGGATGATACCACTTCCCTCCGGGAACTCAAAGAATCGGTATTCTTCCGCCTTGGGCGGATGAAGAGCCTCGTGGACAGGTAGAAGACTACGGAAAATGCAGAAGCGATGATATAGAATCCCTCGAGATGCTTCTCCGCTTGCGGCCTATCAGCACGGCAATTTCGAATTAGTATTACGTAGTGCCAACAAAAACGGAGCGTGAGTCACCCGTGCTCACGTTCCGTTATTGAAAAAGACCCGAATCTTTATCTATCAGTGGTATTTTTTCATCGTACAAGCAGTATGCGCCTTAGGCTCGTTCCTTCCGAAGAAGTCAACCGGGCAATGTAGAGTCCTGCTCCAAGTTTCTTGCCATTCTTGTCTTTACCATTCCACTCGATCCGAGCGTTCCCGGCAAGCTCTGACGGTTGATATGTCCTGACGATGGAACCCAGTGCATCAATGATCTCAACACGTCTGTTCTTGTCGGAAATTTTTCCGAACGTGATGAATGTCTTTTGCGTAAACGGATTAGGTGCAACCTGCATAGCAAGGAATCCTTCCACGCCGTTTTCATCAGCGATCCCTACCGTTCGGTCAACAACAAGGGTGATTGGAATCTTGTGTGGTTGATCGTCGATGATTAACTCAAGCGTCGTCTGCACCGTAAACTCTCCACTTAGGTTAGGGTGGGTACGTATACGAATTTCGGTTGAGTCATTTGCCCCAATTGTATAGGGAGTCGATCCTCCATCAGTAAATGCCGGGGCTTCCAGATGTTTGTTTGCCTCTGTATTCAAATCATACTTCATCCGTGTAATATGGGCCTCATCACCACACGGATTAGCATCTATTCGAATTATCTTCTCGTCCTGTCCTGAGTTGCCTACAAAGAGAGTAACATTGTCAGTCGCGGCATATGCAGTCTTCTGACAGACTCCATTATGAACCTGAGTAGTTGCTTCATTCCCGTCACGATCACGCAGAAGGAGTGTGAGAGGTCCGCTCGGGTCAACACCTGCCTTAACATTGAATTGCGCAGTAGCATCAAGGTCTGGATCGAACGGGCGATTGAATGTGTTGCGTTCCCAGCCCGGACTGTTATATACTGCCACTTCGTCGATGCCACTGAAGTATGTCTGCGTCCGATCGGTTACAACGACCTGTAGTTGATCCGTTGAAGGCTCTGTCTGTGCAAGGATGCGTGGGGGCGTTACATCAGCCTCTATCGTTGCCGACCAATGGGGAAGCCCCCAGCCCAGTGACACACTGCCGGCATCTCCGCTATTACCCTTAACGTTACCTGTAAAGAGCACACCATTCGATGTTGTGATTGTGTGTCCTCCTGGGACAATCGTACCTTTAAAGCTCCAGTAGTTGCCTGTAATCTGCGAGATTGATCCGTTTGGAAGATCGACAACTTTGAGTCCATCAACCAGAATGTTTTCAAATGGATTCCCATTTCCGGTTGCGATCAAACGGAGATCAAATTCGCTCAAGGATGTTTCTCCAATCGTATTAGGAAGTCCAAAAACGGTCCGATTAGCATAACGATTTGTCGGTACAAGGCGGATCAGTTCCGGACTGTTTTCCGGATTGGGGTAGTCGCCACCACTGGTTTTGATCTGAGTCAGCATGAACTGCTTGTTGGAACTCCAGCCTGTTGGGCCATTCAATTGCATTCCAATTGACGATGCTGTGACATCAACTACTTGGCCAGGCCTCAGTTCAATAGACCTCCGATCAATAGATCCACCATTATTATCGTACAGGTCTACATGCACGGAAGTACTCTGTTTGGCAATTACTCTGAATCGATCATTAGTATTTCCAAGGGGTGTGGCAAAATATTCTTTCCCCCATTCTTCTGCTTCCATTGGCATCTGCATGATTGCATGCCAGGCAGCATAGCGTTTGCTATCGAAGAGTTCAGTCGGGTTCTCAGATAAAGCTGCTCGTGTATGTGCTGCAACAACACCGACCGGTTTGCTGGCAGTAATGGTTGTTCCACTCAGGTCGAGTGAGCCATTTGTCCCCGGCAGTGCATTTGCTTGCAAAAGCCAGGTCTGGTTACGGTTGAGTTGGAAACGGATTTTCTCTCCTGGATCCCATTTTGATACCTTAGCGCTCGGGGAGACAGTAATCTCTGTTTCATCAGAGGCAGCGGTGATGAGAACCTGGTTTGTGATCTCATTGTGGTTCGGTGTAGCCGGCAGAATAGTTGCCATGTACTCTTTACCCCAGTGATCAACCGGCAAGACCGAATAGGCTCCACTCGAGCCTTGCCGGGCATTAATTACCGTTACTGAAACCGGAGCGCGTGACGTTAAACGGACTGTTCGTTCGGATGCTTCACCATTATGGTTTGCCTCTCCTGGATAATCAGGTTCCAGCGATCGATCGATCGGGATCATCGTGACCTTCCCTGGTTCTACCTCAAACGATGTTGTCTCAAAACTCTTGATCGTCTTGAGGGGATCATCCGGAACTATCGGTACCTCGATTGTACCGATTGTTGCAAACTCGGAGGTAATCATCAATCCCATGAAATGGTGTCTTCGGTCAGGATCGCTCCGGGGAAACGAGATAAAGTATTCGGTTCCGGAATATGGAGCAGCAGAAGAGGTCCGTGACTGCTCCTCTTGTCCCAGGAGAGAGGTCTGTTTCCATCCTCCCAGGGAGATCAAAGCTATTATCAATAGTCGTAGCAGTTTCATCAGATCTTCAATAAGTAAGTAAAATGAGTACTTTCTTTATCGCTAAATGATGATTGTCACCAATCAACTTTCAGGAATTGTCTCGATTAATTCAGTTCGTGCTTCCTCTTGTGGCAATGGTTGTGATGTTGCATTTGTTGAGGGATAGACATTCCGGATTGTCAGAATATCACCTACTCCCTGTGCGTAGAATCGGATGTATTCAGGCTCATAGATCGAACTGTTGGACTTCATGCGATATCTGACGGCGACAACATTCTGGTAGATCTTGCCGTCAACTTTTCGATATGCGAAACGTTCGATGATCTCGGCTTGCCAAGACGAATCCTGAGAAGTATACCACTTGTGTCCTTTCTCGAGCGGAGCTAAGAGAGCAATCCCTTCACCAAATTCTTCCTGCTTTACGATCAATCTGTCTTTGGAAGGGAGGTAGTAAACTTCCTGGAAAGTCAACTTGTCCGGGTCACTCAGAACAAACATCTCCTGGCCATCTAGTTCACTAATGTCGACAGTTACTACTTCGGTTTCAGTAAAATCAGTCTCTCTGATAGGATCGTATCCTGTACTTCGATACTTCATCGACACACCGGTCTGTTTCGGCCAACTGAAGGTGCTGACATCTTCCCAGACATCAGCATCAGGTCCGGTTACGTTGCATGAGGAAAGAATGATGCCGCAACAGAGGATCGCTCCCAGGTTACTCAGCATTCGTATGTGTTGTAGCCGTTTCATTGTGATCTTCTGTGGATATTTATACTCTGCTTTCTATGTATCAAGGGGATATAACTTCTTTATGTCAGAACCTGAAGAATAATCCATAACGTCCTTCAAGCAGTGTTCCACTGTACGCATCAATAAAGTCGTCGGTAATTGCAACGTTCTCATAATTCTTCAACGCGTTCTCCCGTTCCTGCTGCGTTGTGTAGCGGTAGCCACCGTAGCCAATTCCTCCCTGTGCTCCAAGCCAGTTTGTCATCAGATAGAGGACTGAAAGGTCACCGCCGACTTGGAATCGTGTTGATGAGAGACCAAACGATCCTTCCAGACTGAGGGCAAAGCGATCGCTGAAGAGGGGTAGTCGATAATTCGCAAAGACTTCAACGTTGAATTCCCGCGAGGATTTAAGTGATGGAACAAGAAGCGTATCTGCTACGCGGAGTCTATCCCATATCTTCTCACTTAACTTGACAGTGGAGAACGTTCCGTATATCAGACGGGCACCCAGTCCGGTACTGCCGTTGAGGGACCGCCATGTCAGGTCAATGGACCGACCACCGAAGTTTGGCTCCGAATTATCGCGAACAGTCGGGGGAGGAGTAACACGACCAAGCCGTTCGTTGTAGCCGACTTCAAAACCATTTCGCATGAGCGAAATAACAGTGGAGGATTTTTCGAGCGATGGATCGTCCTCCTTCACCTTTGGTGAACGGTTGCCGGCTGATAAGTTTGAAGTCTTCTGGTCAAGAAATTCGTTTGGATTGGGAACTATTACTATCGGAGAATGCGAAGACAGAGAGGTAATCTCTGCTATTCTATTGCTGGGATTCCCATTAAGATCGTTGGTGGAGAGCGCCTGCAATGCAGCTATAGCATCCAGACTCACCCCGTAGTGATTGGGGGATACCGGTGTTGACTTCGCGCTAAGATCATGAATAGCCTTAAAGGATACAGTTTTGGGCAACACTGCTGAGGATTCAGAATCTGCGGCCTGTATGTCGGTATCTTGTGGGGCCGGGCCAGGTGCTTGAACAATAGCCGGATCACGATCAACATATTTGTACTTGATACGATCATGGTACTCTATCACGGTCTGCACTACCGTGTCAACTCGTCCTGGTTCGATAGAGGATACCGGAATAGCAGCCTGGAGGGAATTCTCTTGAATCTGTTGTGTAGAATTATCAGCCAACGTTGCTTCATCAGGAGTGAACAGCGTACCGTCGACCGCAGTCCCGATGAAGAAGCCTGCAAGACCAGCTACAACCAATGCTGCTGCCTTTGCCAGCCAGCCACTTGCTCGGACCAATGCACCGCCGGTTACCAGACCACCGGTTGCCCCAAGTATAGCTGCCCAGACAACATTATCTTCTTTATCATCTAAGGCACCAAATCGCGCATCCTGCTCAATAGCTCTGCGCAAGGCCATATGCTGCCGGAATGCCGACAGCTTTTCCGGGCTGACCGACAATCTGTGCAGGACCTCGGCGGTCTGCTCATCGTTGAGCATCCCTTCGAGCATTTCCTGCATTTCCTGCATATCTTGTGTTGCCATAACGTTTATCCTCTACTGCTTGAATCTTAAACTCTCAACTCTATGAATTCAACTCATCAAGCCAATGACCAAGACGCTCGCGCAGCAGTTCACGTCCTCTGAAGATGCGGTACTTGATTGTTGCAAGATTCTGTCCGGTTATCTTAGCTATCTGGTTGTACGAACAATCTCCATATTCACGAAGGATTAATGCCTCCCGAAAGATTTCTGGCAAGTCAGCCACTGCGTCGGCTAACTTTTCACGGAGCAGCACGTTGGAAGTCTCCGCCTCCGGATCGACTTCCCGTAACTCCGTAAAATCAACATATTCCTTTGCCCGTAACTCCGTAAAATCAACATATTTCTTGCTGTTCCGCTGGACGTTAATGCAGAGATTTCGGGCAATTGTGTGAATCCACGCGGCGAAATTGGATTCCGGGTTGTATTTTTTAGAATTCTCGTAAAGGCGGACAAAGACTTCCTGCAGAGTGTCCTTGGCGGCTTCACGATCATTTAAAAAGCGAAAACAATAGAGAAATATCTGCCGCTTGTAACGATTGTACAGAATTTGAAACGCCTTTTTGTCGCCACGGCCTATACGGCGCATCAACTCGTTATCGTCACGCATCGTTTTTTTCTTGCGAGATCGTATCAAAGTCTCCGTAAGCATTCCGGAAATAGGCGTTCAGTTGTATGCTATCTATCTAACACATTACAGACGGTTTTGTTAGTAAAAAATAGGGTGTTTCCTTGATTTTTATGTAACAATATTTTTATGCAACAATAATGGGAGTGCCGTGAAGGCCTTTTTTCTGATATTCCAGCATTCTTCTATCCCGAATTGGTCGAACCGGATGAAACAATCGACCTCTGAGTTGTTGAAGCACACCATGCTCGTTCATTGCGACTCCGTTGAGGTGATGGGTGCAGTTGCTTGACGGGGTGGGGAGACGTTCGCATGGGACCGTTAAAAAAGCAGAACCAGGCAGTTTTCTCGTGAGAATACGGGATACAGCCTTTGAAGGGGAAGACTCAGGGCTGTATATTATATTAGACTTGCTGTCGGTCTCTTCTCCGATAAGAGCAGGATAGAGTGATTGATCGAAAAGAGTGTAGAGCTTGGAGCAAGGGAAATCTGGCCCTTGCAAAGCGAACACTCTGAAGGTTTTTTCCATCGGGAACGTCTCTACCGAGTGGCAGTTGCCGCTCGTAAGCAATCGCAAAGGACATGGTTGCCGAAGTTTGGCAAGCCGATCGGTTGGGCAGAATTGGCAGATATTGGGGCATTGTACGATTCGGTTCTTCTCTGTCATGAACAGCAAAGCGTGGAGACGGCAGTGATAATAGCGTTTGCAGGAGTACAATGCAAAATGCAATAAAAAATCGACCTGATTCAGTGAAGACTGTATCATCATTGTGAATTTTGCATGTATAATGTTTCATTGATGTATGTCTGATAATCTTCTTGAAGTACACAATCTGAAGAAGTTTTTTCCAATCAAGCGAGGACTTCTCTCGAAGACGGTTGGTTATGTGAAAGCAGTGAACGACCTCTCGTTCACAATCAAGCCGGGAGAGACACTCGGGCTGGTTGGAGAATCAGGATGTGGAAAGACAACGGCGGGAAGGTCGATTCTACGGTTGATAGAACCGACATCGGGATCGGTGAAGTTTGAGGGGAAAGAGGTGACAACGATGAACAGCACTCAGATGCGTCATTTGCGTCGGGAGATGCAGATTATTTTTCAAGACCCCTATTCGTCGCTGAATCCCCGTATTACAGTTGGCGGAATGCTTTCGGAGATTATCAAGTTTCATAAGCTGCGTGCAACTGATGCCGAGGTACGAGATCGAGTAGAGGAATTGCTCGAGATTGTCGGTCTCCGTGCCGAATCTGCCCGACGGTATCCGCATGAATTTTCCGGAGGACAACGGCAGCGTATTGGAATAGCGCGTGCTCTCTCAGTGGAGCCAAAGTTCATTGTCAGTGACGAACCTGTATCGGCCCTTGACGTTTCAATTCAGTCACAGGTCATCAATCTGTTGAAAGATCTGCAGGTTCAATTTGGATTGACCTATCTCTTTATCGCACACGATCTCTCGGTTGTTGAACATATCAGTCATCGCGTTGCGGTGATGTACCTTGGTGAAATTGTCGAGATATCTCCGGCAAAAGAACTCTACAGCAATCCAAAACATCCGTATACACAGGCGCTCCTTTCGGCTGTTCCGCATCCCGATCCGCGCAAGAAATCAGAACGGATTATCCTGACTGGCGACGTACCAAGTCCGGCCAATTTGCCGACGGGTTGCCACTTCCATCCTCGCTGTCCGAAAGCCTTTGCTGATTGCAGTCGGGTTCACCCTGTTCTTGGTAAGGACAACACAGGCCATTCTACACGATGCCTCCTTTGGCCGGAGAGTCTTCCCGCCGGTGAGAAGATCACCGTAACCGAGACAGAAACGGCATGAGTCGATTCATAGCTCCCATGCTTCTCCTCCCGGCGATCGTTCTCGCAACGGTGGCAACTCACAGTATGGAGGAATGCTCTGATGAATCCGGACCGGTTTGTATACGCAACATCTCGAGGTTGACTGACAATATCGCTCCCGTAATGATGCCTCGTCTGAATTCGGTTGAGGGAGATACGATCAGGATTACCCCCGGTCAGCCTCTGTTCCTCGAGCCGAATGTCCCCAACCCATTTCAGGAACGGACAACTATTGGCTATACATTGGATAGAGAGACACGTGTTACCCTCCGCGTCTTCGATGCGTTTTACAACGAGATTGCCACTCTGGTCGATGATGAATTCCAGGTTGAAGGCCACTATGAGAAGGTCTTTGACCCTGAAAGACAACTCGCAAGCGGCATGTACTTCTATTCGTTGACTACAAGCGCCGGCATCGAGACCCGGCGGATGTTGTTGTGTAGGTAATGCCGGAATGTCAGTGATATCATTTCAGTAATTCTGTTCGCAGATGAATCGTGTTCTTGTTCTCTGTACCGGCAATAGTTGCCGTAGCCAGATGGCCGAAGGCTGGCTCCGACATTTTGCAGGGGAGAATGCCAAGGTTTACAGTGCCGGTGTGGAAGCTCATGGAGTAAACCCACGTGCTATCAAGGTTATGTCCGAGGCGGGGATAGATTTATCCGGGCACACATCAAACCATATGGATGATTATTCGGGGATGGATTTCGATTATGTGATTACTGTCTGTGATAACGCACGGGAACGATGCCCTTGGTTTCCTTCGACCGCGGAAAAAATTCATCACAGCTTTCCTGATCCAGCCGATGCTACCGGAACCGAAGACGAAATTCTTGAAGTCTTTCGAAACACACGGGATGTTATACGCGACTATACTGAAAAGTTCGTACGAGAGAGGTTGAGGGTCAAAGAGTCATGAGTCATGAGTCAAGGGTCAATGAATCAAGGGTCAAAGAGTCGATGAGTTGAGAGTCGATGAGTCGAGGATCAAAGGGTCGATGAGTCGAGGGTTAAAGAGTCATGAGTCGAGGGTTAAAGAGTCATGAGTCGAGGGTCAATTACGTCAAGCAAAGCAATGTCTTTGGGAAGAGAAGGGAGTAAGGAGTCTCGGTCGGGAAGATGGTCTGCAGATAGTGCCCGGCCTTTTTGGCTATTGGATTGAGCAGGTCTACGATCGCACGCGTTTGCATTCGAGCATTCGGTAGAGCAGTCCGATGGACTTCGAAAACGTCTCTTATGATAACTTCAACGTGTCTACTTGATAGGAGAGACTCCAGTTTGTAATAGGCATGACAAGTCTAAGGTGCAGCAGATGACGAAGAAGAGTGAACACAATCGAGAAGTGCTCCAGCCGTTTGCAGTGGATGCTGTTGCTTTGTGAGCTAACACTGGTCGAATCTACAACTCCACATCCAACCCGGTATGCAATGTAATCTCTCCACGTTCATACTCTCGTCGTGCTGCAAAGGAGAGGCGAGGGTTGTCGCCAATATCGAGTGGTGTTTCGAGGAAGAAGCCGAAGGAGATGTCGCCTCGTGTGTCGGCTCCGGCCCGGAAGCCGATCGCCCCTTCAGGCGCTATGTGGAGAGGAACAGCCTCGATTGCGATGCCCGCTGTCGGTTCATCGTCAAACTCTCCGATGCGTATCTCTCCGGTGGCAAGAATGTAGGTCCGTGGTCTGAGACGTTGTTGTTGAAGGGTGCCGGTCGGGTCGGTCCGCTCGGTTGCGGTCCGCGCTTCAAAGGGATGGATGTAGGAGGAGGTGAAGCGTACTTCGGTTGGGATACGTTCGTGAAGTCCGTCTCGGTAGGAGGCATTCATTGTGCCGGCGATGTTGTTAATGGAAAAGCCGATAGCGAAGCGTTCGCGGAAGAGAATCATGCCGGAGAGGTCGAGCGCTACACCCCAGGAACCGCCATCCACTCCGTTGAGATCATAGCGGAGATAGCGGAGCGAACCTCCAACACTTCCCGGGCCAATACCGAGTCCGCCGCCAAGCGTCACGGCAAGGTCCTGACTGTTCGTCAACCCAAGCGACTGTTCAGCGATCGTTCGCTGGTCAATGTCGTTCACACGGTAGCCGGTAACCCCGATACCAACGCCAGCATACTCGCCAATGTTTGTTCCAAGCGCTGTCTGGAATGACTTCTGCGGTGGTCCCAGAAATGACCAGGCAAAGGCAACCGAAGGTTGTTCCAGCCTTACAAGAGCAGCCGGATTGCCGAAGAGAATGCTTGCCCCCCCTGACAAGATGTTCAGTGCTCCGCTCATCGAAGCCTCGGCAGGACTGTCAGCGCGACGTAAGACGCTTCCGGCATATCCTCCTTGTGCAAGAGTTGATGTCGCGAAGAGTATGAGAAGGAGAAGTGATATTAGATATGTGCGAGGCATGACTACTTGGTATCTCTTTGTGCTCTTGTGGCTTTGTGGTTAATCTTACGATCAAGCCACAAAGGAGACAAAAAAAACATAAAACTATCGCGTTAACATGATCTTCTTCGTGATCCTCTGACCAAGAGCTTCGAGGACAACAAAGTATGGTCCGTTTGAAAGGTTCCGAGTGTCAAACTGGAATGTTGTTTCACCCTGGCCGACCGAGGTCGTTGGATGAACACTGATCTCTCTTCCCAGCAAGTTATGAAGCGAAACCTTGACTTCCTGGGCTTCCTGAGGGAAAAATGCGCGAAGTTTGATTGTCTCGCTCTCAACCGAGCTGATAACCGTTGCTGTGATCTTTCCAGGTTGCTCTGGCGGATCCTGCTGAGAAATGAACTCACCAACCTGTATAGTAGTGTAGGGAAGAGTAGTCAGGCTTATAGCTTTGGCCTCGGCAATGCTGAACAACATTGCCGAGACCACGAACGTACTTTGCAGGAAAAATCGTTGGTTCACTATCTTTTTACAATTGCGATAGGTAATACTATCTGTTCACCTGAGTCGGATGAAATAACACAAATATATGTCCCATTTGCAACTATATCGCCACGAGAATTTCGTCCATCCCAGAAATCACGGTTTTGTCCGATCCTCCGTTCCTCGGAATCAACGACCTGTCTGACAATAGTCCGTGCTCCGTCGTAGATTGTAATCGTGACCCTTCCAGGCTTCTGCAGTGTATACGTTATGGCTGCACCCTGTCCCGAGATGTCCGGTCCATCCGGATCGAACGGGTTGGGAGCGACAAAGGATTCCCCCACACGGTTTATTTTGAACGAAGCAGAGCCAAAAGCGCATTCTGATTCGTCGGCGCAGCGGATGCAGAGTCGGACTGTGTCGATAAATCTGAGAGGCACTTTGAAATCAAATCGACCGGCTGAAGTCGCAACGGTGCCGAGCGGTTGCAAGTTGTTCCAATCCTTATCACCGATGGCGATCTCAAGGTTTCCGCAGAGGAAGTCCCCATTATTCCAGAAAACAGACCGGAGACGTTCCCGACCCGAATCGGTACGCTCGACGATAATATTGCCGGCCAGCGGAAGATTGACCGTTATCGGGTTCGAAACGGTCGTGTCGCGATCTGCCGAGAGTGTCCGAAGACGATAGAGAAGCTGTGCACCGTTGGCTAATTCCCCCCAGGTACTAAGCTCTGGACAGGGAACAGTCGTAGAAATAATTGCCAGTGAATCCCCGAACGATTTTGGGGCAGGAATCTGTTCCCAGTTGGCATTTGATGATCGCCTTTGTTCGAATGTCAGGTCTCCACTGTTGATACAGCAGAAGAGAATTGTATCGCGGAGGATATCTCCAGGAGAGAGAGCGGTTCCGCCAGGGAGATCGAAGTTGATTTGCCCTAATGCCGGAAAAGCAATCGTAAACGTATCGCTGAGCTGGCGAATCCATGGGTATAGTGAGTCAAAAACGACAACTTGATATCTGCCCGGCTCTTCGATCCCCAAGGTGTACAAGGTGTCCGCTGGGATATGCATAGTATCGTTACGAATCTGATTCTGCGCAATTCGAAATCGTCCACCATCTCCTTCAATGCGAACTCCGACTCCAGAGCCGCTTCCCCGAGTATTGCGGTCCCAAACTACCGAGATGGGATCATTGATGCAGACTTTTCCGTTGATAGACCATTGAGAGAACGGGAACGGATCTGGTTGAAGTTTCCCGATGGCATACGTTGCCTCGGTCGTACTGACGATAATGTCGTTCTCGCCGTCCCCTTCCAGATCGGCAATGGCTACAGAGACGATATCCGATTCAAGTGAAAAGGACTTCAGGGTGTTGAATGGAAGATTGTTCTCTAAAGTGTCTTTCTCTTCCGTATAAGGCTTTAACTGCAGGATGGAGAGTGTGTCTTTGTTGATGAGAATTACTTCCTTCCGGTGTTCAAAATCTTTTACCAGATCACCAGATGCAACAATCTTTCCACGTATTCTTTGTCGTGCGAAGTAGTGGAGATCCGATGTCTGGGAATCCGGTTTTTCGGCAGATGTATTCCAACGCAGCAAGTAGACCCACGTCTCCTCCTTGGAGCCATCCGGGACTGCTGTTGCAATGATTTCGGGCCCCGGGTTCGGGAGTTTCAGATTGGAGACTGGCTCGGCTTCAGTATCCAAATCAGCAATCACAATCTGCCATCCATGTGCATCATCGTTAGCTTCATCGACAAACGTTGCTATGGTATCTCCGCTACTCATGTCACCCAGACTGATCTTAGGATATTCTTTTCCCTGCTCGGCAAAGATTCTTACCAGTTTTCTGTTCTGATTCAGCTTGGCAAATTGAGAGGTCGCACTCAACGCAGTTGACGAAGAATCATTAGCGATAAGCCTGGGGGAACCGGGGAACGCACGCGGAAGTGAAATATCATAGCTCGGTCCGTAAGATTTGTCCGATGCGGTTTGAAGTTCTCCTTGTCCACGTATGATTGAAGGAGAAAAATCATAGCGGGCTGTTGAAAGGGCGAGGAAATTCTTTCCCTCTTCTCTACTCAGGACCGGCGGGAAGGGGTAGAGTTTTGGAGCAAGATAGACCGGATCGCCAAGCGCAGCGGCCTTGAGGTTATCCAGTCTGTATCGTCTCACACTGTTGATCATTATGCATGAGTCATTATGACTGAAACTATCCTGCGTAACAATACTGAACGCGACAACCCCCAGGGAATCGGATTTCCATACAGCAACGGGAAGAATTTTTAATATATTCGATGGATGAGGGCATCTTGCTACTAATGGCCGTTCGTCAACTCCGCCGACTATCCCAAGTCTGAAGTCTACTTCCCCGTATCGATTCATAAGTAAACCGCTGGAAAAAAAAGTATTTGTAGTCTGTTCCTGCTCCAGGCCCAGACCGATCAGATTGGGTTTTGAGGAACGATTCTCTTCCGGTGGTATAGAAACCGAAGAAGCATTGGTGTCGAACAGGCCAGTGAGCACGACACTTAGCGCAGAGTCTTTTGGTGGAATCGAAAAGGTAGTATCAATGAAACCATTTGCCTTGAAAATTATGATACTCTTCTCCCCCTCTTCAATCCCAACAACTTGCTGCTCGCTCGATCCTTCCTCGGTCCGAATTGCTCCCACCAATAGTACCGGCGCATTCTTCAACGCGTCGTTCCGCCATTTAATCAGGATGTCACCCGTCTCTTGGGAGTCAGTCTTAGCAGGGTTGCTCCTTGTTCCCTCAAACGTGCCGAGTGGATGTAGCCAACCTGAGGTTTGAGCAGAGCTTATGCATGACACCCCCAGAAGGAGCATCACCGACAGTGTACTCTGGATGAATGTTCTATATAGCATCGAGTCGCTGCGCTCGAAGCAGCGGGAAAATAGTGTGAACTACCGACATTTCTTTTAGGTCTGCGGTGGCGGACACAAAGGTTCGTGTTTGACTATTACTCAGCATTCCAAGGGACTAAAATGCCGAAATTTCACCGAAAATCTGAAGATCCTTTGACAAAGAAACGATCACGCTAAAGATTCGTTACCTTCATTCTCTAAAGGGATGCTATCTTGACGAATGACAAGTCGGGATATGGTCGAGTTACGATTATCTCTGGTCGTTGAGACACAAAAGTCGTCGCTCATTCGTTTATCCCGACCGTGTATTTCTTGAGAGTAACTGGAAGAACCGTCTTCTCATAATAAACTCAGACAAATCGTCAAAGAGGAAGAGCTACATCGTACCAATCGAGGAAAGAGTAACTCAACAACGTGAATTAGACGGAGAAACCACATGTCCGATCAACGGAATATTCTTTGGGTGGATGATGAAATCGACTTGCTCCGCCCACATATCAAACTCCTTCAGGCAAAGGGCTACGATGTAGAGACAGTCACCAACGGTGAGGATGCAATCGCCCTCGTAGGAGAACAGCCATTCGATCTCATCTTTCTCGATGAGTCGATGGTTGGCATGGGAGGCATTGAAACCCTTGCCGAAATCAAAGAGATCGACTCCAACCTTCCAGTCGTGATGGTCACCAAGAACGAGGCCGAGCAGGTGATGGAAGAGGCGATCGGTCGTCGCATCTCAGACTATCTTACCAAGCCGGTCAACCCGACACAGATACTTCTGGTCTGCAAAAAATTTCTTGATGGCAAGAAGATCAAGGCTGATTACGTTCAGCAGGATTATATCCGTGAGTTCAATCAGCTTGCTATGAAGCTGATGAGTCCAATGGTCTGCAGGGAGTGGGCAGAACTCTATGCACGTCTTGCAGAGTGGGAGCTGGAGTTTGACCAGCATCATAACATTGGTCTCGAGCAGACGTTGGGAGATCAGAAACGGGATGCCAACGGTGAGTTCGGCAAATTTGTTGAGGAGAATTATCGCGACTGGCTGACGATGGAAAAGGATGATCCGGAACGTCCCACGCTCAGTCCTGATATCGTTGACCGCTACGTTGTTCCGAAGCTACAAGAGGATGATGGCCCTGTCTTCTTCTTTGTTGTCGATTGTATGCGACTTGATCAATGGATGGCAATGGAAGAGTTGCTCGCCGATGATTTCACGATTAACCGCAACTACTACTTCAGCATTCTTCCAACTGCAACCACGTATGCGCGCAATGCAATCTTTGCAGGTCTCTTCCCATCGGAGATCGAAAAGCACTATCCCGATCTCTGGACTGGAGATGGAAAAGATGATGACCATTCCCAGAACAAGTATGAGAAAGAGTTACTCGACAAGTTGCTTGAACGGCGACGCGTTACACTCAGGAGTGGTGTTCGCTACGCGAAGATTATCGACACAGACTTTGGTCGAAAAATTGAATCAGAGATTCTTGATTATGCACAATCGCAGATGGTTGCTGTTGTAGTCAACGCAGTCGATATGATGGCCCATTCGCGAAGTGACTACCCAATCCTGAAAGAGATAGCCCCTGATGAATCTGCCTATCGTTCTCTGACAAAAAGCTGGTTTACCCACTCAAGTTTGTACGGTATGTTAAAGACGTTGGCCTCGGAAGTACCGAATGCCCGTATTATTTTAACAACAGATCATGGTGCTGTTCGTTGTCTGCGAGGCTCAAAGGCGTTGGGCGATCGTGAGACCTCGACAAACCTGCGATACAAGTATGGGAGGAACGTGAAGGTTGATGAGAAACATGCCTTCTATGTCAAAGATCCGGCGGAGTTTAAGTTGCCGCGTCGTGGTCCGGCCATCGAATATGTCATTGCCAAAGAAGATTACTATTTCGTCTATCCAACAGACTATCATTATTATCTAAATCACTATCGTGACAGTTTTCAGCATGGCGGCATCTCGTTAGAGGAGATGATTCTACCAATTGCCGAGTTAAAAGCACGGTAGTAGAGAATGCTGAGGGTAAACCTCAGTAGGAATAGTTATAATCACCAAAAGGTTGATTGAGAGAATATTTGTCCTTATGGAACCAAGAATTTATACGAGCCTGTGCGAGGAAGAGACCTTTCGACTTGGTCTCGATATGGCCTCTGATCTTTGTCCCGGAGATACGGTCGCTCTCTATGGTGACCTCGGAGCCGGAAAGACCCAGTTTATCAAGGGGGTTTGTGAAGGTCTGAACGTTGGGGATCTGGTCTCCAGTCCTACTTTTACAATCGTGAACCAGTATGCCGGAATTCAGGACGACGGTCAGGAGATTACGATCTATCATATCGATCTCTATCGAGTGGAATCGGAGAAAGATCTTGAAGAGATTGGTGTGCACGAAGTATTGGCTGATCCTCTTGGGATCAAGCTGATTGAGTGGTCGGAACGTGGGTCGAAGGCCCTACCGGAGAATCGAATTAACATCCGATTCACTCCCTTGGATGATCAGGAAAATTGTCGCCAGATCGAAGTCCGTAGAAGCGGAGTCCTTGAGGGAACAGTCGACGCTCTCTCGTGATGGCGATGTTAGCTGCTATTGAAACGACCGGTGAGAGTTGTGCCGTTGCAGTCTTGGACCGAGAAAAGCTTCTTGTGGAGTTCCGGGCTGAGATGCCACGAGCACATGACAGACTACTCGCATCATTTTTTCGCGGGGCGTTGAATACATGTGGTTTGAAACCGGATGAGATCAACGCCCTCGCTTTGTCTGTTGGCCCGGGATCGTACACCGGCATTCGCATCGGTATGAGTTTCGCCATTGGTTTTGCAAGTGCCGTCGGAGTACCGATCACACCTGTCTCTACGCTGGATTCGATTGCCTGGAATGCTCGAAGTGTTGGTGAGGTCGGTGGTCGCAACAGAGTTCTCTCTCTTATTCCGGATCGGCGAGGTGATCTCTACGCCGCTCTCTACGAGATCCATTCTGATTTTCGTTGTCTTACAGCTCCCTATAATCTTCCTATTGAGGAGTTGACTCCGTTGCTTGATGAAAATGTTTTTGCTGCGGGGCCCGGGGCCGAGTTGATCGAAAAGGCATACGATGATTGCATAGCACACGAAACTCTGCGTCTCACGGCAGTAGCTGTCGCGGAGTATGGGCATGAACTTTTTCGTCGCGGTGTTGCTCTGTCTCCCGATCAGGTTAAGCCACTCTATATCAGCGGAGTAACTTCGATCAATGGAGAACGGACATCGGACAAGGGTCGTCAGACATCGGGCAGTGTCGATGCAAGCAACAGTAGTATCTGACCTCTGAAGCCTGATGTCTAAAGACTGGCGCCTCTTTTTTAACTTTAAACTTTTCATTTTGAATTCTCGCAACCTTCATGGCAGATAAAAAAATTACCTTTCCTCCGCTGAATGAGCAGATTGATCTGATTCGCCGGGGGACCGAGGAGATCATTCCTGAAGAGGAACTGGAGACCAAACTGAAGCGGTCAATCGAGACGGGCAAACCGCTTGACGTCAAGTTGGGCGCCGATCCGTCGCGGCCCGATTTGCATCTGGGACACGCAGTTGTTTTGCAGAAAATGCGGGATTTCCAGGACCTCGGACATCAGGCGATTCTGATTATCGGCGATTTCACTGCAATGATTGGTGATCCTTCAGGAGGCTCGAAAACCCGTCCGGCTCTGACTCTTGAGCAAACTCGACAGAATGGGCAGACCTACTTCGATCAGGCGACGAAGATTCTCTCTTCGAAGAGATTGAAGATTACCAACAACAGTGAATGGCTTGCGACGATGAGCTTTGCCAATGTGATTACCCTGGCAAGCAAGTATACCGTCTCGCAGATATTGGAGCGTGATGATTTCAGCAAGCGATTCAAAGCCGAAGTCCCGATCTCGCTTCATGAGCTTCTCTACCCACTTGTACAGGCAATGGATTCTGTCGCCATCAAATCTGACGTGGAGCTTGGTGGAACTGACCAGAAGTTCAATCTGTTGGTTGGACGTGATTTACAACGTGCCCATGATCAGGAACCACAGGTGATCATAACCTGTCCTCTCCTTGTCGGTACCGGCGGAAAGGAAAAGATGTCGAAGTCGTTGAGCAACTATGTTGCCCTTAACGATTTCCCGAACGAGATGTATGGCAAAACGTTGTCAATTCCTGATGAGTTAATGCCTGATTGGTTCCGCCTTACCCTCTTCTACAACGATAATGAAGTAGAGGAGTTGAAAAAAGCATTCGAATCCGGTGAATTCCATCCGCGTGATCTGAAGCGCCGTCTGGCACGAGAGCTTGTGGCTCGATACACAAGCAAGAAGACGGCGCAGCGAGCAGAAGAAGAGTTTGATCGCATCTTCATCAAAAAAGATGTTCCAGACGATGTTGATGCCTGGAGTGTCACGGAACCAATTGCTCTGACGCAATTGATGGTAGACGCAGGGATGATCTCATCAAAGGGAGAAGCACGACGATTGATCGAAGGAGGAGGGGTTTCGATTGATAGCGAAAAGGTGGCCAACCCGCAGCTCGTATATGAGCCGAAAGGAGAAGCAATATTAAAAGTAGGAAAGAGGAAGTTCTTACGGCTTGTTGCTTCGGTTGAAGGTTGAAAAATAGACCCAATTATGTTAAAAATGGCGAAATGGCGAAAACACAACATTATATCCTCTCCTTGCTCTATTCCTCACCACCGCTCTACAGCAGATTCTTTCCTGTTAAGCCGGTAACATCTTCACCTTGAGAGAGTCTTTTCTTATGCGTTGTTGACGAACAACTTGATCTGATACATGACCGCTCCCCACACAAACGAATCAAGAAAGGATATTCCGGCCCGAAGCGTGCGGGATGAGGACCTTTTTTCCGCTTTTCTTCAAGGAGATGAGCTTGCATTTGGAAAGCTCTATGAAGCTTATGAAAAGCCTCTGTTCATCTATTGCAAGTATCTGCTCTCGACTCATCAGGATGCTGAGGAAATGTTTCAGGAGACCTGGATGCGCATTGTCAGGATGTGCCGTCGTGGAAGAGAGAAAGAGATTGAGAATTTTCGTGCATTCCTCTTCACAGTAGCTCGAAATACCGGGTTGAAGTTTATCGAGCATCGAAAAAGAAGGCAAGGGAACGTTTCGATTGATGTTATCGATCCGGCAGGGGAATGGATGTTACAGGACAACAATCAGTACAGCGAATTGAAGGAACTGGTTAATCGTGCTTTGACGCGTGTGCCGGTAATACAGCGAGAGGCTTTTGTTCTCCATTCCATGCTTGGCTACGCGTTCGATGAGATTGCTGAAATGCAGGGAGTCTCCGTGACCGCTGCAAAGACACGTGCATTTCGCGCACGCCACTCGCTTCGGAAACTTCTTGCCAATTGGCTTGGAATGTTGGAAGATGAAGATCCAATGGGGAGTTATGACAACCAAGAGTAACAAGGAGTCGTAATCCTTTTTTGATGAGTTGAGAATGGGTGCTTGATTAGCGGAAGGCTCTAGACCAGAAGATTACTTTAAACTGTGGTCTGAAAGCCTTATGAAATATAGCAAACTAAGCGATTACAAGGCCAAAAAAATCATACGCTTCCTTTTTGCGGATGTCGATGCAACTAAGGCGAGCATCTTACTGGGCTGTAACCGCAAGACGATGAACCGCTATTATCTGATGTTCAGCGAGTGCATTTAGATCAAGCAGACCATTGATAAGACACAGTTGTATGGCGGAGTGGAGTTCGATGGGGCGTATTTTGGCCACAAGCGAATACGGGAAGTGAATAGGCCACCCAGGGGTGATCGGGACATTGCAAAGCAACCCGTCTGTGGATGTGGGTTATGACAAAGACTTTCGGGTAAAGAAGACCCGGGGCTTCAGCAATGGCAAAGGCATCCATAGTAATGGCATAGAGAGTTTCTGGAACTTTTGTAAGCGAAGGCTTTCGAAGTTTAAGGGGGTGAAAAGCTATTTTCCCTATCACCGAAAGGAATATGAATGGCGCTGGAAGAAGAACCAGGAACAGATGAAAAGAGAACTACCTTCCTGCGGCAGGCAGGGGGGAGTTATTGTTGAAATATGGATAATCCCGTTGTAGATCGGGATTACCCACATTCGGACAACCTTAACATCGATTATCTTTGAAGTAACATCATAAATCTTCTGGTCTAGAGCCAGCGGAAAAATTTTTGAACGATAGATGAAATTGAACACAATATGAACACGGCAGACCTTATAACGTCATTTTTCAACAATGAGATGTCGCCCGATCAGGAGCGCCAATTTCTTCTCTCGGTCGCCTCAAGTGATTCCTTGCGTCTTGGGTTGAAATCTCACGTAATGCTGGACAAGATTCTGAATGAACAGGCAGACAAGACGCGGGTCTCTTCAGGAGTTAGAACAAGCGTTATGAAAGAGGCGGCGCTTGTAACTGCAGCAGTTGGGTCGGTTACAGCAGCAGAAGCAGCAGTCGCACAGAAAGAAGCGCCCCTCGAAACAGAGGTTGTCCTTCACCATGGTACATCCAACAACATCCTCCGCCACATTCCGCGATGGGTATCAGGACCGTTAGTCCTACTGCTTGCGGTTGGTAGCTTCTTTGTTGGGTATTATGCCGGTGATGGATCAAATGAGGAGGGAGTGCAAAATCTTATGCCGGCAACATCAATCCCTGTTGAGCAACAGCCATCTTCAACGGGTGACCTGTCGATACAGACCGTTCCAGTAGAAGAGAACGTTCTAGATGGACAGGAAGCGAAGTCAGAAGAAAGTCTCAGTCGAGTAGGTACGTCGGTAGCCGGATCTATGCAATCAAGACAAAACAATTCACGAGATCCGGCAGTGGTATCAGAATTTTTGGTTGATAACCCTGATATCATGGAGGATGGGTTAACCACAACTGCTGCCGATGCGAATACTTTTGAAGGTAGCGGCCCTCCTCGTGTCACTCCTGTTTTGGGGAGACGGTCAACGCAGAATACCAACACGACCAATATCGATCAAGAATAACCTTTTTAATCCTTGGTGGCATATACTGCTTGAGAAGCCGACGCCATATTGTGCCGGCTTCTCCGAGTTATAGAGAGTATAGAGTCACAATTTCTCCTAATATTTTCCGTGTCAGGCATTAGCGCATGATTGTGCCATAAGCAAGAACATCAGTCGGATGAGAAGTTCCGAGCAGAAAAGTCTCCCTTCTGTGCTTGGCAGGCAAGGCTTTGCCTTTCTTGTCCTGTTCTCTCTATTTGCTTTTCCTACAGTAACTCCACTTTTTTCGCAGGGGAGCGCTCACGATCACTTCACCGACTCCACAAAAGTTGATAAGAGAAAGCTCCAGTGGCGACTTGGTGTTGCCGGCCTTGTCGGATTGACAACTCATCAAACAACGCTTGACATTTATCATGGAAGTTCAAGCTGTGGAGAGTTTACAGATCAAGTGACCGGAGTAACTGCCTTGCGCCTCTTCTTCGAGATGCCTCTCCTCGGTTTGCCCTCTTTTCTGCTTACAGGAGGGGCCGGATGGCAGAACCGTCCGATCAATTTTTCCGAGACATTCACAAATCCTGCTCGTTATCTCGATGGGGTATCCGAACAGGTAGTTACTCAACACAGGCTTGATGCTTCGGTAAGTGCAGTAAGCATATCGGGGGGACTTCTTTGGGAACCGGTGCAGAACCTGCGACTCGGTTTTACTCCATCTCTGCTGTTGTTATCGGTCAGCGATGTCCGTCAGTATGAGCAAATTGCCTCACCGCTCGGGGCAACCTATACAGAAACCAACGACTTTCAGAGACCGATCTATCGAGGGGGGAAACTTGATTTCAACAATCTTGGCTTTGAGATTTCGACCTTTGGTGGAACTCGATTGCCACTTGGCGACAGGTTCGCTCTGATTCCGGAGCTTGGAGTCAGTCTGATGACAACGTCGATCGAAAAGTCATATCAATGGAACACAACCACGTTTCATGCTTCGATGGGATTTACCTGGGAGAATCGCAGTAAGAAGCAAGAATTGATTGCTACAATTCCTTCACGGCTTTCGTTAATCGACCCCGGTGACACACATCAAATACAAGTGACTGAAGTCGATATAGTTCCGCCGCAGTCGGTGGATACAGCCACAGATGCTGAAGTTGACAACATACTTTCCGAACTCTATGCCAGTATCAGTGTAGTTGGGGTTGATGATGCGGGCAATGAATATCCCGACCCGATTATTGAGATTCGCGAGGCTCCCTGGAGTCGAAGCATTCCATTCATACCACATCTCTTCTTTGATCGAGGTAGCCCTACAATCCCCTCCCGTTATATTCGATTCAAGAGTGGTGAAGAGGCTGATCGCTTCAATTTCGATTCTCTTGTTTCGATAACGCCTATCGATCTACACCATCACCTTCTTAATGTCCTGGGACAACGTCTTCGCAGTCGCCCGGAAGTATCTGTCACGATAGTTGGAACGGCGACCCAGGATGAAGAGCCGAACCCGGAATTGGCATTGGAGCGTGCCAAGTCTGTCCGGACATACTTGACAGATGTGTGGGGTATTGATGAAAGACGAGTGAGCGTCTCTTCGGGCACTCCGACAAATCCGTCAAGCGAAAAGACTGTTGATGGCCGGAGTGAGAATCGACGTGCTGAGTTTATTTTTGATGGAGAATCACTTCTCCGGCCCGTTGTTGTAGAGGGCCTTGCCAGCGTAGCCTCCCCCCCGGCAATCAATTTCCATGCAGAGGTAGATGATACAGCTTCCGTCGCAGACTGGAATATCACTGTCCGACAAGGGAATAAAGTGCTTTTGCGTTTTGATAGTACAGCTATGCCGGATCAGGCTACTGCCAGTAAGTACTGGCCTCTCAATGATTTGCGAATAAATCGTGATCTCACACCGATTCATTACCGTTTTGAAGTAACAGATATATATGGGCAGAAGGGTGCTGATAAGGGATCATTTCGTGTACTAGAGCACGTAACTCGCACACCTGAAGAGAAGACTGAGAAAGAATTGGAAGTGAAAGAATACATGCTCGTTGGCTTCACATACAACAAAGCGGAATTGCGACCGCAGCATGTTGCAGAAATCTATGAGATCGCACGTGCTGCAGAAGAAGGAGCCTGGGTAGAGATTACCGGTTTTACCGACCGTGTAGGTGATGCCTTGCGTAATCGTGAGCTCGCTCTTGAACGGGCACGGAATGTAGAGAAGAGGCTCCAGAGCGTACGCTTCAGTCTCTCTCTGCCGGAACTTTCCGTAACAAGCGTTCGAGGATCGGGCGAATCGAGCAGTGACACGTTCGATAACAATCTACCTGAAGGACGTATTTTTTCCAGGATGGTTCGCATAACCGTTAATCGTCAATCAAAAGAGTAACTATCAAGCTAAGGAATCAACCACTGGTGATCGTACAGAAGATGTGAGGTGTATACTCTCTCTGAGAATATCGTTCATTGTAGTTTAAGTCGTTCATTCGGTTTCAAGGGCCGACTGTGCTTTCTGCTCTGCTTCCTCAGTTATCTCTGTTCTGGGGTCGTTTCGGCTCAGGTAGGGAACTGGCGATATGACACACTGAACACAACAATCGGTTCAGATCTTCCTCCTACATTCAATCCACAAACTGCCATTGATCGCTGGGGAGTCACCCACTTTAGCTGGGTAACACGTGATCCGAACAGCGCCGGGCTGCAGGTCTATCACACACAAGACCAAACCAACGAAATTGGTGCGCCATTTCTTCTTACCGATACGGGCACCGTTTATGATTCACTCAGTGCCGATTCAACATCGTATCGTTTTCTTGTAGATCATGATGGGATCATACACCTTGCCTTTCTTGCAAACGTGTTCGGCAGCAATGGTTATGAGATAGGCATCTATTACACGAATGATCGGGATAGTTCATACCGAAAGATTCCTTCTGTTCTCTTGACCAAGGAGTCTGGTCGTTACAGCATGGCTGTTGACTCAAACGGCACAGCACATCTTATCTGGCTTGAAAATGTTGAGGATTCCATCAATGTCCATTATTGGAATAGCCAATCCCGCATTAAGAAACTTGTCAAGACGGTCCCTTGCGGTTCGTTCAGTTGTCAGTTCTCTGATCCGGAACTTCAGGTGCATCGGGAGCAATTGGAGGCTTTTGTGCGGAATGCTTCGGGTGCAATCTATCAGTTCACCCTGTCATTAGATGGTAATTCGCTGGGCAACGTTGAATTGCTCCCTGTTCCGCTCTATGACCAAACGATGATTAGAAGAGGGGATACTGATCTACGCCTTCGCGCGGCGTTGGATTCATCCGGCAGTTACCATCTGCTTATCCCAATGAACAAGCGGGATTCTCTTCCCTCGCTCTTTTATGGGACAAACACTGGCTCGAATTTCTCACTCACCCTGCTCCCGCCGCTTGATTCAACCTTGATGGGATTTGATATCGCTACCGATGGTGCGGGTAATATGGCCTCAGCATGGACAACCTTTCGAGGCCGTTTCCCTGCCGATCTGCCAAAGACAGGTTTTGCTGGATATAGCCTTGATCCATCGGGAGTCTGGGATTAGGATCAGTTTGTCAACGATCTGAATTCTGAAGTCACAAATCCTGATAGGGAGTGGCGTGTGGCCAATCGCATTGTCCTTGTAGGTCAGAAGGTTCATATCATCGGTGAACGATACAATCCGGAGAAGGATATGTTGCGTATAGGTGCAGGACTCTTCACTCGTTCGATTCTCTCTCCCGAAACAACCTACATGCTTCCGGACGCGGCTGCTCCTGGTATGAGTCTTGTTGTGGAGACGTTTGCTCCTATCGATGCGTTTGGAGCGTTCGGACCTGATACACTCGATCCGGTCAACGTTGGTTTAGAGCTTGTGGATCCAGAGGACAGCTCACAGATAATCATCGGACCTTCGGTTGTGAGTTGGGAAGGTCGTCTTCTTTCAACGATGCTTTTTGTTCATCCGGAGGCGACGCCTCAGGCTATCCCTCTCCGTGTGCGTCGAGGCGACGCGATCAGCAATCCTCAGATGTTTTCCATCGTTCTTCCCCAACGGCTTGGAGTCGACAGCTCTGGAAAACTTGAGGGAGACTGTCTGCTTGGTTCGGGTGGGATCTATGGTAGGCGTTCTCGTAGAGGTGTCCTTGTTGTTGACACCTTAATTCTGAGCGAAGGGACGTTTAGAGCTGACGTTTCCGACCCTGATCTGGAAACGAATGGAGAGCAGGGTATGTTACCTCTGACTATCCTGGCCAAGGGAGAAGTGATCATTGATTCGACTGCTATCCTTTCTGTCTCTGCTCCTGTACTTGATTCTCTTCTACCGAGCCAGTATGGAAGGGCCGGGCCGGGAGGAGGTGGAGGAGGTGCTGGTCTGAAAACAGGAGGGGGCGTTGGGTATACCGCCGGTGGTGCACCGAGCGATTCACTTCTTCAAAATCGTTCAGGAGCAAACCCTGCTTCAGGAGGAAGTCGGTCAGGTAGGTTTGGTGCCGGGGGAAGTCTCAACGGTGCACCAGGTGGTGCTGCACGGATGGGAGTCCCCTCGGGAGGAGGTACGGGCCATCCATTTGGTTCATCGGGTCGGTATGGCAGGGATGGTGAGGAATTTCCTTTCGACGTTGACGCCGGTGGATTCGGGGGTGCAACGGGGGGCAAAATTATCCGAGATGATCAAGGGAGCGTTATGATTACCTCTGGCGGTGGAGGTG
The DNA here is from genome assembly GCA_021296135.1 of Chlorobiota bacterium. Lineage (GTDB taxonomy): Bacteria > Bacteroidota > Ignavibacteria > OLB7 > OLB7 > JAGWAZ01. The sequence continues at coordinate 12,172 of JAGWAZ010000007.1, read as the reverse complement.
GAGGCTTTGCTTCTTCAGGAGATCATGGAGGGCCTACTGTTCCCAATGGTGGTCGTTCTGTCGGTTCAACGGTTCTTGTTCCCCTCGCGGGTGGTAGTGGCGGCGGCGGCGCGTACTCTGCGAACGGACGTGCTTCAGGCGGCGGAGGAGGAGGAGCAATTGCCCTCTATTCATATCGTGCAATTCGTTTGCTTGGAAGAATAGAGGCTAAGGGTGCAGATGGAGTCGACGATAATTCCGGTTTCAAAAGTGGAGGTGGGGGAGGCGCTGGAGGAGGTGTACTGCTCGGCGCTCAGGGAAGACTTGTGATCGGAACAAAAGGACAAGTTATCGTAGAAGGTGGAAAAGGTGGAGATGCTGTTGGGGATACCCCTGTAGGGGATGGTGGAAAAGGGAGAGTTCGTGTTGATGGACTGGTTGATGGTATTGATTCCACGTTCACTCTCGAACAGTTGGGTGCTGAATACTTTGGCCCTGCCTCCAACATGAATGGAACCTTTCAAGCTGAGTCAGGATCTGTCATTTCCGGCGTTGGAGTTGCGGGAACAACCATTCGCATCTATATACGCCCTGAGCATGGCGTATGGTCTTATGGTGCTCCTAAAGAGGTAATTGTTGATACAGCCGGACACTGGTCAATTCAACTTGAGGAGAATGATGTATCGAATGGCCTCCTCTATGTAGCCACGCTTCAGAAAACCAATAATCCTTCCAGCAACAGAAGAACCGCCGTTCCTTCATGGATTATGTCAACGGCAGGAGGGGCAATTGTTGGGCAACCTGGCATAAGGATTGATCGCACAGAGATTGATTACGGATGCGTTCCATACTCCAAATGCGATACTGCCTCCATCTTCATTACAAATACCGGAACACAGAGCGATTTGGTCATTAAGGAGTACGAAATACTTCACGCAGGCACAAGCAATCCCTTTGTCGTTTACGGATTTCGACCTTCCAGAGCATTTCCCCAAATACCTCCCCAAATAGCTCCCGGACTGACTGCTGCTATTCTCATACGATTCTGTCCGGCTCGTGTTGGGAATGATTCTGCAATCTTGCGCCTTTTCACGAATGTCAAGCCGGATAGCTTATATGAAATCAGGTTACGAGGCTGTGGGATAGCTGGTAAACTCCATTCGAATGATAGCCTTATTGATTTAGGCGATCTCTGTCCGGGCGATTGCCGTGATACAGCTCTTACTCTTACCAATAAGGGAGAGGCTCCACTCGATGTAACCGGTATAGCCACCAATGAAAAATCACTTAAGGTGGAAAGAGTTGAGCCGCCTTTGCCAATTACTATTAAGCCGGAAGAGGAACGGGAACTAAGAATACGTGTCTGCTTGCGAGGAGGGGGAGGAGAGTTTATAGTTTCTTTTCGTGCTACTACACCTCTGCCATCCCGTGCGATTCTTCTGCGGATAAGAGACATCGGTCCTGATGTGTCGATTCCTTTATCAGTGAATGCGGGACTAAGAGATATTGGTGCTGATGATACGTGTCGCATCGCAACGTTTACCCTGCGAAATCGTAGTTCGGAACGCCCTCTTACGATCAATTCCATTGCAACCGATGCACCTTCATTTGAGGTACTCACTCCTCGTAGCGGAGCCTCGATTCCACCGGGAGGAAAGGTGGAAGTTGTCGTCAGATTTTGTGGTGATACGGTTGATGGTAGCGACACCGCTACGATATACAGGCAATTGTTGCTTTTGAGTCTTGGCAGTGGGTCATGTATACTCGATACGACCGTGGCATTACACGGATCGGTCTTCAAATCCAAGCCTAAACTTGATTTGAACGTTCTCGATAAGGTTGATTTTGGGGAGGTGATTGTTCGCACTAACTCGGCACCCCGTAAGATCCTTATTGTCAATCAGGGAGATGGGATTGCTAAGGATGTGAAAGTTGCCATAGAGGCAATTTTTCCGACAGATGAGAGTGAGATAACAGCAACTGGTCTTCTCAGTTCAGTCGATATTGCAGAAAAGAGTTCTGTCTCTTTCAATCTCGTAATGACCCCTGCTGTGCTTGGCACTAGACAGGGACGCATTATCTTTTCGTCGGCTTCTGGTTGGCAAGATACTGTCCTACTCTGTGTTGAGGGGGTTGAGTCGGAAATTGTAGCCGATACACTGTTCCTCGATTTTGGTGATGCCCGGGTTAGAGGATATACTGAACGGCCATTGAGGTTCTTCAATCGTGGCACTGCCGAGGATAGCGTGATGACGATTGAGATCATTGATTCCATCCTCTTCGGCGTGGTTTCTCTATCATCCGAGCTACCGATGCTCCTTGCACCTGTTGATAGTATGTTGACCGTTAGGCTACGTTTTTCACCTGCTGATACAGGTCCCTGGACTGACAGTCTTCGAGCAACGACCAGAGATGGAAGGCACATCGATGTTACCCTGGCTGGCGTTGGTTTGTTGGAGAAGGCAGAGACAAACCTTTTTGAGTTGTGGTTCCCATGTTCTGATAAGGATGGCATCGACTCAGTTCAGGTGACAAATGCTGGGACCTGGCCTCTCACAGTAGAGAGATTGATAATTGAAGGAGAATCTCCGGAGGCATTTGTGGTGCTTGATCCTCCGAGGCCGGATATTCTTCAACCGGATCAGTCTCGATTCTATAGAATCAGATATCTGCGACGAGATTCCACCGTTCGCGCACTTCTAAGAATTGAACATAGTGGTCAAGATACCACGACGGTCGAACTCGAATCAGAGCCATGCGAACTGGAGGAGTTTATACTGACGTTCAGTCTGCCTGAGGTGCGAGGGCATATAGATTCCGTAATCTGGATTCCTCTGTCATTGAAGACAGGCCTTCCTCTTCCTGAAGACATCCCCTTCCGGCTGATATTGAGCTATGAGCCTACACTTTTGATGCCAGCAGAAGCGACAGCAATGCGCGAAGTGGGGGCTATCAACGTGGATGGAGAGGAGGATCCTCCTGGAGAGCTGACGGTAAGTGGTATGATCCCGGAAGCGACGGGGTTAGGAGTTTTATTGGAAATACCAATGCGTGTTCTTCTTGGAAGATCCTATCGGACAGATCTGGCCCTGACTCTTCAAGAAGACAATCCTTTTCCGCCCCGTTATCGACTGCTCTTCGATGGCGGTACGTTTATTGCACTGGACTGCGATACAACAGGGACAATTGATCTCGGTGGGGTATACGCTATCAAACAGAGCGTACCGAATCCGGCTGGTAGTAGTGTGAGAATTGATTTTGAGGTGGCTCGAAGTGAACGGGTGCGAATATCGTTGCACGATGCAAAAGGAACTGTCATCACAACGCTGCTTGATAATGTTCTTGATCGAGGAGAACATAGCATAACGTTCGATGTATCGTACCTCTCTGCCGGTTTCTACTACTATGAAATCCGAAGTGGTCGCTATCGTGCGGTGCAGCGTATGGTTATTGTGGAGTAGACTAAACTGACAGAAGTCGATACAGTGTTGAACCAGATGCAGCTTTGTTGGGGCAGAAGTCTACTGGCTCAGACTGAGGAGTGGGGGAACAGATAATGACCGGACAAGTCATTGTTCAATGAAATAGAGGATAGAAGACATAGATTCCTATACAGCCTATATTCTACCTTCAACCTCCTACATACTACTTTCCTAACCCTTTCTGTTGGAGGATATCAGGAACTGCATTGGTTCCCGAATCAACATCTATGCGATCAGTGTTCGCTCCCGGCTTCCAGCGAAATGAATTGTATATGCGATTCCGTTCTAAGGTATAAGGATGCATTGCGATTCCATAAGGTATGAGCTCAATGCTGACAGAACGTGTAGCCAGATAGTACGTGCGTGACCATGCTGTTCCTGCTGAAGTCAACGTATCATGGTCGACGTAGGTATAAGCTTGAGTTTCCGTTGCCGACTCTGGAATCTCAGTTGGGCCAACGGTCACCGTGAAGATAATCTCGCCCGCTTTTTCAAGCACATAGACGCGACGCTCGTAATTCTTGGTTGGGTTCCATCCGCTCCGTGTTGAGTCAAGACAAGCACTTTTCGGGATTCTAGCAACATAGCCCTTGCGACTCTCAATCGACTGAGCTACAATTGAGTCCTTTGCTACCTCACTTGCGAGCGAATCCGGGTCGAGAGGCGGCAGCGCAGAAGTTTGCGCTATAGCCATGCCTTTCATTCCAAAGAGCATAATACTACATCCAAGGATGAAACGAACTGTTCTCACTCCGGACCTCCTCCTGGTGGATACCGTCCCTCTTCATAATCGCTTGGGTCACGACCGTAGCGCCATTCTTCCAGTTCCATCCTAGCAGTTTCAGGTGGAAGGAAGCTGTCAAACATTGCCTCTACTTTCTCCTTCAAGTCAGCGTCTCCCTTTTCTGTCAGCATGATCTCTATCTCAACTGCCTGGTCGGTCATGACATAGGTTCGGCGATAAATGTTGCCATTGCGACCAACCGAGTCGATTTCATAAAAGTGCAGTGTACTGTCCAGAAGCTTGTATCCGAGAGGGATCATCCGCTGTTCGGTATAGCAGCGAATACTTATTCCACCACGTCTGCCACGAAGCATGAAGTTCACGACTTCGCTTTGCCCGGACTCGTTCACCTTTGAACCAAGTTTGTTGTACTTGGCGATGCTCTCTTCAGGCAGGAAAATCTTCCAGCCAAAATTGCCGGTATATTCCTGTGTAAGAGTAGAATCAGTTGTGCGGGAATCGACTTCGGCCTCTCCGACTTCTTGTGCGTAGTTCTGTGCAGTGAGAGGGATTGCTGTGCATAGAGACAAAGAGAGGGCTATGCTCAGTCTCAGCGCGTGATGTATCATCTGAATCATGTTCCGGATTAGTTTATCTCAAACCTAACCGACTAAGAGACTCACGCCATCGAAAACGGTTTAGTCCCAAAAGCTCGAATCAATCTCTTAAGATAGGAAAGAGATAAGGAGAGATTCAAGTCAGTTTCGTCGTGTTGTTGATTTATCACGCTTTGGAGTTGAAGGCGATAAGGAGGTGAAGAATAGGAAGGGAGAAGGGTAAGAAGTTGCGGGAATTGAGTGGGAAGAGGGGATAGTATTGAAAGTTCTTGCTGAAAGCTCAGCACTCATGGCTCAAAGCTGTTAGCCCAAGACTCAGCTCTCAAAGCGCGTGTCTCATTTCTTTGTACTTTTTCGTATGACCGATTTCGGTTGGAAATATTATCCCGCACTTAAAATCAGCCTCATCTTTGCAGGAGGAATTGTTGCAGGCTATTACTTCGATCCTTCTCTTCCTCTTCTCTTTATCATCATCAGTCTTTCTCTGCTTTGGCTCCTTTGTGCTGGGTTCAACTACCGCTTGCTTGCACCATTTGCTCTGCTCGCAGTCGTTCTTTGTTCAGGAGCACTCTGGTATGAAGTTCGATCTGACGATCCGGCAATCCTGTTGCGAAATGTCGAGGCACGTCACGTAGAAATAGTTGGTCTTGTTACATCGGAACCAGTCCAGAAGGATGGATACGTTGAATTGAGGCTAAGGCCAGACTCACTCCTCTGGCGGAATAGATCGGCAAGGTTGAGTGGCGATCTGTTAGTCCGAGTATATGATTCAACAGAAGCGGCTATACCCACAGGACTACTCCACTATAACGTTGCAATCAAGGGGACATTTCAGATTCCTTCGAATCCACGGATTCCGGGTGAGTTCGATTATGGCAGATGGCTTCGTTCGCAAGGAATCGTTGGGATGTTCTATTGCTTCCGCGCTGCTGATATCTTTGTTTTAAGGAGAGAAAAACCAGCGTGGGTAAGCCAGCTTGCGTGTTCGATTCGTAGAGAGATTCGAGACTTTACAGAGAGGTGGATCGGCGGGGAGGAAGGAGATATTGCCCTTGCGTTGTTGATTGGAGAACGTAGAGATATTGACAAATCAACACGAAAAGCGTTTGCCATGACCGGGACGACGCATGTGCTCGCAGTCAGCGGTCTGCATGTCGGAATTATTGCTCTGGCACTCTTTGTCCTTGTCACTTGGATCCCGGGACGTTGGTTTCGATTCCTCTTCTTTGCTCTACCCCTTGCAGGTTACCTATATCTGACCGGCGCAAAACCCACTATTCTCCGTGCAGCTATAATGGCACTGCTTTTCATACTGAGTTATAATACGGGACGTATAGCAAGACCGCTCAACACACTTGGGATTGCTGGCCTCCTCTTGCTTTTGATAGACCCTTACTCTCTATTCGATGTTGGATTCCAGCTCTCCTTTTGCGCAGTTATCGGTATCCTGCTGACTTATCCTCGACTATGGTCATTCCTTAAATCCAGGTTCCCGAAAAGTATGGGGCAGGTTATCCTCGGTCGCGTTGTACAGCTACTCCTGTTATCTATTGGAGCGCAGGTGTTGACATTCCCGTTATCGATCCACTATTTCGGATTGTTCTCTCCGCTATCGGCTCTTGTCAACGTCGCGGTTGTACCGTTGATTACCATCGGACTTGGAGCTGGGGTTGCTGGTGTACTCTTTCCTTTTGCTGCCAAGTGGTTCGGTGGGGCTGCATGGCTTGCTATTAACGGTACGCGAACAATTGTCGAATGGTCGGCAGAGTTCTCGATTGTCAGTCTCGATATTCAACAGATAGGATCGCTCGCCGCTCTGATCTTGATAATTGCTGGGGTGTGGCTTGTCTCAGCACAGAAGCCTCTTCAGATTTTTGTACGATCCTTCTCATTCCTGCTTCTTCTATCTATCGTTATTGGAGTTGATCGCAGACTCGATCCTCTCGCTGATTCTCGATCCGGTTTTCTTTACATCTCTCCTCTATCACGTTCTGGAGGTCTTGTTGCAGCATTGCATCACAATGATACGCTTACCTTGTGGTATGGAGGCATAACGCCACGAGATAGCAGTGTGGTGATACACATCAGTGGGACGTTGCGTCAGCGAACAGGTGCCTCTGTAGTTCAGACAACCGATCTCCTGAACCATAATTCGCTTGATAGATCGGATGATTTGATAAGAATAAATTCCGTTGGCCCGGAGTGCGGATCGTCTCTTGTCCGGCTTATTTTATCAAACACTCGACGACGTTACCCTGGTCGAGTGAAAATAGGAAGAGAGATATTTGCTCAAATTCCGTTACAAAGGAAGCTCTTAAGAACGATAGTTCTCGATTCACGTAATGACTGGCAACCTGTGGAATGGTATTGACAATAACTCCATCCATATTCAAACCTTATCCTGAACTTGCCGCGGCAATGACTCTTCGCAGAGGTGAAGAGCCATTTGGCTTCAACTTCTCTTTTTATGTCGGCGACGATGAGGAGCGGGTACGGCACAACCGACAGAAGTATACGGAGAAGCTCGGCTTCTCCTCGGCAAGGCTTGCTGTTCAGAAACAGGTACATGGAGATCGTGTAGTCTATGTGGATGAGGGGTATCAACCGACTGAATCCGATGCTTTGATTACCGACCAGGAAGGTTGGTTGCTTGGGGTAAGCACTGCGGATTGCGTTCCGATTCTGCTTGCTGTGCCAGAAAAGAGCATTGTCGGGGCGATTCATTCCGGCTGGCGAGGGAGTGCACAAAATGTCGCGAGCAAGACCGTCAGAGCGGTTGAAGAGCAGTTCAGAATTGCTCCGGGTGAGCTAATTGCTTGGATCGGTCCATCGGCCGGACAATGTTGTTATGAAGTCGGTGAAGATATCTTCAGAGCCTTTGATAACAGACGTTTCAAGCCTATTGGGGATGAGAAGTTTCTCTTCGATAACAAAGGTGTTGTTCTTGATCAGCTCCTTGAAGCCGGCCTTCGGCCCGAAAAAATTGAGATCGATCCACGGTGTACGATTTGCGATACACGCTTTCATAGTTGGCGTCGTGATCGGAAAGCAAGTGGTAGAATGATTGCCGTTATTGGAAGGAAAAACTCCACAGATGGTTTGTAAATCTTGAGTTGGATGGAACCCTTGTCCTGCAAGGCTTTCAGACGATTTTCACTTGTGTGTGAAGACAATCTTTTGTAGCTTTAAATTTTAAGAACTTGACAGCCCTCTACAGGACAGACTTGTCGATGGTATTCGTCAATATCTTATCCATCAATCATTATTCAATCGGAGGAGGTTCAGGTGAACAAAGCCGAACTTATTGAAGCAATTGCGAAGCAGACTAAGCTGTCGAAGGCAGACGCGGAGCGTGCGCTGAATGCAACAACCGACACAATCAAGAAGGCCGTGAAGAAGGGCGATTCTGTTCAATTGGTCGGATTCGGGTCGTTCAGTATCGTGAAGCGTAGTGCTCGCATGGGCCGCAACCCGCAGACCGGTGAGACGATCAAGATCAAAGCCTCGAAGGCTCCAAAGTTCACGCCGGGCAAGGCATTCAGGGAAGCCGTCGATGGCAAGAAGAAGTAAGCAGCAATGCTTTTCTGAGCCTTATATCGGGCCGGTTCTCGTTAGGGAATCGGCTCTCTTCTTTTCATAATCAATCGTTATAATCAATCGCTATGGATTGTGATTGAGGGCGCAATTTTTCAGTTCAAACGTGAACGTGATGTCACAACAAAAAAGTAATGGAAATGGGGTTGTCCATAAAACATTCTGGTCAATCTCAAACCTCTTGAGCCTTAGCCGATTGCTTCTGACTATCCCGACCTGTATTCTTGTCTGGAATGGTTCCCGTGAGATTGCTGTGGTTCTCTTTGTTGTGGCTGCTATAACCGACTACCTCGATGGCTGGCTTGCCCGGAGACTGAATCAGATTTCTGATGTGGGAAAGGTATTGGATCCGCTTGCCGATAAGGTCTACGTTGCCGGAGTTGTGGTTACCATGCTGATGCAGAATATCATTCCCCTCTGGCTGGTGATTCCTGTTGTCGCTCGTGACCTGCTGATTCTGATCGGCGGTATCTATCTCCAACGTACCAAAGGAGTGATTTTGCCATCAAACTGGACTGGAAAGTGGGCAATAGGCTTCCTTTCTTTGACTCTGCTGATCATCTATCTCGGTGGAAACGGAGTATTGGTCCACCCGCTTGTCGTTCTGACACTCGTCATGCTCGGACTATCGCTCTTTCTCTATGCCAGGCGTATGATAGAGACCATTGGAAGTTAGAAGTGGAGAGGTGTATTTTTTCAGAGATCTTTCTTCACCATCTCTCACTATTGAATTCACGATAAAATTCTTTTCTTCATTCTTCTACTATCTACAAACAATTGCAATCCCTTCGATGGGCATCTTTAACAAGATCAGAGAAAAAGTCCGTGAGACGGTTGAGGAAACAAAGACCTCAATTCGTGAAACCGTTGAGAGTCTGAAGTACGACCGGTTAAAGCAGGGTCTGAAACGGACGCGGCAAGGAATCAGTGAGAAGATAGGATTGGCTGCCCTACAAGGGCGTGTAATTGATGATGCTTTGCTTGACGAACTTGAAGAAGCCTTGCTTCTGGCCGATGTCGGCGCAACTATGACCATCGATATAAGTGATAGTATTCGCGATCGAGTGCGGGAAGAAGGGTTAAAGGATGCGGGAAATCTTGGGCCGTTGCTTCGCCAGGAGATCGAGGCGAGGCTTGCAGACTCTCCCTCTGCCAAGAATGATCAACTATACAAGATTCCGGAAAATCAGCGACCTCACGTGATTATGATAGTGGGCGTCAACGGTGTGGGGAAGACAACGACAATAGGGAAGTTAGCGCATAACTATCGGGAGGCCGGCTATAAGGTTCTGATCGGTGCCGCCGATACGTTCCGTGCCGCAGCAAACGAACAGCTTGAGGTCTGGGCGGAACGGGCTGGTGTCGAGATTATTCAGCAGAAACAGGGTGCCGATCCTGCGGCGGTAGCCTATGACACGTTACAGGCAGCCGTCTCTCGCAATGCCGACGTAGTCTTGATTGATACAGCAGGTCGACTTCACACCAAGTCAAACCTGATGGAAGAGTTGAGGAAAATTTCCAGAGTCATGGGGAAAATTCGCGACTATACACCAAACGAAGTCTTTCTTGTCCTTGATGCAACTACCGGTCAGAATGCTCTACAACAGGCTAAGGAATTTACCAATGCGGTTGACATTACCGGTCTTGTTCTGACAAAGCTCGATGGAACGGCCAAAGGGGGCATTGTTATCTCGATAGCCCATGAGTTAAGGATACCCCTTCGATACATCGGCGTCGGGGAGAAGATCGATGACTTGCAGCCATTCAAGCTGAATGCCTTTGTTGATGCGCTCTTTGCATTTGATGAAAAGGGGGAGGAAGGATGAATGCTGGTGAACCGAATTTGCGTCGAGGATGTTTGATGGGGCTGATTGTCCTGGTCTTGCTCGGCTCCGGTCTCTTCTACATGTGGTGGCAGGTCTATAGCAAGCTGGTTCCACCCGAAGAGTTGAAGCCGTACGCAACACGCGAAAGCACAATGGAGCTTATCAAAAGCAAGGCTCCTGCTCCGGGTCCTGATGCTCGGCTTACGGAAAGCGATGTGGAGTTTTATATCGATGCACTCGATTCAATCAACGTCGGCTGGGACATCTTCAAGGTAGCCTGGGATTCCATGATGGCAACGCGCAATCCGGATGATGACTTCATGTTCGATCCGCTTGAGCTTGATGAACTGGGAGTTCTCTTCTTTCAAATGAATCTTCATGCACGGCACTCCCTTATCAATTATTTGAACCAGGAGGGGAAATCCTGGGATGAGTATCTCTGGGTAAAGAGGCGTGTAATAGTGGCATCGGATATATCGCAAAGTGAGTTAACTGATACTCTTAGAGCTTTCATCGAACGGTATGCGTTTGAAGTTGAGGAGGAGGAAAAGAACCGATTGGCTAGTCCCGATCTGTTCGGTCTGGTTGAAGAGATACGTAGGCAAGGAGTAGATTCAATAGAGAGAGCTTTTGTCAAACCTTATCGCGATACTCTTCTAACACATGGATTACATAGCTTGACTCAAGCCGAAGAGATGTTTTATGGAGAGAAAGACTAATCCCGGTTCCCATCCTTCATGTGACAAATAATTAGCCAATTGCGTTCTGTCAATGAATTACCGTACTTTTATAGCCTGTCTCGCAAGAGAGAGACGGATGATCGCGGGGTGGAGCAATTGGTAGCTCGCCAGGCTCATAACCTGGAGGTTACAGGTTCAAGTCCTGTCCCCGCTACTACAAAGACCCGAAGAGCCTTTAGTTGCGAAGGTGTTCGGGTCTTTCAATTGTACACTAGCCCGAATCTCGGTTTTCGATTCGGGCTTGATTACTTTATAAGTATGCTCAACAGCAATTACATCTCTATCTAACTACTGTAAAGTGTGCTGTTGATGTTTGTGATCCAGATTTAGCCCTTAACAAATACGTCCCTGTCTTCACTCCACGCAAATCAACCTCCACAACATAACTGCCAGCTCCATCGGCAACAATCGACGGTAACTCCGCTAACGGCTTGCCCAACAGACTCCAGATCGATACCGTCACCTCACCCGATTCTTGAAGAAAGACCCGTACCTCTGCCCGATCTCGTGCTGGATTCGGAACCACTCGAACACGTAGCCCTCCTTCCGTCGAGCTCTGTTCGTCTCCTCTTGGGCAAGCATCATCGCCGGAAAGTTGCCGGCTGGTAACCTCTGCAGTAAGACCTCACCATAACGGTAGAACCATTGTGACGATCCGTCGCTCTCATCAAACCAAACAAGTCCACCCTCTGGAGTTGAGAGCAGATCACGACGGTTGCTGATCGGAAACTCCGTCAGTGATGGCCAGACGTAACGCGTTCCCGCCTCTCCCCAATAGTAGACCGGACCCCTCCATGGACGAGCGTTTGCAGGTGTAGCATCATCCTTTATTGAATCCCGGAAGCGAAGAGTAATCACCCCGGTCTCTCCAATCACCGGAGTCGGGACTCCCGGCAACAACGCCATCTCTGTCTCAAAGGCTACATCAACCCGCGATGAATCCACAGCAATTGAGGGATGGAAGAAACGACAGCCCCGCAAGCCTTGCGAAACATGTTCGGTCGGTCTGCCAAGATGCAGAAGAGGTCTACCGGTTGTGCTCAACTCCGCTCCAATTGATCGATACATGATCCACGGGCCAGGGTTCAGGACGTGAGTATAACCTCCTCCCCCTTTCCCCTCTTCGTTCCCTGTTGCTTCGTGATTTAGGCATGCCATACTCCTCTATTGAGCAGAATGGATTGATGTTGCCAGTCCTTGAAATGGCTGT
>JAGWAZ010000006.1:80857-113095 GCA_021296135.1 Chlorobiota bacterium | reverse complement strand
TTTTACGGAGATTTCGTTGTTACTAAGAGTTCATAACGCTAAAGATACATATCTATTTCAGTTCTTTATTAGAACATAGTGTATTGTGACTAACGGCTTGACTCAAAACGACACTTCAGTTGCACAACAAGGGTGTAACTGGCAATGAAAAGTTGAGCAATGTCACCGTGAAGCCAAACAACGAACGGGTCTTCAACGGTGTCAATGTCGATTGGCACGGATTGTTCTCAACCACATTGGTTGCGCACCGTTAGTTTGGCTTCGACTCTGAGATCGTGGCTCGTGGCGTATCAGACCGGGCGAACCATTTATCAGGTCGAACACGGGTTGTTCGGGGAGTATTTGCGGAAACAACTGAAATCTGGTTGCCATGAAAAAGAACGAGAAAATCATGTTGCGATTCACCATAATTGTTTTTCTGCTTCCATCCATTCAAACTCTCTTGCAAGCCCAGAACTTGCCCGACAGGATTATCATTCTCGATCCGCTCGGAGATACAACCCTGAACTCTGACCGGTTCACTCTTCTTCCTGGAACCCGACTCTACGGCGAGTTTGGTTACTATGCGAACGGCGAAGACGATCAAACCCATCAATGGAACGCAAAGATGGGGGGCTACGCTGAGTTTGCTCGTTGGGATTCTACGTGGAGTATTGCTTTGGCAGGAACGATGGAGGTGATCATGGACCCCTTGAACGACATCAACTTTAATCCAAGAGCGATCTTCTGGGAGGAAGGAGCCCTGATATCAACGCGTGCTCCGTGGAATAATCATGCCGGAATCCAGTTCGGCTATACGCATCGATGCAAGCATGACATTGACAACATCGAGGTATTTAAGAGAGAGGGTAGTTATGAACAACGAACACTGATTTACAGTGGTCCTTTCTTCAGAGTATTACATCGCCCAACCAAATTTTTTGACGGACCGATCGATCTCTACGCAGGCTCTGCACTCCGCCTCGATTACTTTTTCCACACGCTTGACAACCCCTGGGACGATAGAGAGACTGGTTCGCAACCAAACATAGAAGACTTGATTGGATCATTAACAGCCTCTGCACGACTCGATGGGAGATTTGGCAATGGCTGGCTCGGCTTGCATGGATCGGCAAGCTATATGGTAACGCTCGCTTCTCCGGATGAAGGGACAACACTCCACGGTAAGGCCTATAATCCGACCGGTTCAGCTTTCACCATATTTGCCCGCGGAGAATGGCAACGGGACGCAGGCATCCTGATGGAACCAACACCTGCATCACTTATTCTGCTTGGTGTGCGAGCCTCAAGTTTTGGTGGGATGTGGTGAAATCATCACTGCCGTAGAATCTTGAACTCAGTACGGCGGTTCATACTTCTTCCCTCTTCGGTCGTGTTTGTGGTCTTGGGACGCAACTCTCCATATCCTATACAACGCAATCGCCTCTCTTCAATACCGGAAGATTTGAACACGTCACAAACAGCCATAGCGCGTCGTTCGGAGAGTTCCTGATTGTAGTCGAAGGTGCCAACCGAATCGGTATGCCCCCCGATCTCAACTACCAGTCGTGAATTGCGCTTCATCTCCTCAACCCAGGGTTGAATATGTTCCATGGCGCCCGGAAGCAGTTCGGCACTATTGTAGGCAAAGAGAACTCTGTTAGGAAGATCTGGTGGCGGTGTGAGAATAGTATCCTTGGAGCTATACCCATACTTCTCATAAACGGCCGTTGCACCGATTGTAGAGCCACCACCCGGTGGATTCAAAGCAATCGTGATAATATGCTTACCATCGACTTTCGGTGGCCTATAATGAATCAGATAGTAGTTACGCAAACTCAGATAGATATCCTTGAAGATCGCCTCAAGCTCTTTCGGATCGTTTGTCTGATAAAAACGCCCTCCAGTACCGGAAGCAAGATTAGCCAATATCTCCTTGTTGACAGCTCCGAATGCAACGGCAAAAACAGGGATATTGTTCGTCTTGCAGAAATCATAGAGCTCCGATGAGGTAATTGCGCTTGAGTTATCTTCCCCGTCAGTAAAGAGAATCAGAGCACGCGGATGTGTCTCAGGAGCCTCGATAATCTGCTCTCCTCCCAGCTTTCCAGCCGCATAAAGAGCGGTGTAGGCACCAAATCCGTTGAGCCCGGTCCGTCCGTACTGCGCAATCAATTCCTGTTTCGACTGCGTTGGTGGTACAACAAGCCTGGGTGTGTCGTCAAACTTGACAATCGTGATACGGTCTTGAGGAAGCTTCAGGTTGATGAACGTGACGGCAGCATCCTCAAGGAAGGTGATGTTCGACCCCATCGAACCGGAGTAGTCGAGTGCCAAGGCTATCTCAAACGGAATGCCATCTTTGTCGCTGAACTCACGGACATCAAAGTCATCAATCTCAAAGACCTTTCCTCCATCGCCGATCTGCTCCTTCACACCACCCCATATTTCCTTATAGTCTTTCGATCCCTGATAGTAGGGAGGTGCAAGGTTCGAGATAAAGTTTCCCTGACCATCCATCACTCGTGCATAGACCAGGACGGAATCGGGAAATGGATCGGAGTTGATCCGCCAGACGTTCAATAGAAGATTGTTACCATCCGATTCGGAGTAGGGGCGAGTGCCGGTCATATAGACCCGATTCGAATCAGCATCAGGTGTATTATCGATAACAGATTTGATTGCCTCATCGAATGACCTGCATCCTGGAAGAACCCCTACAAATGAGAGGATGGTAAGAAGAACTATTATTTTATTGAATTGCAATACAACCGTGTTCATAGATAATTGATCAATTGATACCGGGGTCACAAATGATGTCACGATCCTGGTTTTCCTGAACCGAGATTACAACATCTACTCATCGATGCGCAAGTGAAAAATGGCAATCTTGTCACAAAATGACGAATCTCTCCGGAAATGTCACATCAGATTGAGTTTCAACAAAGAAGATACGACAGAAGTTAGCTGAAAGAACTGTATTTTTCCTTTTACGATCGAATCCAAGCACATAATCTCTCAGCAAGGTATGTCTACCCGCTATGATTGACCAATTTAACAACACTGCACTTTACTCAACTGCGATCGAATCTCGGCTTGCACGTATCGAGGAGCTTGTTGGCGACCTGCACGATTGGATGCGTTCTGAACAGGTCTCTTCTCTGCCGAACTCTTATCGTAAACTCTTCTCTCACTTAGTCTCCAATGATTTTGAGCGTCGCTACGCCGCTCAAATCACGAGATCGATCTTCCAGGCCAAAGGAGGACGGGATTTGAGCCAGGAGGAATTGCAACTTGCTGCTATAGCCGAAATCAATGCCGGCATTCGAACGATGGAAGAAGCTCTTCCGAGAATTCGTCGCCGTGAACATGGTGAGCGGCCTTACATCATAGCGCTGGTCGGTTCTTCCGGTGCCGGAAAAACAACTATGATGTACAAGCTTGCAGTCCGCGCCTTGCTGAGTCAGGGATTACGTGTAAAAATTATCTCATGTGATACATATAAAATCGGCTCGGTAGAGGGAGTACAGACGATTGCAGATATTCTGAAAGTTCCGGTAGGAATAGCCTTTGAAACAAATGAGGTGGAATCCTTGATAGAAGGATCCGATATTGATCTCGTAGTTATTGATACGGCCGGTCGGTCAGACCGAGGAGCCCGAAAGGAGCTTGAAGATTTTATGACGGCTGCAAGTCCAAATGAGATTCACCTTGTCCTTTCATCAACGATGAGTAGTCGGGCAATCCAGGATACAGCCGCTCTTTTCCTCGGAGAAAAGATCGACTATATAACATTCACAAAGCTTGATGAAGCTCCCTCGCTCGGTCCAATGATTTCCTCACTCAGCTGGATAGGTCTCCCACTTGGCTACCTCGCAACCGGAACGATAATCCCTGATGATCTTCTTTCCTCCCGCGAGGTCAACGCTGGCGCCTGGGCCGTAGAAGGACTTCCTAATGTAGAGCATAACCCGGAGGCAAGCCATGTATAAAGGAATTCACTGGTTTACAACGTTGCTTCTCATTGTTCTGATCAGCAGTGTGACAGCGCTTTCACAAGGGGTGCAGGTAAAGGACACACTCTGGATTGGGAATGACTTCATTATTCAATTGAGTGATTCCGTTGGCTATGAGGTTGACCTTACCAAAAGCGACTCATCAACACTTGTTATTCGTTTCTTTTCATCATTGGAGTCTGATGAGGGAGTAATAACAAGCCCTGATGGCATCAAGACATCCCTTTCACGTGATGGTTCGGACGGAATTCGAATACTGAGAATTCAGAAGAACGGTCGTCTCGGATATTCGACTCTGTGGCGTCCGTATTCCAACCGACTGGTTGTTCATACGTTTGTTTGGGATGAGCTAAACCGTGCCGAGACAGATTATCACCGCGGGCTACTCTCCCTGGAGCAGGGCCTCCCGGAGCTTGCAAAAGAACAACTGAGCGCTGCAAGGGCGACTTCAAAGGATAGCAGCGCATCAGCACGAAGAGCAGCTTCAATTCTTGGTATTCTCTATGCACGCGAGGGGAAAGATTCGCTTGCAATGATCTATTTGAAAGCACCTCTCGGACCAGATGATTATATGGCACGGGCCGAAGTGCGTAGAAGGGCAGGCGACGATGAGGAAGCAACGAAAGACGAGCAGATGTTTCAATCAAAAGTCAACTCTGACTTTAGTATTGCCGATAGCCCGACTGAGACAAACAGATCGACTGACACAGATGTGGCAGGGACTGAACGGGAGTTGTCAGAAATGTTGAAAAGCTGGAGGGGAATACTCCTGATCGCTCTGGCAGCAATTGTAATCATCAGTCTTGCAACATGGTTTACCCGCAAACCCGAGAAGACATCATCAGAGACTCCTACAACCGGACCTCCTGAGACTCTTGAGGCTGTTCCATCATCTGTGGGCACGGAAACTGAAGAGGAAATCGGCCAGGCCGTTGATCCGAGAGCATCTTCGCTGGTCGCTCCTGAAATTGTTATTGATACCGAAGAACTGATAGAGGTCGAAGAGCCTTCGACCACAGCATCAGAACCACATGCTCAGACAAGAGATCCGGAAACACAGAGAAGCTCGAGACAGGCGGACCAGTTGCGACAAAGGATGGAGGCCGCAACCGCTAATGCTCAGGAACCTGAAGATTCCTCGGGTCAAAAAGAGATGTCTGGGCCGAACAATGAAACGACTATCAGTGAGGCCCGTAAGCTGAACGTCTCGCGTGATTATGTTGAATTGCGGAATCGAATTGCGGAGTTACGGCATCGGATAGACTCTTCTGACTGAACTGATAGTATTATTACAGTCCCAATTCCTTTCGCAAGAGCGTATCGACCACGCTGTGCTTATTCCAATAATCTGTGTGAAGAACATCTGTCCGCACTGCTTTCGTCGTGAGGACCTTACCGAAATCGCTGTATGTCTCTGACCAACCCATGATCTCGTGTGGGAAGTCCGCACGATAGTCAATCAGCAATGTCCGTGCAGGATCGGTATACTCAAGGATATACCGTCGCATCTTCTTCCCGTCAGAATCCGGAGCTATATCCAGGAAACTTGCTTCGGCGCTGATTGGAGTCTGATCAGTATGGAGCAAACGGGAAGTCATCGTGCCGGGCAACACCATGACGCGACCGACCGGAAGTGAGGCAGGATCAATACGCAGACGGGTCCAGACTTCATCCTCGAGCAACTGAGGTTTTATCTCTCGATCGATGTCACCTTCAGCCTCGAAATAGGAGAACTGGCGCAGACGATACCCTGGATTGCTCCAGTTAATCTGGGTAAACGTATGACCACACCATTCCTGGGAAGTGGTTGTGACCTTCAGACTGTTCGGCCAGTTCTTCAGATCGACCGGTGTAAAGACAGAAGCCATCATTGAATAAGGGTAGAGTCCTGTCAGGAACTTCTTGACAATGTTGACCTTCAGAACGCTCGGAGCAACTCTTTCTCCTTCCGGTGATTCAAGCTTTACCTGTTTATCGGCAAGAAAATCCTCGGTGACAAAAATGAGCACCGCGTCGCCTTCCCTAAGCTCACTGTACCGGGCCTGCTCAAGCTTATAGCGGTTCAACTCCGCGACTCCCTTGTACCAGTAATCATTGAATTCAGCAGCTTCTTGAAAGCCATCCGGCATGGGAGAGACTCCCCTTCCCATTTGACTTGCATTTCCCCCATTCGCATCGTAACAGCCATCGAACCCAATTCCAGATGTAACCGCGCAGAGAAGACCTACTATTGCCAGTTGTGCTTTCCAGTTCAACATCGTGTTCATTCTTATCATATCGCTTTCTTAATCTGCTTGTCCTTTGCCTAAGTGCATCAGCTAACGACTCATCAAGAACTACGGTTTTTCTTATCTCTTTTTAGGGATTACAAACGTTGAGACTTCCGTTTCATCTCTGAGTAGAACCACCTCAACCTCCTTACCCGGTTCAGTCGAAGCGAGGACATACATGTATTCCTCTATGCCGTTCACCTCTTTCCCATTCAGCCTGATGATAATATCTCCACTACGAACACCTCCCTTTTCGGCTGGACCTCCCTTGGAGACACCCAAAAGTCGTAACCCCTTACCATCAAAGCCATAATCGGGAATGAGACCGAGGACCACACGAAGCCGCGGACCTCTTCTTGGAGCTGAACGTGGAACTTCGACATAGTGAAGAGGCTCTATCCGGCTATCAATTTCGCCTACTACTCGGCCTACAAGATCAACGACATCGTGAAGCCCCTCATAGTTCACCAACTCCCAATCATCGCTTGGACGATGATAGTCACCGTGAAGTCCTGTAAAGAAAAAGAGGACCGGTATCTGCTTGGCATAAAAACTGGAGTGGTCGCTTGGACCAAATCCATCCTTGACACTTTTCACTAGGAGTCCTCCACTATTGGCCCGTTCGAGGATCTCTTCCCATTCCGTGGCAGTCCCGGTCCCTTGCACAACAAGCTCGTTGTTTCCGAGTCTGCCAATCATATCAAGGTTAATCATCGCAACTACGTTCTCGGTGTTAAAGGGAGGATTATCAACGAGTGCAGCCGATCCAAGCAAGCCCTCTTCTTCACCATTAAAGGCTATGAAGATGATTGTACGACGGTTTGACCGAGTCGCCCCATAGTAACGAGCAAGCCCTATAACGCCTGCTGTTCCTGATGCGTTATCATCCGCACCATTGTGGATTGCCGAATCAGAATCGCGGTGACGCGATCCTGAGCCGCCATGTCCGAGATGATCGAAGTGAGCACCGACAATAATGATCTCATCTTTCAACGTGGGATCATTCCCGGGAACCATGCCAAGCACATTCGGTGCATTGACACGGTCGAACCTCAAATCAGTCGTGATAGAAGCTTCCTTACCCTCGATCAAAAAAGAATTAGGCACACGATTCTTGTCAATTCCCTCGCGCACTTCAACGATGCTAAGTCCTTCGGCATCTCTGAACCAGTCGAGAGCTCCGGGGCGAACTGAGACAACAGGCATTCCGGCGTCTGTAAATCCCCGCATCAAAGAGGTTGACATTGGTCTATCCCCATATCCATCGAGATCAACCATAATGATTCCAGAAGCTCCCTTCTCGCGAGCGGTCAAGACTTTCGTGACAGTGCCGGCATATATTAAGAGATCTTTTTCTTTATCATGATAGGAGAGGTTTGGAGGAGAGTACCTAAGCATCATTACAATCTTGCCGTCGACATCGACATTCTGATAGTCATCATATTTTCTATCAGGGGCGGAAATACCATAGCCGACAAAAGCTATTTCTCCATCTACCGAGCCATTACTGCTAAAACTGAGCGGAGCAAAATCAAGTTTCGGCAGAAGTTGTTTGTATTCCTCTGCACCGTTTGTTTTTTGACCGAGAAATGCAAAGCTGTTGGCCGGACCAGCGGTCACTGACTTGAGATAGGGGAAATCATGCAGATATGATCCATTAACAGGCTCGAGACCATACTGCACAAACTCTCCACTAATATATCCGGCTGCCAACAAGTTGCCTCGTGTTCCGGTTCGCCTTCCCTCAAGTTCGTCACTCGAGAGATATTTGACATGCGTGCGCAATTCTTCTACTGTTATGTCAGAAATTTGTTGTGCGTTGGCGAAAGGAACCCATGGTAGAAAGAGTACTCCGCAAACGAGCAACAGTAGCTGGAATCTGTTCATCAGGAGAATGGAATTGGTTTATTTAATATTCATTGATTTTCAGAATCAATATCGTAAGTGGAACGACAACTCGGTATCGCTATTGATCAATACGACAACGCGCTATGATGACGAGTTCAGAGCTACATTTTACACATACTCTTCTCTTCAATCGGTGGACAAGCACAGATAAGATTGCGATCACCGGCAGCATTGTTAATCCGCCGAACATAGGGCCAGAACTTATGCTCTTTCGTCCAGGGAGCAGGATAGGCTGCCTTTTCGCGGTTGTAGGAATGAGACCATTCGTTAGCAACAACGGCTGTGGCTGTATGCGGAGCCTGTTTTAGCACGTTATCCGTTTTGTCAACAAGACCGATTTCTACTTCCTGGATCTCTGCACGTATTGAGATCATTGCATCACAGAATCTGTCAAGCTCATCCTTCGCTTCGCTTTCGGTCGGTTCCACCATCATTGTTCCCGGAACCGGAAAGCTAACCGTTGGTGCATGATAGCCATAATCAATCAGTCGCTTTGCAACGTCCTCCACCTCAATGCCAGAGGATATCTTCAAGGGGCGAAGATCGATAAGGCACTCATGAGCAACAGCGCCATTTTTGCCTTTGTAAAGGACAGGATAGTGCTCCTCAAGTCTTCGGGCCATATAGTTGGCGTTGAGGATAGCGACCTGTGTCGCCTGCTTCAACCCTTCTCCTCCCATTAACTTGATATAGGCCCAGGAGATCAGTAGGATACTCGCACTTCCCCAGGGAGCCGCAGCGATCGCACCTATCCCATTCTTGCCACCTATCCCAGCGACAATCGGATGCGTTGGCAAGAAAGGAGCGAGATGCTCTGCTACTCCGATCGGCCCCATTCCCGGTCCTCCGCCACCATGCGGAATGCAGAAAGTCTTATGAAGGTTCAGGTGACAGACGTCTGCTCCAAAATCTCCAGGTCGGCAGAGACCGACCTGTGCGTTCATGTTTGCACCATCCATATAGACCTGCCCACCATGAGAGTGAATGATGTTGCAGACTTCACTTATAGTCTCCTCAAAGACACCATGCGTACTTGGATAGGTTACCATCAAAGCCGCGAGATTCTGCTTCTGCTCCTCAGCTTTTGCTCGAAGATCGTCCAGATCGATGTTCCCATTCTGGTCCGTTCCAACGACAACGACCTTCATACCAGCCATAACCGCACTGGCAGGATTCGTGCCATGGGCCGATTTCGGTATCAAGCAGATATTTCGATCCTTGTCTCCTCTACTTTGATGATAGGCACGAATCACAAGCAGTCCGGAATACTCTCCCTGCGATCCGGCATTAGGTTGTAGTGAAATCTTTGCAAACCCTGTGACCTCTTCAAGATCCCGCTCAAGCGTTTTAAAGATATGCTGATACCCTTTCGTCTGATCGAGCGGGGCAAACGGATGAACTCGCCCAAACTCCGGCCAGGTAACCGGAATCATTTCGGTTGTGCCGTTCAGCTTCATAGTGCAAGAACCGAGCGAGATCATCGAATGCGTAAGTGATAGATCTCGTGATTCCAATTTCCGCATATATCGGAGCATTTCCGTCTCCGAGCCATGTGTGTTAAAGACCGGATGGGTCAGGTACGCAGATGTTCTGGCGTGGGGTGAAGGGTAGGTAGCATCTTCCTCAGCAAACGACTCGTGAAGCAGACTTTCGGATACCTCTTCCGAGCTAAAAACCTCCAGCAGTATTTGGAGTTCGGTGATACGGGTTGCCTCATCAAGCGACAGACCTATTGTCTTTTCATCAATCAGACGAAGATTGATCAAACGTTCGCGCGAAGCCCGTATAATACTCTCAGTCTTGTCACCCGTCTCCACGCGAAGAGTGTCAAAGTAAAGATCGTGTGTGATGGCATATCCAAGCTTCTCGAGACCATTTGCAAGCGCTCTCGTCAATTGGTTTACACGGCGGGCAACCTTCTGAATTCCTTCAGGGCCATGATAGACAGCATACATTCCAGCGATCACCGCCAGCAATACCTGCGCGGTACAGATATTACTTGTTGCCTTCTCACGACGAATGTGCTGCTCCCGTGTCTGCAACGCCATTCGCAGGGCGGGGTTTCCCTCTGCATCAACAGAAAGACCAATGATGCGCCCTGGAATCTTCCGCTTGTATTCTTCACGACAGGCGAAATACGCCGCATGAGGGCCACCATAGCCGAGAGGAACTCCAAATCTCTGCGTACTTCCAACAGCAATATCGGCACCGAACTCAGCCGGCGGCCTCAGTAGAGCCAACGCCAGAAGATCGGCTGCGACCGTAACGAGCGCACTATGTTCATGTGCACGCTCAACGAACGGGTGGTAATCGTAAATTGCTCCGTCTTCGGCTGGATACTGCAGAAGTGCACCAAAGATCGGAATTGAAAAATCGAAGGTCTGATGATCGCCCACAAGCACTTCTATTCCAAGAGCTTCGGCTCGTGTTCTTACTACCTCTATTGTCTGTGGGAAACATGCCTCCGAAACAAAGAATGCGTTTGCATCCCCTTTTGATTCTCCATAGCTAAGGTGCATGGCTTCAGCCGCGGCAGTACCTTCATCAAGAAGTGACGCGTTGGCTATTGACAGACCAGTCATATCAATCACCATAGTCTGGAAGTTGAGCAAAGCTTCGAGACGTCCTTGAGAGATCTCTGCCTGATAGGGCGTGTACTGTGTGTACCATCCCGGATTTTCCAGAATATTTCTCAGTATGACAGGTGGTGTGATACAGTCATAATAGCCCATGCCGATAAATGACCGGGCAGGAAGGTTCATCGCAGCAATCCGCCTGAGTTCTTCCAGGAGTTCATATTCGCTCATACCCTTCTCAATGTCGAGCGATTTGCCAAGGCGAATATCTGCCGATATGGTTGCGTCAATCATCTCATCGAGTGACCCATACCCAAGATATTCAAGCATGGATTGGACTTCTTCCTTGTTTGGCCCAATGTGTCGCGGAGCAAAATTGTCCGTTGTTGTGATTTCAAGTTCGCGCAGCGTTCCCGCCATGTGTGATAGGAATTTGAATAGTTGAGAATTACTTGATTCGTTTTCTATCCTACAAAACTCCTCGACTTCTAGATGTCGAGTCGTCATAGTACGTTTCACCGGGGGAATTTGAGAGGTCAGTCCGCCTGCAGCATAAGCCGTGAACCTTTTTCTGTCACCCTATAGTCTCTACGTTCTGAGTCGTTCAATATCTATCATGCTCAGATAATCCACTTTGCTCAGTAATTCCTTTGCTGACTCAATATGATCGGGATCCGGAAGACAGACGTCGACCGGGCAGACAGCCGCACACTGTGGCTCATCATGGAAGCCGACACATTCAGTACACTTGTCCGGAACGATGTAGTAACAATTATTGGAAAAAAAATCTTGTGCCCCACTCGGGGCTTCTTCACCAGGTGCATAGGTAATCCCGGCAAGCGTCCAAGGCACTCCTCCTTCATAGATTGCATTGTTTGGGCATTCTGGCTCACAGGCCCCACAATTAATGCACTCATCTGTTATTCTGATTGCCATTCTATCCTTTTTCAGCCAGCTACTATTGCCTTTCTGCTACGAAACCAAGAGGGGATAGGATTCGCTCCTGTTTTCTCATTACCCCCACACAAATTCATCACTACAAAACTATAACAAACTTCTTGAGCCTTTCCATTATGAACATGACATTAAATATGACGAAAGGACTGATCGTTATTTTATCGACCAGTCCTTTCAGATTCTTATATGATAGTTTCTCTTCTTACCGTCCAGGCTGTCCATTATCGCAAGAGGATTGCCGGTCGTATATCACGATCTCCATTTGATCCAGTCAAAACAAAGGTATAAACACCACTTGGCAGATTATCCGCATTGAACCGGATCGAATGCATGCCAGGCTCCATACGTCCATCAAACGGCGTCGCAATGTTCCGTCCTTCCTCATCAAAAACATCTATCCGCACATTACCAGCCGAGGTTATCTCTACTTCCAACTCCGCAACAGAACGAAACGGGTTTGGAGAAATTTGTCGTAGCGTAACGCTTGAACTGACTTCAAGGAATCTACGATCCTGCACACCAGTCGTTATCAAGGTTTTAAGGATATAGAACTCCCCGTCAGTATCGGTGAGATAATATCGACCATTGGTTGGATCCTCATCCGGGAAGAAAGCAAGACCATACAGATCAATTGATCTATTGTTCTGCACAACCAATGGGATTTCATGTCGCACGGCAAGCTGTTCTTCAAAACGAAGTCGATGCAGCGCATCTGGAAACGAAGTGTTTGGTTGAGCATTCTTAACGCCCTGAACGAGCCTCGAGCCATCCCAGTCGAGTCCGGTACGACGATCACCTGTCCCGTTGACGAGCCGATCTGTTGAGCTGATTACTGATCCATCATCCGGATCGATGACATAGGCACGACCATCAGTTCCGGCTGTCATGACCGTTAATCCTTGTGGAGTCATCGCAACACCACCGATTGTCGATTCGGGCAAAGGAACTTCACCTGTCGAAGCGCCGGTAGTATCCATGGCATAAAGCTTTGCACCACTGAAGTCACTCGTAGTGCCCGTCAGAACGAAGAAACGATCGTTCGCTTCATCGTAAGCGAGATCAATCACATCTCCGGGTATGCCAGTTCGCGTAACACTCTTTGTTATAGGAAACAACATAGGCAAACGAAGGACCTCGATGTTATCGTTCTCTCTGTTCACAGCCCAGAGACTTCCACCTCGTATTGCAATAGCTCCTGCAAGGAATCCTCTTGTACCGCGGGAATCGGTATTTATCTTTGGCGAGACTGAAAACGGATCAGAATCTACAATGATCCTTCTGTCAAGCGTTTCAATATGAACTATCGTGTTTGTAGAACGGACAAATGGTATGATGTACCATAATGTCGAACCATCATTAACAATAGCTATCGTGTCAAACGTTCGTCCCCCATCATAGCTTATCATGACACGAACCGGTTCCTCGATACCAGTCCACACAATATTCAAGGTATCGTCAGAAACAAAATTCTGTCCGCGACTGGGACGAATAATTGTTGGCTGCAGCTGTGGATCGACAATGCTGATCTCAAACATCGAACGTCCATGAGTTGCTGCAACCAGCGTTCTTCTCGAACGATGAATTTCAAGGTCTACAACCGGGACAAAGGGGAGTTTGTTATTGAAAGGCAACCAAAGTTCTCCCCCATCAAGCGAGATAAAGACACCGACGTCATTACCAACAAAAAGAGTGTTGTTGTTCTCCGGGTCAACGGCAATTGAACTTGTCGGAATATCAGGCAGATTATTTGTGATATCAACAAAGGTTCTGCCAAAGTCATCGGAGCGGAACACATGCCCTGAACGGAAACCGGAAGCGGTTATGTAGACTCTGCTGTTAACTACGGGATCAAAAATGATTTCCGAGATATATCGTCTGGGAATTCCCGATGCACGCTCCCAACCAAATCCACCATCTGTTGAGCTGAAGACTTCACCCCCAGCAGTTCCAATCACCATATCAAGATGGTCAAAGGATGAGAGTCCGATTGCCGAGATGCGTGCACTGTTGCCGGGTTGTAATGCCTGCCACGAAGAACCCCTATCGGTTGAACGCCAAAGCGCAGCACGACCAGTATACAGGGAGAGCTTGTCCGCAGGACTCATTGCAATTGGCGTTGACCAGGCACCGGGATCATAATCTGAACTGCTGTGGCGATCAAGGTTGCGTGTCAAATATGTACGCCGCAGGGTAGTGGCGTTTATTCGTGAAAGGACCCCATACTGCGACTCGGCATAGATCGTGTTTGGATCCGACTCATCCACAATGGCATGGAATCCATCTCCTCCGAGTATAGGGGTCCACTTATCTGCCCACTCGTTTGGACTGAAAGCCCCCATTGACCCATTATCCTGTGTGCCTCCATACACACGATAAGGACGCGTCTGGTCAAGGCCCAACTCATAGAACTGTGTGATCGGCAACGAAAGGCTGATGCGCGTCCACGTTAAACCTGTGTTCGAGGAGCGGTAAACACCACCGTCATTGCCAAGATAGACAACGTCATTATCGAACGGATCAAACAGAGCTACGTGCTGATCAGGATGTACATTGCCTAATAATAATGAGCGTGTCGTATTCGTCCACGTATCCCCACCATTTGCCGTTCGGTAGACATCGATACCACAAAGAAGAGCAATGCTCGAATTGGATGGGTGAACTGCTATATAGTTGTTGTAGTGCCCTTGAGCATTGAAGAAAGCCCCTCCAAATCGCGACTTTAACGTCCAGTTCTCACCTCCATCTACCGACTTGTAGACCAACCCACTGTCACGTCCTGAGTTTGCAGTTTCATTTCGTTGGGCAGCAAGAGCATAGACGATATTGGGATTTGAAAGCGAACGAGCAATGCTTACGCGTGTTGTCCGACTGGGAGAAATCCCGACGGCACTGGCGAATTCAGGAGTTGCACCACTGGCATTGGTAACAATAACTACGCGTCCGGAACCGGCAAAGGTGCTTACCTCGGCGATCAACATCTCATCTTCATTCTTGGAATTCACAGCCATACCAAAGAAAATCCCCTCATGTAGCTGAACCCAATTCCCACCTCCATCGGTCGAACGATAGAATCCTCCTCCTCCTTGTGCGCTCGTGGCAAAAATCATGTTTGGATTATCCCGTCGGACATATATATCGGAAATCGTACCAAGCTGAGAGAGTCCCAAAGGAAACCATGTCTGCCCACCATCGGTTGATTTGAAGATCCCATCACCAAAATAGGCTGGCGTTGCATTGAACTGGCTTGTATGAGAGTTGATAACCTCCCCGGTACCGACATAGACTATATCCGGGTTAGAAGGATCGAACTCGATTGCCCCAATTGCAAGAGCAGATTGTCCGTCAAAGGTTGTTGTCCACTGATTATAATTCCCTGTATTCTGCCAGACACCACCTGATGCGGCACCGATAAAGAATGTCCCCTCATTGGAGGGATGCATGGCAATAGCTCGAACGCGACCGGCGATATTGCGTGGCCCGATATTGACCCACTCGGCAGCATCAGTCTGAACTGAAGCTCCTTTCTCCCGAACAACAGATTGCGCTAACCGCTCCACCATAGCCTTGGTCTCGCGAATAGCTTTTGTCCGCATTTCTGCCGGAATTGTGCTATATGGGAAACGTCGCTGAAAAAGGAACCACTCGTGCCGCCCGGATGGGTCTTCACCTTCCTGGCCATCTTTGGCAACTTTCAACGATTCCTTCAACTGCTCTTCTATACGCTCCAACTCCTGATCGGGGTTGGGTCGTAGATCATCGCTCTGCTGAGGAAACAGAAAAGTTGGTATACCACAAAGGAGTGCGAGCGAGAGACTAAGACTGAACAATGCTCGATACGGGAACGACATGACAATAATTGGATTATAGTATAATGCTTAGTGCGCTTCGGATTCCCCCCTGCAAATCGCGACTTTCGTAGCAAGTTAGTAAAAACAACCTGGAGGTTTGACGTAATATTAAACTGAACATATTACCTTCGGCAACAAACTCAATAGAAACAGTAGGAATCGAAGCCATGCGATTTTTTCTTGCTCTCACTTTTTCTCTCCTTTTCGGTACATGCTCCGAAAACAACAATGAAAAGAGATTCAAGACAAACGGGAGCCTGCCAACCAAGGATTCCGCCCTCATTCTGGTCGATGCATATAAGGATACTATCTCCTTAGACAATCCTCCCAAGCGTTTCATTTCATTGGCCCCAAATCTGACTGAGGTTGTCTATTTCCTGAATGGTGAGCGAGGCTTGGTTGGTCGTACTGACTACTGCGATTATCCGCCAGCAGTTGATAGCGTTCCCTCAATAGGAACGCTCGGCTTCTACAATTACGAAAGCATGGTGGCACTCAGACCTGATTTGATCCTGATGATGACGTTTGATGGCAGTTCCAAAGGAGAATATGATCGACTCAAAGAGTTGGGATTACGCCCTTTTGCAATAGCAGAGGGATCGATCAACGATGTCATCAATGGATTTGATACCGTTGGAATTGTGTTGGGGCGTAAACACACAGCAGGTCAAAAAACTGATAGCTTACGACGGATTGTCATGAGAATAGAAGAGAAGGCAGCCTCTTATGATCCGGTCTCCACCTTTATTGTCATTGACAAATCACCATTGATGACAACGTCCGGGGGATTTATCGGGAGCGTGATCGAATCAGCCGGAGGACGAAACATCGCAGCAGATGATCCAATTCCGCATCCAACATATAGTCGTGAGTTACTTTTACGACAGGATCCTGAAGTGATACTGGTTCCATCAAGCTCGGAAAAGGTGATCGACGAATTTATCACTATGTACCCGGAATGGCAGGAACTACGGGCATACAAAGAAAAAAAGATTCGGACTATCCCACAGAATCTGATTGCACGTCCCAGCCCAAGGATCGTCGATGGATTGCAACAGATCTTCAGGATACTACATCCGGACTTGTAACTCAAACGGCCGTCACCCAGTACTGTCACTCAACTAACTCCTTCACCCCGTCCAACACCTCATCCAATTTCGAGACGTCTTTTCCACCGGCTGTTGCCATATGAGGTTTACCGCCACCGCCACCGCCAAGCTGTTTGGCTGCTGCTCCGACGATTTTTCCTGCAGGATAGTCTCTTGTCAGATTATCGGTTACGACACAGACTAGCATCGCCTTACCATCAATCTCAGTTCCAAGCAGGCCAATCCCTCCTCCCATGCCAGACAACCCCTCGCGCAGCTTATCGCCAAGTTCCTTCAGGCTATCTATGTTCGATACATTAACACGCCCGGAAACAATTTTGACGCCGTTGCCCTCAACCGGCTTGGCAAGAATCGCACCAAGACCACCGGCAGCCTCTTCCTGCCGCAGCTTCGCAAGCTCTTTCTCCAGATTCTTTTTTTCTTCAAGCAATTCTTCAATCCGGCGGTAGAGTTCGCGATCAGTCACATTCAGTAGATGCGAGAGGCGTTCGATTTCTGTGTAACGCCCTATCAATAGCTCATCGGCAGTAAGGCCTGTCACAGCGTTGACACGGCGAACACCGGATTGAATACTCTCTTCAGATGTCAATTTCAGAAGACCGATTTCAGCACTGTTATCGACATGCGTTCCGCCACAAAACTCTCGTGAGAAATCTGGATCAATCGTCACTACACGAACTTCCGAACCATATTTGTCGCCAAAGAACATCTTGACGTTCGGAATTTTACGTGCTTCATCAAAAGCCATCTCTTCGGTTTCAACTGCAATAGCTTCACGAATCTTCTCGTTCACCAAACTTTCGATATCTCGCAACTCCTCTTCACTCACCTTGCTGAAATGATTGAAGTCAAAACGAAGATGGTCAGGGGCAACAAGCGAACCGGCCTGTTGCACGTGATCTCCCAACACCCAGCGCAGTGCCTCATGCAGAATATGCGTTGCCGAATGATTCCGCTCAATCGCTGCGCGACGATCATGATCTATCTCGGCATGAACGCTCTCCCCTTTCTTGACTTCTACGTCATCCACAACGATATGAACGAAGGCATCCCCCACCTTGCGGACATCATCAATCCGATAGTGTTCACCACCAACAACAATCTCACCTGTATCAGCTACCTGACCACCCATTTCAGCATAGAAAGGAGTTTTGTCGAGCACAACTCCTCCTTCTACGACTTTTAAAACAAAAGCCTCGATCTCTTCTTCCGTGTATCCGACAAATTCAGTTGACCCGTCAATCTGCAGATCACTCACTTCCTGCGAAACAGATTTGCGAGCGTCGCGTGCACGTTGCTTCTGCTCTTCCATCAGCTTGTTAAAGCCTTCGACATCGACCGTCATTCCCTGTTCACGTGCCATCAGTACAGTTAGGTCGAGGGGGAAGCCAAAGGTGTCGTAGAGCATAAAAGCGTCGGCATCGGTAATTCTTCCATCGTGAATACGACTCGTAAACTCCTTGACTCCATGCTCCAAAGTTTCGAGAAAGCCTTCTTCTTCCGCTTTGATGATCTTTTCGATATACTCCTGCTGCTTGACTATTTCTGGGAAGGTCTCCCCCATCGTCTCCACAAGTGTGGGAACCAATTTGTAGAGGAGTGGTTCCTTCACGTCGAGATCAAGGAAAGCATACTTGACAGCGCGTCGAAGGATTCTGCGTAGCACATAGCCACGTCCCGTATTGCCCGGCACGGCACCATCGGCAATCGCAAAGGAGAGGGCACGAACATGATCGGCAATCACACGCATTGCAATGTCCTTCTTCTCATCGATTGAACCGGTATACTCGCTTCCGGCAATCTCCCCGATTGCTCTCAGCAATGGAGTAAAGACGTCCGTATCGTAATTGCTCTGCACACCCTGCATCACTGCACATACCCGCTCGAAACCCATACCGGTGTCAACATGTTTTGCCGGGAGCTCATGTAGCTTTCCTTCCGCATCACAATTGAACTGGATAAAGACAAGGTTCCAGATTTCGATCACATCCTGCACGCCGACATTGACAAGAGGGCCACCGGAAAGATCAGCCGTTCTGTCGAAATGAATTTCGGAGCATGGGCCGCATGGGCCGGTCTCTCCCATCTCCCAGAAGTTATCCTCCACCCCAAACCAATGAATGTGATCGGGACCGAGTCCCGGTTGTTTCTTCCAGATCTCATAGGCTTCATCATCCTGTTCACTTCCATCGTCGGCTCGATAGACAGTCACATGAAGTCGCTTAGGATCAACTCCCCAGACCCCTGTCAGCAGTTCCCACGCCCAAGAGATCGCCTCCTCCTTGTAGTAGTCGCCGAACGACCAGTTGCCGAGCATCTCAAAGAGGGTATGATGGTAGGTATCATGTCCAACCTCTTCGAGATCATTGTGCTTTCCGGAAACCCGAATACACTTCTGTGTATCGACTGCCCGGGAATAATCACGAGAACCGGTTCCAAGGAAGACATCCTTGAACTGATTCATTCCTGCATTGGTGAAATAGAGGGTTGGATCACCGTGCGGGATCACTGGCAGAGAAGGGACAACCGTATGCCCTTTATCCTTGAAAAAGTCGAGAAACGAACGACGTAATTCCTGCGAAGTCATGAGTCATGTAAAAGTTCAAAAGAAAAATCACCAATGGCCCTCACCCCAACTCTTTCCCAATACGTGTTCATCCAGACCCTGATTCCCCAGCTGGGATAAGGAGAGCAACAACGCATATTCTTTCATCCTTCATCTCTCCAAAGCGGGTAATCAGTCTCAACCTCACCCCGCTTGATCCCCAGAAGTTTCCTCTTCAGCAATGCTCTGCGCATTGGAGAGAGATGATCGAAGAGATAGATTCCATGAAGATGGTTGACCTCATGCTGCATCACACGAGCAAGAAGACCATCGGCTTCCATTTCATGTTCCTTCATTGCCGTATCATAAAACTTGACCTGGATTGCTTCGGGGCGAATCACATCTGCTCGAAGATTGGGCAGGCTCAGACATCCTTCTTCGAACGGAACTTCTTCTTCGGAGTATGCTTTGATCGCCGGGTTTATCACGGTCAATGGCTTTACATCTTCATTCCCCTCCGTATGGCTGAGGTCGATAACCAACATCTGCATATCACGACCGACCTGATTGGCTGCAAGACCAATCCCGTCAGCATTCTTCATCGTACGGTGCATTGCAAGCGCGAGCTCGATCACTTCTTCGGTGATCTCCTCAACCGGCCTCAGCTTCTTACGAAGGATCGGGTGGTCGTATGTATAGACTGGTAGAACTTCCATCACCTTTTACTGAACTGCAACAAAGTCTCTTCGTTATTGGACTCAACATTACAAAGCCAAGCCCCATGTTTACGTAAACATCCGTATACAACAGAGACCGACCCGCACTCCTGATCGGCATCATCTTGAAGCGAGATGGACAAGACTTGAAAAAGTCTCATTCTATCCCGAAAACGCCCGGTATTTGAAATGGGTCAAAATAGACGATGAAATCGTTGTTGTAATTCATAGTTGTTCAAACCACAATTTAGGACAACGGGAAGGTATAACGGGTAAATAACTTTACAAACAAGTTTCCACATGGCTGCCGTAGTATAGACCAGGCGGAAACACGGGGTTGAAGATTGCCA
Organism: Chlorobiota bacterium; assembly: GCA_021296135.1. Lineage (GTDB taxonomy): Bacteria > Bacteroidota > Ignavibacteria > OLB7 > OLB7 > JAGWAZ01. The sequence continues at coordinate 92,821 of JAGWAZ010000006.1, read as the reverse complement.
TTGCAATGTTGTTCAAGTCGCGTAGCGACGCTCGGTTGGGAAACTAGCCCAGCTGTTTACGGCTGGGACGATGAGGGCAAAGCTAGCCCAGTCGTTTACGGCTGGGCTAGCTTCCGCCAGGGAGTGGCGAGCTGTCCTTAGCCCTGTACGGAAGTGCAGGGCTAGCAAGGGGCTTGGCTTGAACAAGCTCCGTAGGAGCGACCCGTTATCTCTTCGCTTCAAATCCCACACTATGACAACGCATCTTTATATGCCTGTGCCGTCTTTTCTGCGACGTTCCTCCATGTGTATTCACCTAAAATGCGCTTACGTAATGTTGTCGATTTCGGTAGTCGGAGACTCTCCTCAATTCCTTTTTTAATTGATTCTACAGATCTTGGCTCCACATAGATCGCTTCATCGTCGAAATAATCACGCGTTCCACCATAAGGCGTGATAACGATCTTTGCACCAGCAAGGCCAGCCTCAAGCGCAGCAATTCCAGGAGTTTCAAACAGAGAAGGCAACGCAAAGATTTCGGAGGCGGCATAGGCTGAAGCAAGCATCCCGGAATCATTTGGCAAGCCTTCAATAATCGTTATATGAGGATTGGCCTTCGCCTCCCGAAGACAGACGTCGGCATACTCCCCTTGCTGTACCTTGCCAATAATCACAAGAGAACGATCTATATCCTTCATTGCCCGGATCAGGTTCAACAGGTTTTTCCGGCCCGTTCCGATATGCCCGACGTTCAGCACGAAATCCCTGACATCATATTTGTTGACAAAGAACGCAGGATCAGCCTGCGCAAAACGGGGGTCGACTCCGTTAGGAATAATCCGGACGTTAGCTGATGGAACTTCCATCCCTTTCACGATAATCTCTGCCTCGGCAGCAGTGTTTGGCAGCACCATTCTACTCATTCGGCAAATATCCGCGGTGAATGTATAGTCCGTCCGAAGACCTCTAAGGAGACGTGATACAAGCCTGATAACACGTCGAGCGGTACGAACAGAACGAGGAGAGCGCATTGTGAAGAAGATCGACGAGACAACGAAAGGTATTCCAAAGTGATGAAGGCGAAGTGCGATATCATAGCTCATAAAGCTTGCACCAAAGATGTGAACCAGGTCGTACTTGTCTGGCGGAAAATCCTCCCACTGATTAAACCACTCAACGTCGACTCCAAACTCCGGGAGATAACGGGCTGTCTCTCGTAGCTGAATAAACGGTCCGCCGCCAACCATCGAGACGCTCTGTTGCGCGATAAAGCAGACCTTCATCGGCCCATCCTGATCAAAGAGTCACGCAACGCACGTCGCGCAACAGTGAACGAAAATTTTCGCAGGTGACTATGTTTCTCCCGACTCTCGGGTGGGTTGGAAGGATACATCTTCGGTATATCCGCAAGAGAAATCATTCCATCATCCTTCACAATTCCAACAGTTCCATCATCAAAAAACAGATCAAGAAAAACGGATGAATCCCGGTTATAGGAGTACAGGTTCAAATTCCCATCATCAAGAGCCACTTCAAACTGACTCACCGTTCGCTTGGACCACCACTCGGCATATTCTCCGAACCTCAGAAGGAGAACGTTCGGGTTATGCGCCGCTTCAATAATCTGTTCCACCACTCCCCATCGCTCATGTGTTGGATGATGATAGAAGATTAAAGGCTCCTGACTATACTCTTTCCAGGCAATCACATTCTTATAGTAATCAATCATTCGCTCATCTGAAATACCAACACGCGCGAGATTGCCAACTGAAATCGGATGGACCGGAATCTGAAGCGCTCGGTAGAAGTCGTTGTTGACGCGACGATTCATTGGTAGAATCGGATTGAACGGAAGAGCATCATAGGCCAGCCCGAATTCCGATGAATAAAGAAAATCCTGTTCCTCTATTGCCTGGGCTATACCATGGTGCCAGATTCCGTTTGGGGCAGCATATCCCGAGACCTCAAGCCCGGCATCCTTCAAAGCTCTGCAACCCTCTTGCATGTTTGCCAGATTTCTCTCCTTCTCAGGAAACGTTTTATGTCGCGAACAATGAAAGGCACTCTCCTGCCCTTCAAACCGGACAAAGCGATCAAGCCATCCCGAATGTCCTTCCGTGTGAATGAACCAGGTCATCGGCATGGATGTTGACCGGGCAACGTCGTAGAGAGCATCGATCTGCTCCCGGCTCCCATAGTCACTATCGACACGGAAGCAGAAGACATTCGATGCATCGGCCGGGAAAGAACGCTTGCGAACAAACGGAAGACGTTGTTCATGGAACAGATGAACGACAATCCTACGAAGTAACAATCCGATCTCACCCTTGGTCAACCGTGCAACACGCTCTGCAGGATGTTTACCGTCAAGGCCTGGGAAGCGTTTGGCTCTGGCTCGATAGTCATACATCATCAATCCCGGATCAATCCCGAGAGTCGCTACAACTCCCCGTCCCATCGGGAAGAACCCAAGCAAGCCGTTGAGCAGATCCCTCTGTCGAGGTCCAACACCTCTGCCGTGAAGATCAAGAATAGGAATACCTGTAGAGAACGCATCGGATGCGCCCGACAAAACAGAAGTAAACCATCGGCGTTCGATTGCATTCGGCATCATGTGTGGAAGGAATCGGCCGATATCAAGAACCGCCCCACCGGAGGAAACAAACGCCTCAACAGCCTCAATCTCTTCCTTCCAAAGATGTCGGTTGGTTATTATAAGGGCAAAGCGTTCAACGGAAAGCTCTGACACATTGTGCACAACTCGCCAGGGAGCGCCTGTCCACTCCAGCAGGATATCCCAGCCAGGTGTCCTGTCAAGCAACCCGATGGATAAAGTACGGCTCATGGAATCGAAAGATAGGGCCAGGGAGGAAAAGCATCACCGTAAAAAAATGTCCTGATCCTTCATCGGGAGAAGTCGTTGTTTCCTGGCAGAAGGGAACAAGGAGTGGCGGAGACAGGGGAACAAGGGAAGTCTTCAGATCACCGATGTGCTCGGGCAGAAGGTTCTCTCAACCGAGATCCCTGTTGACTACGGACGGTTCGTTTGGGATGCTTCGGATGCTCTTAGTCGCTATGCGGCTCAAGGCGATAGTCAACAATTGGCTTACTACGCTTTTGCCGGGCTATCAACTTGGCAAACCTGGAAAACATTCTCTGATTCAGCCGTTTATTCAGCATATAGCCAAAACAAATAGATCATAGATCGAACATCGTTGATCGACATTCTTAGATCAAAGGTCGCTACGCGACTCGAAATCAGCTCCGTAGGAGCGAACCGTTTCCTGAATCAGGCTCGCACCGATGGTGCTTTGGTGAACGGGGCAATCTTCTACCCCATGCTTCGGCATGGAGCTATTTTTATAGCTTGCGGAAACAGAGAAAAAGTTCGTGTGGAAGAGCATGATGCCTCTGACACCATAGTGAATCTCCCTGAAGCCTCATCTCAAGAGATGGATATACAGAACAAGCCTGAAGATAAAGGCTCTCATGAAGATGATCCTCTCGTTGGAGTTTGGCAGGACAGCCGAACAATGGCAACTGGGTGGTCAACTGCCTATCAGTTCTTTGCCGATGGGACGTTTATCCTCAATGAGAACCAGATGGACTGCGCAAAACGTCTGGTCTGGAGCAAAGGGGGCTGGGAGCGAACCGGCACCGATGGGTTGGAGCTAAGGGTAACCGAATGGCTTCGACTGGAAGGTGGAAGAATGATCGAATCGGACGGCTCCTGCGTATCCGACTCGATGCTTGTAGGAGCCTCTGAAAAGAGCACAAGGTTTGAAGATCCCAAAAGAATTACTCTGTCAGTTGGCCCTACCTTCCTCAGCAGAGGAGATGACGATCCTGAACGAGCAACCGTTGAGATCAATGGTACAAAGTACTATCGCTTCAGTGACGATCCCTCGGAGTATCCGTAAATCTTGGAACTGAGCAACTAAGACAACACACATATACATGAGAACAACTGAACAAGCAACCACAACGTTAAACCCCAATGACCACCTTCGTTCCCTCTTTCTCCTTGATCCCGCGCTTGCATTTCTGAACCACGGCTCCTTCGGCGCATGTCCACATCCGGTCTTTGAAGAGTATCAACAGTGGCAACGAGAGTTTGAACGCAGTCCGGTTGAAAATCATGCAAGGAAGTTTGCCGACCTTATGCGAACGGCACGTGAAGACCTGGGAAGATTTATTAACGCCGATCCCCTTGATCTGGTCTTTGTCGCGAACGCGACTGTCGGCGTTCATATCGTTGCCCGGTCATTGGAGCTTGGTCCGGGTGATGAAGTTCTCACAACTGACCATGAATACGGAGCGTGTGATAGGATGTGGGAATTCCTCCGTCGCAAGCATGGGTTCGTACTAAATCGTGTTGAAATTCCGGTTCCGGTTACAACCCAACCGGACATTGTCCAACGAGTTGTAGAAGGGATGAACGACCAAACCAAAGTTCTGTTCATCAGCCATATCACATCGCCGACAGCATTGACGTTGCCGGTAGAGGAGCTCTGTCAGATTGCGCGTGAACGTGGTATCATCACCCTTATTGACGGTGCTCACTCAATCGGACAAATTGACCTTGATTTCCAGAAAATTAATCCCGACTTCTTCACAAGTAATCTGCATAAGTGGCTCTGTGCACCAAAAGGATCGGCCTTCCTCTATGCACGCCAGGAAATGCAGAAGCTATTACATCCTCTGGTTGTGAGCTGGGGATGGGAGCCTGAAGATGAAGGGGATTCCGAGTTTATCGACCACCACGAGTATCAAGGGACACGTGAAGCGGCGCCTGCTCTTGCCACCGGAGCAGCGATAAACTTTCAGCGCGAGCATGATTGGCCGAGCGTTCGGGAACGATGTCATGAACTGGTTGTGAAAGCACGTTCCGAACTCTCCACCAGATTCGGATTTATCGCACTCTCCCCCAACTCGCCTGAATGGTTTGTGCAGATGTGTGCTTTCCTTCTGCCAGAACATGTCGATGGTCATCTGCTTCAACAACGGCTCTTTGATGAATACAGAGTTGAAATTCCGGTCTTCGATTGGAACGGGAAACAGATAATTCGCATATCGATCCAGGGATACAACACTCAAGATGATCTTGAAAGACTCTTTCAGGGAATTGCCGAGATTCTTCCGGAACTCGCAAGCGAGGCAATGTGAGTATCTCAGAATTACGTTGTTATCTATCTCTATTACCCTCATCCATTTGCGTTCATCCGTGTTGCTTATATTGAGAACAAACATTTTAGTACACTCATACCATTAATCTGGAGACCACAATGCACGTTGCAAATCGCATGGAACGGCTTGGAACCGAGACGGCATTCGAAGTTCTCGTAAAGGCAAAAGCACTTGAGGCAGAGGGACGGGATATTGTTCATCTGGAGATTGGCGAGCCGGACTTTGATACTCCGCAAAACATCATTGATGCCGGCCGTGATGCCCTGGCTAACGGCTTCACTCACTACGGGCCTTCTCCCGGCATGCCCGACGCACGTGAAGCAATTGCTGCATACGTTGCAAAGACCCGTGGCATTGATGTCTCCCCTGATGAAGTCGTGGTTACGCCAGGTGCTAAACCGATCATGTTCTTTGGTATGATGGCAACCATCGATGAAGGTGACGAAGTAATCTACCCGAATCCAGGCTTTCCCATCTATGAATCGGTGATCAACTTCTTGGGAGCAAAAGCTGTGCCGCTTCCACTTCAGGAAGAGAAGGAGTTTCGTTTCGACTTGGCCGACCTCGAATCACGCATCACTGAAAAGACCCGGATGCTCATCATCAACTCCCCTCAGAATCCGACCGGTGGCGTTTTGACTGAGGATGATCTCCGAGATATTGCCACGATTGCCGAACAGCACAATATGATCATTTTCAGCGATGAAATATATTCGAGGATTACCTATGATGGGTTTGAGCATAGATCAATTCTGCAGTTCCCGAATATGCAAGAGCGGACAATAATGTTGGACGGTTTCTCAAAGACCTACGCAATGACCGGGTGGCGGCTTGGTTACGGTGTAATGCCTCCGGCAATCGCTGCGCTTGTTTCCAAACTTCAGACGAACTGCACAAGCTGCACGGCCAGCTTTACACAAATGGCTGGCATCGAAGCATTGAACGGATCACAGGATGCTGCCCAAAAGATGATTACTGAGTTCAAACGTCGTCGAGATGCAATTGTTGATGGACTCAACGAGATTCCTGGCTTCCGTTGCCACCCTCCACATGGGGCTTTCTACGTCTTCCCGAACATTGAAGGGACAGGTCGCTCATCGGCGTTCATGGCCCACTATTTACTGAACGAAGCTGGGGTAGCTTGTCTAAGTGGAACAGCTTTCGGCGCTCACGGCGAAGGATTTATCCGCTTCAGCTATGCTAACTCGATTGAGAACATTCAGATGGCTCTTGACCGAATCAAGGTAGCATTAGCAAAGTTGAATGAAGTTGTCGCGACAACATAAAGCCGTCGAAGCATGGCCTGTAGAAGCCAAAACAGACTGAGAGTGTCGACGAACTTTTGTCGGCACTTATCATTTCTGACAGATGGCATTGCTATACGGCCTGCAAACAGTATCGACGACTATCACCATACGCTTCAAGCGAAAGAAGAGTAACTACCGGCCCGTCGTATTAATGGAGGAAGCTGAACCAGAAATCCGCAAGCGACCGGCTATATTGCTCCTTGAATTCGATCTGAGAAAGAGAACGTATAACGATTAACAAGATCACCCTGCATTTCCGTACCTTCGTTTCATGAATCACGACGACTCAGATCAACAGAACCCTAACCTTCCTGCTCTCACCGGTGAAGCTGAAGAGACCCGGCCTGCACGGCACAAAAAGATCGTTCTGAAAAGACGAGACGAAGTCGAAGGAACTCACTTGAGTATTCGCTACAGCGACGAGTTGAACGCTGCACAGCTCGCGGCGGTTGAGCAAACTGAAGGTCCGATCCTTGTCATTGCCGGTGCCGGAACGGGCAAGACAAGGACATTGGTCTATCGTGTTGCTCGTATGATTGAGTCCGGTATCCGTCCCGACAACATCCTGCTGACGACGTTCACCCGGAAAGCTGCTGCCGAAATGCTTCGTCGGGCTGCTATCCTTGTTGGCTCACGTGCCGAACAAGTTGAAGGCGGCACGTTCCATTCCTTCGCAAACTTGACGCTTCGTCGTTACGCAAAACTCCTCGGCTATCAGAACAACTTCACAATACTCGATCAAGGCGATGCTGAAGATGCCATCAACTTTCTGCGGGGGCAGATGGGACTCGATGCCAAGAACCGGCGGTTTCCACGCAAACGAACGCTTGGATCGATCATCTCAGCTTCGATAAATCGCGTTATACCGGTCAGAGAGTTTGTTGAGGAGGCTTACTCTCATTTTCGACGAGAGATCGAGGAGATTGAGGGACTTGCCCGTACCTATCGAGATTACAAAGCAGGCCATAACCTGATGGACTACGATGACCTTCTGGTCAACATGGCACTGCTGCTCGACCGTCACGAAGATATTCGCAAGCACCTTGCCGACAAGCACCGCTACATTATGGTTGACGAGTATCAGGACACGAACAAGCTTCAGCACGAGATCGTCCGGCTGCTCGGAGAAAAGCATAAAAACGTTATGGTGGTTGGGGATGACTCGCAATCAATCTACAGCTTTCGTGGAGCGAACTTCAGGAACATCATGGATTTTCCAAAGGCGTTTCCTGGAACCGAGATTGTCAAGCTCGAAGAGAACTATCGATCAAGCCAGCCAATCCTCGATTTTACAAATGAGATTCTTCGACGTGCTGTGGAAAAGTATGAGAAGCATCTTTATACACGGCGGACTGGTGGTCAGACTCCGATGATTGTTGCCACGGGGAGCGATCAATTACAATCGGAGTTTATTGTGCAGATGATACTGGAACTTCGGGAACAGGGAACAGAGTTAAGTGATATCGCAGTTCTCTTCCGCTCCAGTTTTCTTTCATTCGATCTGGAGATTGAACTGAACAAGGTGAACATCCCATACATAAAGATGGGTGGGTTCAAGTTTATTGAGGCTGCGCACGTGAAAGATCTCGTGGCTTATCTTCGTGTAGTTCACAATCCACAGGATGTCGTGAGCTGGAACAGGATTCTTCTCTTACTTGAAGGTGTTGGCCCTCGTACATCGCAGAATGTCATAGATCTGATTTCCAGCGGCGAGCTCCGCCTCAATGAAGAATCTGCCGAAAACGCTCCGGGGAACGAACGGGTCGGCTCTCTCTTCCGCTTCCTCAGCTTAATCGGATCTGAGGAAATACCAGTCCCTGAGAAGGTAGAACGATTAATCGAGTATTACCGGCCAATAATGCAAGGGAAGTATGATGATTACTCAAAGCGGGAAAAAGACATTGAAGTCTTTGCGGAAATTGCAGATCGCTACCGCTCACTCAATTCCTTCCTGGCCGACATGGCGCTCGAACCGCCAACTGACTCGGTCGTGGGACTGGAAGCGGGAGAGGATGATGAGAAGCTGGTACTCTCAACAATCCATAGTGCAAAGGGACTTGAGTGGGATACCGTTTTCATTCTAACAGCGCTCGACGGACGTTTCCCTTCATTTTGGGCTGCCGAAGACCTGAATGACATGGAAGAAGAGCGACGTTTGATGTACGTTGCTGCAACTCGTGCAAAGAATCGACTCATCCTCTCCTACCCACTTAATCTGTACGACCGTGAGATGGGGATGACCCTCACAAAACCGTCCCGGTTCATCGCAGACATACCAGATGAGATTGCTGATCGATTTGTTTTGGAGGATGAATAAGAAGGTTTTTCTCAAACCACATTCCTACAAAAAGCCACCCTCGACTGTTATGTCGCTTGAGGGCAGCCTTTGCTATGGTGCTCCGAAGCAGAGCATGAATATGGAAAAAACCTGCCACATCATAATCGAACCGCTTGGAGGGCATCCGATAAGCGTTATACTGTACGTAAAAATCAGGGTAACCTACTCCCGGCATGGAAAAGCACCAAGAAGCAAGACTGAATTCAATTGACCAAGAGGAGTATGGTCTATTCGCTCAGGAGCTGATAAACACCTGCATTATTAGCGACCCATGGGTCGAAGGAAAAGAACGATTTCGACTCGAACCGATCATACTCACGCAAGGAGAACACCAACGTTTTTGCCAAGCTATTACGTCAGTTGGTACGGCTTATGCAGAGATGATTCATCTTGTCTACAACGACGAGGATCTACTCGAACGTTCCTTCTATCTCACACCATGGCAGAAAGTGATGTGGATTTCATCGGGAGGAGCATGGCATGGTATCGCGCGAGCCGATGCCTTTGTATTGAACGACGGTAGCATTCGCATCTGCGAGTTGAACGCCGATACTCCAAGCGGGGAACCGGAGGCAGTTATCCTTAATAAACTCCGCCATCGTTTTCATCCTGATCTGATCGATCCAAATGCTGAGTTTGAAGAGAAGTTCCTCAGAATGATCAGGTCTTCTTACCGAGCAACCTTTGGCGAACACGTCCCCGACCAACCGACTGTCGGTATCATCTATCCGACTGATATACCTGAAGACTTGTCTATGATTGAACTCTACCGCACCTGGCTGGAGAATCAGAACTGGAAGGTCGTTCTCGGATCACCCTATAATCTGACACGAGCCCCTGACGGCACACTCCGGATGTTCGGACAACGGATACACATTGCATTACGACATTATAAAACTGACTGGTGGGGTGAACGGGAACCGGTTCTTTTCCATGACGAAGAATATCTCGATCCTGATCCGCTCGATGAGCCACTTCAGGCAATTCTCGGAGCAGATGTTGATGGTCGTGTGGCCGTTGTTAACCCGTTCGGGGCAATTCTCGCACAAAACAAACTTGCAATGGCACTTATGCACAAGGAAATTCATCGCTTCAGCAATGAATCCCAGGATGCAATTCGTGCGTACATCCCTCCCACATTCCGACTCTGTGACGTTGACAGTAATACTCTTTTACGTGAAAGAGAGTGTTGGGTGTTGAAGACTGACTTCGGTTGTGAAGGAGATGAAGTCCTTATTGGAAGAATTACTCCGGCTGAAACCTGGGAAAGGATTGTAACGGACGCCATCCCTGAACGATGGATTGCTCAAGAGTATTTTCATGCAGCGGAAGATGAAAATGGAATGGTCCCGAATTATGGTCTCTTCTTGATCGGTGGCAAGGCAGGCGGTATCTTTGCTCGATTCTCTTCTGCCTCAACTGACTATCGGGCAGTGACTGTACCAACATTTGTTGAGACGTGACTCTTTTGTGTATTCTTTGCACTCCGAAGTTGGTAGAGTTCATAGGGTTTATAGAGTTGTGGGTTAATAGAGTCTGTAGTAGACAGCTTTTGTCGCAGGCAGTGGTGCAGACTGATAGCTCACTACCCGCTACTCACTACCGACATGTTAGCACAAAGAAGACCAAGGTTAAGAAATAGGTAATCGAACAACTATCATTCATAGCCATTTACAACAAGCATGAACAAGGAATTTGAACAACACGAGGAGAAAGGACAGAACTGGTGGGAAGAATCTCTTAATCGCCGACAGGTGGGTAAACGTCTCGCGGCAATTGGCGCGGGGGCTGCTCTACTGACTTCAGCAGGCGTCATGATTGGCTGCGGTGGTGACGATGACTTTGATAGCGAAGAGGCCGCTGCAAACGCAAAAGATGCTATCGATGTTCAGAAAGAATCTGGCTGGAACGTTGGAGCAGAATCAAAGAGACTTGCACTTAAAAATGCCTCTCCAACCGACAGCAAGAACTCCATCGATGGCTGGAAAGTGTATACCGACCCTGAAAAGCTTCGTACGGCGTGGGGTCCCGCAGAAGAAGCAAACAAAAAATTCGTCTCTTCTGAACTCATCAACTCGCTGAACCAGCCCTCGTTGAAGAACTCAGTACAGCCGGTTCATTCGAAAACCATGGATGAGGCCTATTCGCGCGGTCTTGGAATGAAAGAACTCCTTGAAGAGAGCAAGAACCCGGGTAGTACTGCTATCGTGGTAGATCTTCCGGGACCGGAGGCGGTTGCGTACGCAGCAGCTCTATCGGATTATGCCGACGTCGTCACCACATTCGATAACTGGCCTCACCCGAATGGTGTTGTCCCCTCACAGGAGACACTCGGTGCTATGCTCTATTATGCGGAGGAAGTTGAGGAGAACAAGGAAAAACGCTCGGAGGGTGGGCCGACAGTCTTTGCCATGGATAGTAACCGTCTTACTCCGTACCGTGATAGCAGGGATGCCTTTGACAACCGGTATATCGCCACAATGCCGACAGCTGAAAATCTGAAGGCTGAAAACATTGAAAGCATTATCTACACAACCCCTGACCAGAAACGGACGGAGGAACTTGATGATCTGAACGAGGAGTTTGTCGCCTACCGTGATGCTGGCATTCAGGTCACGATGATGCCTTTGACAGATTTCCAACCGCCAAGCGCAGAGTCAATTGCCGAGCTTGGTGAGGTCGATGAAGGTACATCATCAACACACCGGACCTATTATTACGGTGGACATCCCTATTACAGTCCGTTCTTCTACGCATTCTATCCAATGTTCCTGCCGGTCAGGGCCTATAACTATGGCTCGCTCCGTTCTCCTTCGACAGTTAGAAGACCAAACTATTCGCCTACTCGGCGACCAACGACGTTCTCCTCTGCAACTCAAGGGGGCAGAGCCGGCGTTGGCAAGACAAAACCAGCTGGATTTGGTCGTGTTTCAACTCGGACAGTAAATGGGAAGACCTCATATACCAGCGCCTCATCACGTACAAGAAGCAGCGGTTCAGGACGATCCGGTTCATTCGGACGAAGCGGAGGAAGGAGATCTTCAGGTTAATTCAAAACGCTATGTTCTAATAAGGAACTGAAATAGATATGTATCTTTAGCCTTATGAACTCTTAGTAACAACGAAATCTCCGTAAAACCAACACGAACGATA
>JAGWAZ010000006.1:0-80708 GCA_021296135.1 Chlorobiota bacterium | reverse complement strand
GAGCTTTGCACAAATAGAACCATATAGAGCTTGAATGGTAATGTTTAAGGGACGGCGAAATAATATGCTGTTTAGAACACAGCCATTCAAGATTACAAATGCACAGTTTAAAAAGGGGGAGGAGCGATTCTTCCGTAGCCTCTCCTTTTAATCGCCACAACAGATTCTCAACGTTTCATAATGAATTCAGCCCTTCCCTTTTTTAATTTTTCCTTTTGAATTTTGAATTGAATCACCATGTACAATCGTCGCGGATTCTTCTCGAAAATCGGTTCGATGTTTGAGCGCCAGGGAGATACGGTTTTCTTTGGTGTGCAATTTGCCATCAACGTCTATGGTGAAGATACTCTGCGGGAAAAGCTCCATAACGTGATTGAGAGTGGAAGTTCGATTGAGACTCCGACAGAAAAGCGTTCGTACTATAAACGGATCGCTGCGCTCCTGCGCGAAGACCTGCCTTTCCTTGAATATGGCTACTGGGATTTTATTACGAAGAAGGGAGAAGCAGATGCCGAGTTCAATGAATGGGTGACAAGTCTCACCGCAATGATGGCGACTGAAGAGGAAGAACTTGGCGATAATATTGATGAAATGCATCGACTCAGCAGTGACAAGAGTTACGTTGTTGTGACACTCCTCTTCCTACTCGAAAATACAGACGTCCTTTCACCTTTCTTTGAGAAGATTGAGGAGATTGAGGAGGAAGACTACTTTAGCAAAAGTGGCTTCGGTGACTTGACCGATGCAGTCCCATACATCGACTTCGAGTACAGCTATGCTGATGCCTCCTTCATCATGCCGGGAAGCGAAGAAGATGGTGTTTCATGGGAAGACATCCGCGGCGAAGGCTGGGAATACCTGAAGCCGGTTATGGGAATCTAAATACAATGCAAAATTCAAAAACTGATTTCAATACTTGGGGAATAGCATCTCCCCTTTTTTAATTTTTCCTTTGCATTTTTAGTTGATTTCATCCACTTTCCCATACCCTCTTGCGAGCTAACTCTGCCTGTCGCCTTGGACGAATTCTTCGACGCGTAAGGATTTTTTCCAACTCCTTGACAACTTCCGCCAGATGTTTCCACGAGTGGTGCGGCAGTCCGTTTTTGTTGCAGTAGGCAGCAAGATTTCCTTTCGCAAAGATGACGTCAGCACATTCTGCCGGACAGAAATCGCTCGATCCATCACCGATGTATATGATTCGTTCGTCTGGGGCAGACCTTGTCAGAACAACATTACGTTTGCAGACGGTGGAAGGGCATTCACAACCATCGGCAGCATGCGAGAACCTGACCTGTAGTTTTCCTTCATCATCATTCCACGCTTCATTGCAAACGATTTCAAGATCATCGTACCCATTCAACGTGAGGAAGCGATGCAGATAAATGCTCAATCCATCACTGAGCACAGTGAAGGGAACATTGTGGTCCCGAACCAGCTGCAGTAGCTCGGCAAAACCATTATCAATAGGAATTGTCCGCAGGTATTCATCAAGGAGATGATCGGTTAGTATATGAGTAAGCGTTCCGACAACCCCCAGCCAATATTCGCGGATACCAATGCGCTCGTCAACCAGATCATCATGCCAGGGTGTTTGTTCTCCATAGCGATCAAACAGATCATAGCCGATATCTTTTGTTGAAATCGTTCCATCGAAATCACAGAAGATTCTAACAGGATTGAGTTGTCCTTTTATATTGGTCGTCATTACTGGCATTGATATCTGGTACTGTTCGTCGCAACAAATATAGAGGCTTGTCCCGATTAGTCTGATTCTCGCGACACACAGACACTTCCTTCTATCAAGGAACGTCCGTAAGTTCACCCTAATCAAAACTTCGCAACCAAATAAAACTCATCAATGGATCAGCAAGCATTTACAAGGCTGAAAGCAGAGTTGGAAGAAGAGCATGAAGTATCTGCTGCGTTCAAAGAACTACGTACCGAAGATGTTGCTTGCCTCACAGCTGAGCAGGCCCAAGAATTGACATCTCTTTTTGGTTACAATACCATGATTCGCCTTCCGGAAAGGGAACGTGACTTTTTTGACTGGCTGCGAGATCACGACAGACCTGTTTGGGATGATCTGTGGACTGAAGAGGATGAGCACCAATATTATGTCAGTATGGCACATCTTCCGAGTTTTCTTCTCGGTCAGCGCGGCTTCCCAATTTGTGATCTTGAGAGACAGGAGAATTTCTTTTTTACTCGCGAGGACATCATTGAAAACGATGGCAAAGTCTTTGTTGAGAGAGCACTCGATGTCATCGCCGAGAAGGAACAGCTTTCCATGGATCAGGCGTTTCTTATCGAAGTCTGGCGAGGCCCAATCGACCAATGGCGATTTGCATGGATGTATAACCTGTCACTCGAAGATGTCAAGGATATGGTGCAATGGCTCATCAAAGAAGGGATATTACATGTGCCCAAGCAACGCCCGGAGAACCAACCTCCTATTGAAGTAATGCCGTCATCAAACGGCCATACCTCACATGAGTGAACGCGATACGATTGTTTTGAAATTTGGAGGAACGTCGGTTCGCGATGCTGATGCGATGCGTCGTGTTGTGAAGATTACAAAGGAGAATGGAGGCCAAACGCCCGTCGTTGTCACATCAGCATGTGCAGGTGTGACAAATGATTTGGTTGCCTGCGGCAATTTCTGTGTGGAACGGAATGAGGCTGAAGCTATCACTATCATTGACAAGCTTACGGAACGACATCTCGGCATTCTCGATGATCTGTGTCACGATGGGTCGCCACATCGTTGTGATCGCCAGCTTGGTCTTCTTCTTGATGAGCTTCGACAACTTGTTCGAGGTGTGATGCTCCTTGGCGAGACCACCCCTCGTGCGATCGATACGATTCTTTCCTTCGGCGAACGGCTCTCCTCTACAATACTCACCACGGCATTCCGCGAAGCTGGTATAAACACGGGACTCGCTGACAGCCGTCAGGTCATTAGTACTGATGGGACGCATGGCTCTGCCCTGCCGATAATCTCGGCAATTGAACCGAAGGGGTCAGAAGTGATTCAGCCATTGCAAAAGAGCCACGACGTGGTCATCGCTCAGGGATTTATCGGAAGCACACTGGAAGGAGTGACCACAACGATTGGACGCGGAGGAAGCGACCACTCTGCTGCGCTGTTCGGGGTAGCACTAGGCGCAAAAGAAATTCAGATATGGACAGATGTTGACGGCGTAATGACAGCCGACCCACGACTTGTTCCGGAAGCAAAGGCTGTCCCGGAGATGACGTTCACAGAGGCGCGTGAGCTCGCCTGGTTTGGAGCAAAGATTATTCATCCGGATACAATTCTTCCCGCCTTAGCGAAGCATATTCCAGTCGTTATTCGCAATTCTCATTCTCCATCAGCTCCAGGAACTCGTATCTGTCCGGATGATCACAGTCTGTCACCTGGCTTTCACTCATTAACCATAAAGCGAGATCTGATATTGGTTGAAATCGCAACCCGCAATCCCGGCATGGAACGTGAAGTACTCGATAGAGCGATTGGTCTGTTTGCCCATTATCAAGCTCCAATTGAATGTGCTGTGATTGCGGAGTCACGTGCCTCAGTTCTTGTTTCAAAGTCTGTCTGGAATGATCGCCTTCACGTCAGAATTGAATCGATCTGTAATGTTGAGATACGAAAAGAGATGGCTATTCTCTGCCTGATAGGCTCGGGTCTTAGAGATACTCCCGCTCTTCTTTCTCTCCCGCTAACTGCATTGCACAATATACCAATTCGCCTTCTTGCAGCCGGATCGAGCGACCATGTCGTTTTGCTCGGTATTGATGAAGCTGATGGAGACAACGGCTTACAAGCACTGCACGAAGCATTGTTTCCATGATTGTACGCTATCCACAACGCAATTACTCTGCTCGGCTATACTGCCGTTTCCTCCCTCTAACAACTCTGATTATGGCGAGCGTAGTTGGCCTCCTGCTCCTCTCTTCGCCCTCATCCCTCCTCTTTGAATATCCTCTTGCCTATCTTGATCCGATTGCGTAACATCCGACCTTTTATTACGTGCAGGGGCTCGGGAACCCCCTGTTAGAAGATAGATCAAGACATGTTTCCACAGTTATCTGATACCGACAGAGTCAGCTATCCTAAGCTTGAACGGGAGATTCATGAATTCTGGGTTAAGGAACAAATCTTCGAGAAATCGGTAGAGACCCGACCGGAAGAGAATACCTGGACGTTCTTTGAAGGGCCACCGACAGTCAACGGTGTGCCCGGTATGCACCATGTCTTGTCGCGTACTTTGAAAGACACATTCTGCAGGTATAAAACGATGCGCGGCTATCGTGTGCACCGTAAAGCGGGATGGGATACACATGGTCTTCCGGTAGAGATTGCCCTTGAAAAAGAGCTTGGACTGAAAGAAAAAGGAGAGATCGAGACAAAGTTCGGGGTAGCAGAATTTAATCAACGAGCCAAAGAACTGGTCTACAGCCACATTGACAAACCAGGTGGATGGCGTGAACTGACCGAGCGGATTGGCTATTGGGTCAATATGGACGATCCCTATATCACCTGCACCAACGAGTATATTGAATCCCTCTGGTGGGCGTTGCAAACAATGTTCAACAACGGGTTAATCTATCGCGGGTTCAAGGTCGTTCCACAGTGTCCACATTGCGAAACACCACTTTCTTCACATGAGCTTGCACTCGGTTACGAGGATGTGCGTGATCCGAACCTTTACGTTAAAATCAGGATTCAACCGGGTCAGAAGACCGGACATGGTATAGATATTCCCGAAGATTCGAAGTTCCTCGTCTGGACAACAACTCCCTGGACGCTGATCTCAAACGTCGCGTTAGCCGTTGGTCCGGATATTGATTACCTGATGGCTCGCGATCCCGAATCGAACGAGACATACATCCTCGCTGCAGCGCGTCGCGATACCTTGGACAAGGAACATCAATGGGTTATCGAAGCCGAGTTCAAAGGAAGCGATATCGAACGAATTCGCTACGAACGGCTCTTTGATTACGTACCGGTTGACAAGAATGCTTTCTATGTCACTCTTGCCGATTTTGTCTCAACAAAAGATGGTACCGGTATTGTTCATGTTGCACCGGCATTCGGTCAGGATGACTATGAGGTCTCCCGAACGTATAATCTACCGGTTATCCAACCTGTAACTCCCGGAGGACGGTTCACCGATGAAGTTGGTCCATTTGCGGGTCGGATGGTAAAGACTATCGCGTTTGAGGACCATGAAGAGGAAGGAGTTGACAAGGATGTGGTTATCAACTTAAAAGAGCGGCATCTTGTCTTCCACTATGCGAAGAATTATTCCCACAGTTATCCTCACTGCTGGCGATGTGATAATCCACTTATCTACTTTGCACGTGACTCGTGGTACATCCGCACAACCGAGTTTTCCGATAGAATGATCGCAGCAAACAACACCATTCAGTGGCAGACCGAAGAGATAGGATCAAGAAGATTTGGGAATTGGCTTGAAGAGAACAAAGACTGGTCGCTCTCACGTGATCGATACTGGGGAACCCCTCTCCCTATCTGGGTCAACCAAGAGGACCCCAATGATATGTTTGCGATCGGCTCTATAGAAGAGTTGAGTCAGGGAGAGATCGAAGTTGATGGTTCGCTCGTTCCCGTCTCCGAATCGGGACTCGAGATTGATCTTCACAAACCATTTGTCGACAACGTAATCTTCCGTCGTGAAGGAAACGTTTACCGGCGAATACCCGAATTGATTGATGTCTGGTTTGATTCAGGATCCATGCCCTTTGCTCAATGGCATTATCCGTTTGAGAACAAGGAAAAGTTTGAGAGTCACTTTCCAGGGGATTTCATCTGTGAAGGAGTTGACCAGACACGCGGATGGTTCTATACACTTCACGCAATCGCCACAGGCCTCTTTGACTCTGTCGCCTATCGCAGTGTCCTGGTCAACGATATGGTACTTGATGACGATGGAAAGAAGATGTCGAAATCGCGTGGGAACGTGATTGATCCTTTCGGAATGCTCGACAAGTATGGAGCAGATGCGATTCGCTGGTACATGATAACAAGCTCCCCTCCCTGGACGCCAATCTCGTTCCGGGAGCAGGACCTTGTCAGTATTGTTATCTCTGATTTCTTTCGAGCGTTGGAGAACAGTTACAAGTTCTTCGCGATGTATGCCAACATTGACAAGTTCATCTATACTGAAGAACCGTTGCCTGTGGAAGGACGCGCTGAACTCGACCGGTGGATACTATCGGTATTGAACTCAACCCTGGGTGAATACACGGAGCATCTGGAGGAACTTGACCCGTCCCGCGCAATGCGCCTGGTTCAAGAGTTTACGGTTGAGCATCTTTCAAACTGGTACGTACGTCGTAATCGACGTCGTTTCTGGAAGGAAGAGATGTCCGAAGACAAGCTTGCCGCTTATCAAACGCTCTATGACTGCCTGATTACCGTAGCCAAAATGATGGCTCCACTTGCCCCGTTTCTTTCAGAGAAGATATACTTGTCTCTGAATCGAATCACTGGCCGTGAAGAGGCTGAATCGGTTCATCTGACGATGACTCCGGAGTCAGACCAGAATCTGATCGACGAAGAGCTTGAGCGCCGTATGAGTCGGGCTCAGACGGCTATCTCCCTGGCACGAAATCTGCGTGAAAAATCGAACATCAAGGTTCGTCAGCCATTGCGCCGTCTGATGATTGCCGTCTCGACCGACCAAGAGCGGGAAGACTACGAACATGTTGCGAGCATTATCTCCGAAGAGCTGAACGTGAAAAGAGTGGAGTACATCGGTGCTGATGAAGAATCAACTGTTGTCAGGGTCAGCGCGAAACCGAACTTCAAGTCGATCGGACCAAAGTTTGGAGAGGACGCAAAACGTGTAGCGGGTTCGATTGCGGGTCTGTCGCCCAATCAGATCCAAGACTTGCAGAAAACCAGTCAACTGGTGATTGAGTCGGAGGGAGACTCGTTTGAGATCCACTTCGATGACATTGAAATCATCAATGAAGATATAGAAGGGTGGCTTGTCGCAACAGAAGGGACCGTCACAGTTGCGCTCGACACTGAATTAGACAATCAGCTTCGTGCTGAAGGGTTCGCTCGTGAATTTGTAAACCGCGTGCAGAAGCTGCGGAAAGACTCCGGTTTAGATGTTACAGATCGGATTCGTTTACACTACGCGACCGATGGAGAGTTGGCTACTGCTCTGGAATCGCAACGTGACTATGTCATGTCAGAGACATTGGCGGTTGAATTCTCCAACATCGCTCCTTCAGAAGGAGTATCGGTAGAGATTGAACCGGATCGTCCATGTTGTATCACGATAGAACCCATAGAAGCATAGATAACATAAAGCTCGTCTTAACCACTATTTTTCAGGAGCGGAGGCAGGAGAATGGCAGCAGCAAAAAAGACTACAAAGAAAACATCAGCTCGTAAAGCTTCTACGAGAGCGGCCAAAAAGGTCGCGAAGAAATCGAAGGCAACGGCTTCGAAGAAAAAGGCAACAACCGCAAAGAGAGGTGCTGCCAAAGAATCGACAGCAAAGAAATCCGTTGCCAAGAAAAGGGTAGCTGCGGGCGCGAAACGCAAGACAACAAAAAAGAAATCGACGGCGAAAAAGACGGCTGCTAAAGCCACCCCCAAAAAGAAATCGACAGCAAAGAAATCTGTTCCCAAGAAAAGGGTAGCTGCGGGCGCGAAACGCAAGACAGCGAAAAAGACGACCGCTAAAGCCACCGCCAAAAAGAAATCGGGAAAGAGAGGTGGAAAGAAGAAAAGCCTGAAACAAACCACATATAAAAAAAAGGTAACAAAAAAGGCTGCGAGAACTCCGGCACGGAAGAGGTCTACGACAAAGAGAAGACCAACTTCCAAAAAACCATCTGCTATCGCAGTAAAGACGGCAATGAAACAATTGCCTGCATCAGCTTATTCTCCCTCGACAGGAACAAATACGAATCAACCGTTTTCAAAAAAGGAGCTTGCAAAGTTCAGCGATTCGATCCACGCTATTCGTGAGGAGAACATGAAGGAGCTCGAGGAATTGAGTGAGCAACTCCGCGCTATGGCTGCCAATGAAGGGGGAGATGACAACACATATTCGCTTCACATGGCAGAGCAAGGGACTGATGCGATGGAACGAGAGAAAACTTTCCTCCAGGCACAACGAACCAGCGACTACATCAAGAAATTGGACGAGGCCTTGATTCGCATACAACAGAGCACGTTTGGCATTTGTCGCATCTGTGGTCTGCAACTTGATAGTCGTCGTTTGAAAGCGGTTCCCGTCACCCAGGTCTGCACAGTTTACAAAAACACATCGAAGCCATGTCAGCCAGGAAGTCATTTCCTGGAGACCTTTGGCGAAGAGGATGAATAGAGGAGGACTCACGTGCGCAAACTGTTCACTCTTTCTGCCTTGATTGTTCTTCTGGATCAGGCAACAAAATTAGCTGTCAAGGGATTTTCCTTGTTCGGAATTCACCACGATGGGATGCAACGCGGACAAAGCATTCCTGTGCTGGGAGACTTCCTGCATTTTACATTCGTTGAGAACCCCGGCATGGCTTTTGGTCTTGACTTTGGAATGCCCCTTCTGCTTGGACTTTTCTCTATTGGAGCGGCTGTTTTGCTCGTTCACCTTCTACGCCGCTCGGGGAACGGGAAGATCGGTGGATTTCATTTTGCCCTGGCTATGATTCTTGGAGGAGCCGTCGGCAACCTGATTGACCGTCTCTTCTACGGTCTCTTCTACGGATACGCTCCGCTCTTCAAAGGCAAAGTTGTTGATTTCATCGACGTCGATATACTCGACATCAACTTTCTTGGCCTAACCCTCGACCGGTTCTATATCTTTAACATCGCCGACTCAGCCGTTTCAGTCGGCATCGTGCTGCTACTGATCTTCTACCCGAAGTACCAGAAGCAAGTAGAGAAGGAACAGGAGGAGAAAAAACGTTTGGAAGAGAATGACGCTAAGACGGAAAGCAACCTGATGACACCACATCTCTATAGCGAAACGTTGATAGATGAGGGTTCATCCCTTGAACAAGAAGAGGAGGCTGAAAACGTGGAAGATGAGCCGAAGCAACCTTCTGAAGCAAACCAAGATGACGACACTCGGCCATCGGCAAAGCTTGAATCTCCTCCCGCTGAATCTGACTCGACACGCTCAGATAGCGATAGCACGTCGAGCAATGCTGGAAGCTTCGATTCGTTTTTGTTCGATTGATGGCAAAAAGCAATGGCCCTGTTGTTCTTCGCTTATGCCCTTAACCACCGTACAACCTCTCTAACACTCGGTCTCTTTCCGTAGAGCAAAATTGCCGTCCGGAAAATTTTAGCCGCGATCCACGTAACTGCCACTGCCGAGAGAATCAACACTAACGTCGTTCCAAGTAGGGTTCCCACCGGAGGCATTTGCACAACCACACGCAACATCATGAGAGTCGGTGTAAGCAACGGTACATAACTGAGCGCCTCTATATATGGTGCGTTAGGATCTTGTGTAACAACAACTGCAAATGCTACCGGGGCAACAAGAAGCATCGTCAGGGATTGAGTAACAAGCTGAGCCTCCTGCTCTGTAGTAACAAGAGATCCAGCCCCTAGAAAAATTGCAGCGTAGAAAAAGTATCCAAGGGCAAGATAGAGAAGCACCCAGGGAAGAGGCCCTAATAAATTAGTGATAACTTCTCCCGGAATCATACCGGAAGAACTAAAGAAGAAGCCAATTACACTTCCGAGAAACCCCCAGGCAAAGACTTGCGTAAGACCAAGCGCACTGAGGCCAAACAGCTTTCCCCACATCAGCTCAGTCGGTGTTGAGGATCCGACTAATATCTCCATGATACGATTTGACTTCTCCTCGACAAGCCCACGAACAAGGGATTGTCCGGTTGTCATGATCAGCATCATAAAGAGTATGATACCGACAATTCCAGTAAAGAAAGCCGCCATGAACTCGATACCGGCATCCCCCTCACTCTCCCCTTCATCTGTCAACTTTCGCTCCTCAACATCAACCTTGGCAGTCAATCTGCTGAGCTCAGCCGAATCAACACCCGACTCCTTGATGCGCTGCTCTGTCACAACCCCACGAACTGCGTTGCGGACCGCTTCTCCGGTTTGCAAATCAGACAGGTTAGGTGTGCGCCAGATAAAGTGTGGGTCACGCACGGTTCCAAGAATTTCAAGAAATCCCTCCGTCTTTTCTTCGCGTGCATCCCGACCAGCTCGAGCGAGAAGCGTATCGATCGGCGCATCGTTCGGTGAATACATTCGTGTCATCCAGACCGGTGTGCCATCGTCGAGTTTTTGTCCCGACTCCAACCGAGCACGCAATCTCAAAGCGTATGATGCAGTGCGATCGACAATGCCAATTTCTTTCGATGAACTGGGCCCCTGGCTGACCAGTAGTGCCGGGACAAAACCAAAGCCGAGCATAAAGACTGGAAAGAGTATCAGCGAAACGATAAAGGCCTTTGACTTGACTTTCTGAAGGAATTCCCAGCGCGCGATCTCAGTTATTCTTCCCCGATTCATATCAGATCTCCCTTACTTGTGATTCACGTCTCCCCTCTTGAGCTTTCAGGAGTTCATCAGGAACGTTTGCGGTTCCAACAGTCTGAATAAAAATGGAATTGAGAGATGGCCGGATTCGTTCGATCCGCCCAACGATAACTCTGTCACCAATTCCTTCGAAGAGATCGTTGACCTGCGCATCATCTTGCAGAATCAACTCTGCATGATTCCCCTGAACCCTTGCTTCGACTACAGACGGAAGATTGGTAAGGAAAGCTCCTTCCCCTTCGTACTCAATCACAACCGTGTTGCTTCCATGTTCCTGTCGTACTCTTTCTATCTCTCCCTGAAGCACCACAGAGCCTTTATTGATAAGGGCAATGCGGTCACAGAGTCGCTCAGCAAGGTCCATTTGATGTGTTGAGTAAATGATTGCCTTCTCGTCATTACGTAGATCTTCGATGATGCCTCGCAACAGTTCTTGATTAATCGGATCGAGGCCTGAAGAGGGTTCATCGAGGATCACATATTCGGGCTCATGAAGGAGGGCTATGATAATCTGCACTTTCTGCTGATTCCCTCTTGATAGTTCTTCAACCTTCCGTTTTTCACTCCCCCCAAGCCCAAAACGCTTCAGCCACTTTCGTGCACGTTCAGTCGCCGTTCTTGAGTCAAGCCCCTTAAGTCGTCCCAGATGGACAATAGTCTCCAGAATCATGGACTTCTGATAGAGTCCCCGCTCCTCCGGCAGATAGCCGATAACCTGACGAACACCATCACTGAAGGCCTCTCCATCGTAGGTAATCGTTCCACTATCGGGTTGAAGGATATCGACAATCATGCGAATTGTTGTCGTTTTTCCGGCCCCATTCGGCCCGAGTAGCCCAAAGATTTCTCCTCGTTTCACTTCAAGCGAAAGGTCATTTACGGCATGAACCCCCGAAAAGTATTTATGCAGTCGATCTGAGTGGATCATATCACCCCTTTAGAACCCTTTGAATAAGCCATCTCTACTTGTTTTATGGATTATTCCTCATCTTTTGATATCCACCCACTCCCTGTCGGCCTCAGGCCGACAGGGAGTGGGGTTTATCTCTCTTTTCTTTTTACCCTCACCCGTTATCGGGACCTTCCCGTCTCAGAATATACCCATCCCTTTAATTCCTCCTGATCAACAGATAATCACCACGCATGATATTGTCCAGCATACAATATTATATCAAACATGACAGAATATGAGGGAAGGCTTCTGCGGTACCGACCCAACCGAAACAGTTGGGAAAATGAAGAGATCACCTATGTTGGGAATCAGGCACAGAACACAAATGCCCAAGGGGATGTAGATTTTGGTCCTGGCCTCACTAATCACAACACAAACCTCCGGAATCAACCGTGTTGACTTCTCACTCGGACTCGATGGTCAAACGCGACTCGAGCTCTACAACAGCATGGGAGAATACGTCAGGACACTCGTTGATGACTATCTGCTCCCTGGAGAGTATAGCTTGACATGGAAGAGAGGAACATTACTAACTGGAGTCTACTTCTATCGTTTGACCTCTGGAGATTATGTCAGCCTCAGGAAGGGATTGATTGTAGAGTAAGAGAGATGTAGGAAATGATAGGTACCTCTCCTGGCACTCTCCACAGAGTACCTACTTCTATCTTCTTTTTCTCCCGTACAGATTCAATGCATCTGCAATCTGTTCGGCCAATTTCCCATCAAAACTCTCTTGCTCCATCCGCCATGCCCAGTTTGCTTGCTCCTTTGCACCCGGCACGTTCATACGGGCTTCCGATCCAAGCCCGAGGACATCCTGCATCGGAATTATTGCGAGCGAGCCAGTCGAGGCAAGGGCTAGACGAATCATCTCCTGAACAACTTCTCTTCGCTCGGTCCTTCCAAGAGAGGCTTTCCCGGTATAGTGACGCAAGAACTGCTTCTCCTTCTTTGCAAGATTCTTCCACCAACCAAGTGTCGTGTTGTTATCATGGGTACCGGTATAGACAACCGTGTTCGACGAGCCGAAGTTGTGCGGCAAGTGAACGCTTGAAGGATCACCGACTCCAAACTGCAAGACTTTCATTCCAGGCAAACCAAATTGATCTCGCAACGCTTCAACTGCTGGAGTAATGTCACCGAGATCTTCAGCGAGAATAGGTGGACTCCCTAACTCCGCCATTACAGTCACAAAGAAATCTTCTCCCGGGCCTTTCCTCCAACGTCCCTCGATAGCGGTCTTCTCGTCAACAGGAATTTCCCAGTATGATTCAAAGCCACGGAAATGATCGATGCGAACAGCGTCATAAAGCCGGAGCGACATGCGAAGTCGCTCAATCCACGATTGGAATCGCTGCTCCTTCATGACATCCCAGCGATATAGAGGGTTACCCCAACGTTGTCCGGTCTTGCTGAAGTAATCAGGAGGGACTCCGGCAACATAGGTCGGTTCTCCTTCGTCGTCAAGATAGAATAGCTCCTGATGCGACCACACATCAACACTATCATGAGAAACAAAGATGGGGATGTCACCTATCAAAGAAATTCCACGCTCAGCAGCATCTTTTCTGAACAGTGCATGCTGCTTAAAGAAGAGGTATTGTGCGAAGCGGTGAAAGCTCAACTCTTCATCAAGAATTTCTGCAGCCCGGACAAGAGCTTCCGGTTCTCGCCCGGCAATATCTCCGTCCCATTGAGTCCATGGACGCCCATCATAATACTCACTTAATGCTCTGAAAAGTACCGCATCATCAAGCCAGCTCCCTTCCTCTTCGCAGAAATGCAGATACTCCTCGTCAGGTGTGAAGCGCTGGAAAGCTTTGCGAAGCAAATCATTCTTTAGGTGATGAGCATGAGCAAAGTCGACGCGGTCGAGTGATTCAAGTCGTGTTGTATGTGCAAGATCGGAGTGACGGAGATAACCATCTTCAATCATCCTGTCCGGACTTATGAGCAGGGGATTACCAGCAAAAGAAGACCACGGCTGGTATGGAGAATTTCCATAACCGGGAGGATTGAGTGGCAACATCTGCCACCAGGTTCCGCCAGCTTGTGATATAAAATTGAGGAATCGAGTCGCTTCCGGACCAAGGTCGCCAATCCCATACGGTCCGGGTAATGATGTAATATGAAGCAGAAATCCCGCAGAGCGAGTCAATGAAAAGCTCAATCTCTCTGTTGTCTGTGGTTCAGATTCAGTTTTTGGCAAAGATAACCTCCAGGGAAGAACCAGGGGTTTTCGGTTGGCCGGTATGCGAAGAAGAGCAACCGTAATAAAAGGCCAAGCAACGATTATCCTGTGCTGTTCCCTTTGATCCACCGATCAGCCTTAACCGATTCAACTGATGTCATAGGATAACGGCTCTATAAGGCCAACAACATTCACTAATTCTTTTGTCGATATACTATAATAACCAGGAGTGCTATTGCATAACTACAAACAAATCATGGTATATCAACTGATCTCGTGTGTTAGAGACATGACAGTAAGCAGAATAGAGCCCATTCAGTATACAAGAACTGTTAAGCGGATTCTGCTAAGTGCCTTCTATTATCTGCTCACTAATGCATACTTGAGGTATCTCAACAAAAAGAGGTCACGCTTGTAGAATCAAAGAAGAATGTAAACACTCTTCCCGCTTCAAACTTCTCACCGTAAAATTCTATCTTCGCCCCGATGGAATTCAATGTGACCCATACCGATCCGGGCGGCAATGCCCGCACGGGATATTTTATGACCTACCATGGACGTGTTGAGACGCCGGTCTTCATGCCGGTCGGGACGCGGGGTGCGGTCAAAACGCTAAGATCAAGCGATCTTCTTCAGCTTGATCCAAAAATTATTCTTGGTAATACCTATCATCTTTACCTTCGTCCTGGCAACGAAACGCTTCGCGCGATGGGTGGACTCCACCATTTTATGAACTGGGATCGCCCGATCCTGACAGACTCAGGCGGATTTCAGGTATTCTCGCTAAAAGAGCTTCGGAAGATAAGCGAAGAAGGAGTGGAATTTAAGTCCCACATTGATGGATCACCTCATCTCTTCACCCCCGAAAATGTTATCGAGACCGAACGGGTTATCGGGAGTGACATCGCGATGGTACTTGACGAATGTCCACCAGCTCAGAGCGACAAGCCCCATCATCGCCAGGCTATGGAGCGCTCTATGCGCTGGGCAAAGCGGGCTGCTCATCATCATCGGACCCTTCCCTTCCCTTATGGTCATCAGCAATTCCTTTTCGGTATTACGCAAGGTGGAACGTATAAGGATCTACGGAAGGAGAGCGCATTAAAACTTCGGGAGATTAGCTTTGATGGTTATGCGATTGGTGGACTCGCTGTAGGCGAAGCAACAGAAGAGATGTACGAGACGACCGAATTCACAGCGAGTCTCTTGCCAACTGACCGCCCACGGTATCTGATGGGTGTTGGAACACCACAAGATTTGTTGGAATCAGTTGCCCGCGGAATTGATATGTTCGACTGCGCGATGCCGACGCGGAACGCACGTAACGGAACCATCTTCACTTCGTATGGAAAACTCAATATCCGTAATGCAACGTATAAAGAGGATAATTCTCCGCTTGATCCGAATTGTTCATGCGAGACTTGCACCAATTACTCCCGCGGGTATATCCGTCACCTCTTCAATGTCGATGAGATTACAGGACTGACACTGACGACAATTCATAACATCGACTTTTATTTGAGATTGATGGAAGGAACGAGAGAGGCAATTCAGGAGGGAAGATACCGAAGCTGGATGGAGAGAAAGCTTGAAAGAATGGGAGAATTGAACTGACAGAACTATCCAACTTCGGGATGGAGAATAGACTATTGAGGTCGCAGAAAACGCGGAGAGGAATCTGCGCCGATCCGCCAAACCTCTCCAATTAGTCTCTGTTATGTCATTTTAACCCCCAAGTGTTAATTTTTCAAACTCCTTCTACTTCCCTTGACCGAAAGAAACACTACACCTCGAACAGATTCAGCATATTCTGTGTTTGTATCTCTGCACTAACTGCAAAAACGGACAACACATGGATCTTTATTCGATTTTTCTCTTTGCTCCGCCCCCCGGTGATGGCGGTGGCGTTTCAAGTATTGCGCCGACCCTTATCATGTTCGGCGCAATCGGTCTGATTTTTTACTTCATGATTATCCGTCCGCAGAGCAAGCGGATGAAAGCTCATCGTCAACTTGTTGCCAATGTCAAACGTGGTGACAGGGTGACCATGAATGGTGGTCTGCACGGCACCGTACATGAAGTGAAGGAGACTACCGTCCTTGTCGAGATTGCAAGAAACACAATTGCAGAGTTTGAGAAAGGATCGATTCAGAGCGTTAAGCAAGGTTCTGACTCCTGATGGAATTCCGAATATGATTGAAGGAACCCGATGAACTTGGCGAATTGACCCATGAACAGGCGACCTGATAACCAAGCCCATACAAACAGCCATCCCACACCGTTTTCAGAAATCGAGAGGGCAATAGAGCATCTTCGTGCCGGGAAGATTGTGATCGTCGTTGACGATGAGAAACGTGAAAACGAGGGAGACTTTATCGCGGCAGCTGAAACTTGCACACCGGAGACGATAAACTTCCTGACGCGCGAAGGGCGCGGTATGATTTGTGCCCCTATCACTGAGGATCGGGCCGCTGAACTTGAGCTTGAACTGCTTGTCTCGCAGTCAGACATTATCCATGGAAACAACCCCCCTCATCGAACTCCATACACCATGTCGATCGACTATCGGCATGGTACAACGACCGGTATATCGACCGAGGACCGGGCTGCTACTGTACAAGCCCTTGCTGATCCAAAGGCAAAACCGAGCGACTTCTACAGACCAGGACATATCGCACCTCTTCGGGCAGTGCGTGAAGGGATTCTGCGTCGAGCCGGGCATACCGAGGCTGTTGTTGATCTCTTGCGCCTTGCAGCGATGCATCCGGCAGGCGTCCTGAGCGAAATCCTGAATCCTGACGGATCGATGGCGCGATTGCCACAGCTTCAGGTTATTGCTCAAAAGCATGATATGCCGCTGGTGACTATCGCCGATCTTATCAAGTATCGCCTCATTCGCGAGAAGATGGTGAAGAAGGTTGTTGAGGTTGAACTGCCAACACGACATGGTGAGTTCCGACTTCATCTCTATCATAACATCCTTGACGGTAAAGAGCATATGGCCCTGGTAAGAGGGGATATCTCAACGGACGAACCAGTCCTTATTCGTGTTCACAGTGAATGTTTCACCGGAGATACACTCGGTTCACTCCGTTGTGATTGCCAAAACCAGTTGCAAGCTGCCATGCGTCAAGTGGCCCACGAAGGACGAGGTGTTGTGCTTTACATGCGTCAGGAAGGTCGCGGGATCGGCTTGACCAACAAGCTCAAGGCCTATGCTCTGCAGGATGAAGGGCAAGATACAGTTGAGGCAAATGAAGCACTCGGGTTCAAAGCCGATCTGCGGGACTATGGTCTTGGCGCTCAGATTCTTGTCGATCTTGGCATCAGCCAGATGCGACTGATGACCAACAATCCCAAGAAGATTGTTGGCCTTGAGAGCTATGGTCTGCATATCACTGAGCGAGTACCCGTTGTAACCGAGTCAAATGAGCATAACGAACAGTATCTCCAGACAAAGCAGGAAAAGATGGGACATATTTTTGGCGGAACGACTGCTGCCTCTGAATAAACTACAACATGCTCAACCCGAACCCGTGCTCATCCGGTTATGATTTCCAGTCAGATCATAGACTCGTTATTCCAGGCAAGGTTTGTTGAGCCTCGCCACATCTCCACAGTTTCATTATCGCAATGCAGACCCCGCCTTCCATCTTTATCGCAACAGAGCTCGGTTCTGAGCTTTACTTCTCAGTTGCCAGCGTTCTCTTTGTCCGTAAACCGCTGGGCTATGGGACGGCGTTTACTCCCGAACGTTCGTCGTCCCGGTAGCCCCGACGTTTACGTCGGGGCTACCGGATAGAACGCCAGATCGACTTCAGATTAACGATTTACGATGTTCGATTTCAGATTTACGATGTATCATAGCCCAGCGGTTTACGGCTGGGACGATTGTGATTCTCTCGACCCTTCAACCCACGACCCTCGACTCTCGAGGGTAAGGCCATAAATGGCCTGATTGCATCGAGAGTACTCTGCTGACCCCGACGTAAACGCCGGGGCTACCCATAACTCAGCGGTTCACCGACGATCAGGGCGAAGATAGCCCAGTCGTTTACGGCTGGGACGATTGTGATTCTCTCGACCCTTCAACCCACGACCCTTGAGGGTAAGGCCATAAATGGCCTGATTGCATCGAGAGTACTCTACTGACCCCGACGTAAACGTCGGGGCTACCGATAGAACGCCAGATCAATTTCAGATTAACGATGTTCGATCTATGATGTATAGATCAGAAGGAAACGCGTTGCTCCTACAGAGCTACTGATGATAAGGCATGATATGCTCTCGGGCTTCTCTCTGGAGTATTTTGAGACTGGAAGGACAGAGTTGCTTTCAAATTCATACTGTCAGGAATCTTTATGTGCTTGCGTCTACCCTTTGAGAGATTCTAACCTACAAAAAACGTTGTGCCAGATCGGAGTTCAGGCTATATTGATCCTATCAGAACACTCCATAACCGTCTAACTCCTGTTAAACGTCTTGAGTCTCCCCGCGACCAACAGAGGCTCTCCCCATGTTTTGCTGTGAATACAACTGACTAACAGAACAGAATACGTGAGATAGATTATGAAGCACATTATGCCATGCGTGATCATTGCTCTTTTCTTTTCAGGCTCAATTACTCTCTTCGCACAGGAGGCCGATAAACCGATTATCACAATTTTTCCCTTTAAAAATCTCTACGGTGAAGAACAGTATGATGACTTGGGTTGGAGCTATGCTGATTCTCTCGAAGTCTGGTTCAACCGACAGGAAGGAGCGGACAAGCAGTTTGAACTGATTGCCAACATCGATGTTCAAGATCAGATGGTAGCACAGAACGTTGACGTGAAAAGCCCGAGCTATGAAACGGATGTCTGGACTATTGCCGAGGCGCTCGGGGCTAACAAGATGATCTGGGGTACATACTTTACTATGTACGGGAAAGTATTTCTCAAGGTTGAAATCATTGACCTCAGCATCAATATGTCTGATACCAAGAACGTTGGAGAAAGCAAAGGACTGCTCTATGAAGATGCACATAACTCGGTAGAGGATGTCGGTGAGATGCTTCTACCCGGACTTCCCTGGTAGCTTTTTGAACGTTTCCAACAACCGACGTTATCAAGAGAACTTTTCGAGACTCACCGATGCTGTGAGCCTCTTTTTTTATTTTCCCTGCATTGCAAGAACCAATCTCAAACATCATACTTCATTGCAGGATTGACTTATGGCAAAAACTTTTAGAGAAGCTTCGGCAACGAATGTCTCTGATTCGATTAAATCTGTTCTTCATGAAGAACGTGTTTTCAATCCTTCCGACGAATTTTCCGAGGAAGCACGAATCAGTTCCCTGAGAAGGTATAAAACATTGCGGAGGCTTGCGGAGAAAGACCCTGAGAAGTTCTGGGGCAATATTGCTGCCGACCTCCATTGGTTCACCCCCTGGAAAAAGCTTCTGAGCTGGAGAGCGCCTCATGCAAAATGGTTTACCGGTGGGAAAACGAATCTGAGTTATAACTGTCTCGACCGACATCTCAACTCCTGGAAAAAAACCAAAGCCGCAATTATCTGGGAAGGTGAACCGGGTGATGTGAGAACGTTAACCTATCAACAACTTCATAGTGAGGTCTGCAAGTTTGCCAATGGATTGGAATCTCTTGGCGTCAAGAAAGGAGATACGGTCGGTATATACATGGGAATGGTTCCGGAAGCGGCCATCGCAATGCTTGCTTGTACACGCATCGGGGCTGTTCATAACGTTGTCTTTGGAGGGTTCAGTGCAGAAGCGTTACGCGAGCGCATGAACGACTCCAACGCAAAAGTCTTGATTACGCAGGATGGGTCGTATCGTCGAGGCGGAATTGTTGAGCTAAAGAAAGCCGCCGATGAAGCGGCAAAGAAAATTCCAACGCTCGAACATATGATCGTTCTTAAGCGCACGGACAATGAGGTCATGATGAAACGAAAGAGGGATCACTGGTGGAACGATCTGATGCTGAATGCTTCAGCCAATCATGGGGCAGCAAGGCTCAACAGTGAACATCCTCTTTATATCCTCTACACATCAGGTTCAACAGGTAAACCTAAAGGTATCTTTCACACCACGGCCGGCAATATGCTCTGGGCATACTATACAACAAGAATGGTCTTTGATATCCAGGATGACGATGTATACTGGTGCTCGGCCGATATTGGCTGGGTAACCGGACATTCCTACGTTGTCTACGGCCCGCTGCTAAACGGTGCGACGACGCTGATGTATGAAGGCGCTCCGAACTGGCCAGAGCCTGACCGATTCTGGGAGGTCATAGAGCGGCATAAGGTTTCGATTTTCTATACTGCACCAACGGCCATCCGGGCATTCATGCGATGGGGAGATGAGCACCCCCAAAAACATGACTTATCCTCCCTCCGATTGCTTGGCACAGTTGGTGAACCCATTAACCCTAAGGCATGGATGTGGTATCACAGGCTGATCGGAGGCAAGAACTGTCCAATTGTGGACACATGGTGGCAGACAGAAACAGGAGGTATCATGATCTCCCCCCTGCCAGGCGTTACTCCAACCAAGCCTGGATCAGCTACACTTCCCCTCCCCGGTATTCAAGCCGATGTTGTTCGGAAGGATGGAACAAGCTGCAACCCCGATGAAGGTGGTTATCTTGTTATCAAGCATCCGTGGCCATCAATGCTCCGTACTCTCTTTGGCGATGACAAACGGTACAAGGAAACCTACTGGAGTAACTACAAGGGGTGGTACTTCACTGGTGATGGAGCAAGGAAAGACAAGGATGGCTATTTCTGGGTGATGGGACGCGTTGATGACGTGGTCAATGTATCGGGTCATCGACTCGGTACAGCCGAGATTGAATCCTCACTTGTGTCACATCGGGCGGTAGTCGAGTCGGCCGTTGTTGCACGTCCTGATGAAATTAAAGGGAATGCACTCGTAGCATTTGTCACTCTTGGAAGCAAGATGAAACCGTCGGCTGCACTTAAAGAGACACTCCGTTCACATGTTGGCCGCGAAATCGGCAGTATTGCCAAACCGGATGAGATACGATTTGCCGAAGCCCTGCCGAAGACGCGCTCAGGTAAAATCATGCGCCGTCTGTTACGGGAGATTGCATCAACCGGGCAAGTATCGGGTGACATAACTACGCTTGAAGACTTCTCAGTGTTGGAGGAGTTACGGGAAGAATAGACAAACTTGCCCAATGAGTAGCCTTATTGATATTCCTGGCTTTGCTTTCGTAGTGAGAGAGTAAGAGCCACGACTAACGAAGTACTAAGCTCTAAGTTCTCTCGCAATACACCCCAACAGGAAAACATCCCTACTCCTCTCTACTATCGTGATCACCCGCTTGTCTGTTCATGTGGAAGCAAGTCGCACAATCTGGTATTGAACAGGACATTATCTATGGCCCCTTGCACATTCTCCCAAAGAGTCATCACAGTACAATCCACGGAATGGACACAAAGACGCTTAACACCGCTATGCTTTATGCAAAAATCGTCTTCAATTATACGGTCACCGAGTGAAGCAAGCACACTCCCCAGCACTACCTCCTGAGGTTTCTTTGCAAGCGTATAGCCTCCATCACGTCCACGTTCGCTTTTGACGAATCCTCCCATTCGAAGGATTCTCAACAGCTTCGCAACGTTCGCCTCTGATAGCCCTTCTTCCTGGCTGATTTCGGGAATCGTCAGACTCCGTCCATTGTCAGCACGAGCTATCTGTAAGAGACAGCGGAGACCATATTCTTCTTGTGTGCTGAATTTCATGTGGTAATACTTTATACTCAGTACTTGGTATTTAGAACTTAGTCCTTTGAGTAAGAGATCTCACTACTATCCAAGCATGAAGCTCTAAGTTCTCTCTCACAACAATCCAAGCTGCAACTTCGCTTCCTCACTCATCTTGCTCATCTCCCAAGGTGGTTCCCACGTAATTTCGACTGATACGTCAGTAATCCCTGGCAACCCTTTCAGTTTATCCTCAACTTCCTGAGGCAAGGAACCGGCTACTGGACAGTTTGGCGCTGTCAACGTCATCACGACATGAACTTCATCCTCATCACTTACCTGAACATCATAAATCAGTCCAAGCTCGTAGATATTGACCGGGATCTCAGGATCATATATCGTCTTAATAATATCGATGGCCTGATTGCGGATCGATTCTTTATCGAGTTGAATCATCACTCAGTTGTCACCGTTTTTGTATCTGTGGTCAAGGCTGCGTGCATTGTATGCCATGAAAGGGATGCACACTTCACTCGTGCCGGATAATCTCGTACGCCTGCAAAAGCAGCCAACTTTCCCAGTTCAAACATATCTACTTCGAGTTTACCGGTTACCAGATCGTGAAATTGTTCAAAGAGTTGTTCGGCTTCTTCTTTCGTTTTCCCTTTAACTAATTCCGTCATTATGGAGGCAGATGCCTTTGAAATAGCACACCCAGAGCCTTGAAAACTGACGTCAACAACACGATCATCTTCAAGTGTCATGAAGATGGTGTATTGATCTCCACACAGAGGATTGTAAGCTTTCACTTTACGATCAGGATTCTCGATCTCCCTGAAGTTCTTTGGTTTCTTATTATGATCGAGAATGATTTGCTGATAGAGTTCGCGGACATCTTCAGTCATGCAAAAATCTCCTTTACTTTCTCAAGCCCTTCCACAAGCCTGTCAATATCCTCCTTCGAGTTATACAGAGCCAATGAGGCACGAGTTGTGGCAGAAAGACCGAAGAATTGCATTACCGGCTGCGTGCAGTGATGCCCGGTCCTGACGGCAATTCCCTCGCCATCCAGTATTGTGCCGATGTCGTGGGAATGAGCATAGTCAAGTGTAAAGGAGAGAATGCTTGCTTTTCTCGAAGCAGTTCCTATCAGCTTCAATCCTTCTACCTGCGAAAGCCTCTCTGTTCCGTAACGAAGCAACTCCCTTTCCCACTCAGCAATACGTTCCTTTCCGATCTTCTCAACATAGCTTAACGCAGCTCCCAAAGCGATGGCTCCGGAAATGTTGGGAGTTCCGGCTTCGAACTTCGCAGGTGGCTCGGCATAGGTTGTCTTCTCAAACGTGACCGAGCGAATCATTTCTCCCCCACCATGATACGGAGGCATATTCTCCAGGTGGTTCTTCTTTGCATACAGAGCGCCAATACCTGTTGGTGCAAAAACTTTATGACCGGAAATCGTGTAGAAGTCAACATCGAGTTCCTGTACATTGACGCTCTCATGCGCCATTGCCTGTGCTCCGTCAAGCAGCACAGGGATTCCACGCTCATGAGCAGCCTCAATCACTTCCTTGACAGGATTGACCGTACCGAGTGAGTTGGAAACATGTACAAGAGCAACAATCTTCGTTCTATCGTTTAATAATGATCGGTATTCATCGAGCAACAACTCTCCCTGCTCGTTCATTGGAATAACTCGAAGTCTCGCCCCAACAGTCTCACATAACATTTGCCAGGGAACGATATTCGAATGGTGTTCCATGGCTGAGATCAGAACTTCATCTGCCTTACCAATGTTTGCTCGTCCGTATGTAGAAGCAACAAGGTTAACCCCCTCTGTGCATCCGCGAACGAAGACGATTTCCGATTCGCTGCTTGCATTGATGTATCGTGCAACGATCCTTCGCGCCTCCTCAAACTGATCTGTCGCTTCCTGACTCAACGTGTGAACGCCACGATGAACGTTAGCATTGTGCTGCCGATAATACCGATCGATAGTATCAAGGACCTGTAGAGGTTTCTGTGTAGTAGCCGCGTTATCGAGGTAGACCAACTGTTGTCCGCGAATATCACCACGGAGAATCGGGAAATCATCGCGAACGAGATCGCTCAGATCAGTAAGAAGCTCACGTTTATCTATGTTCATCACAAGGTTCATCAGGATTAGGCCTCAGCTTAGGATCCAAACAAAGCCAGTATATCTGTGTTTCAGTCTTCTATTCTCGAATCCAGCAAGCCTTTCACATACCCTTGCACTGCTTCATCTTTGATATGCTCAATGACCTCAGTAGCAAACGCGTATGTCAACATTTTCTGGGCTTGCTCGACACCAATACCACGTGATCGGAGATAAAAGATTGAATTGTCATCAAGCCGACCGATTGTAGCCCCATGTGTACACTTCACGTCATCTGCAAAAATCTCAAGCTGCGGTTTGGTGTCAATCTCTGCGTTGTCGGAGAGCAAAAGATTCATGTTCGACTGAACTGAATCGGTTTTCTGTGCATCGGGTTGAACAAAGATCTTTCCGTTGAAAACACCATGGCCGTTCTCACTCAGGATGCCTTTATACAACTCATGACTCGTGCAATTTGGTACGCGGTGGTCAATCGACGTATGGTTATCTATCAACTGATCTTTTCCCACAAGATAGAGTCCATCTATTGCCGCGTGGCCCCCCTCTCCATTGAGCACAGCCCAAGGGTCATTCCGGACAATTCTTCCGCCGAAAGAGATCGAGTTATTGAAGTAGTTGGCATTACGCTCAAGAAGAGCATGTGAAGCTCCAACATGGTAAGCTTCACGACTTTCATGCTGGATTTTTATGTGGCTCAAATGAGAATTTTCTCCAACTATCGCCTCTGCCACACTATCTGTCAGATAGGTCTCCAGCTCGGTCCCGACAAACTCTTCTATGATTGTTGCCTGTGATCCGGATTCGGTTATTACGAGCGTTCGAGGATAGGTAACAACTACAGCTTCGGATGGCGCTGTTATGTACAGAAGGTGTACCGGATTCTCAAGGCAGACATTTTTCGGGATAAAGACAAATCCACCATCTCGAATATGTGCGGTGTTCAGCGTGGCAAACGAATGCTCGAAGCTATCACTGTAACTTGCGATATGTCTTGCAATCAACTCGGTATGCTCCCGAATCGCAGGCCCAAGACTCCCTACGATTACACCATCCGGTAAATCCTTAGTGGTTGAGTGCTCAGGCAAGAAATGGCCGTTAATGAAGACAAGCCTGTATGCATCGCCACCGAATCCATTCCGACTGACAGTCTCAGCATCAACCGGGAACTCATCATTTGAGATGACCGGGCGGAAATGATTCCGAACAATCGGAATCACATTCGTGTACTTCCATTCTTCATGCTTTGTTGTCGGAAATCCCTTCTCCTCAAACAGCTTGATCGCTTCCGCCCTTTTAGCTTCCCATAGTCCTGTGCTATCACCATTCAAAGAACTCTTGAAGAGTTTAAAGGCATCGAGAAACTGCTGAGTGTTATCTGTCGTGTATTTTTTGCTCACGTGCTTAATGCTTACTGAAAATACTGTTACGAGCAAAGGCCCTTCTCCCTGTCTCTCTTCTCCCTGTCCCTTCTCCTATCCAACCAACTCCCCATCACCTGCATGCTCCTTCACCCAATCATATCCTTTCTCCTCAAGCTCCAGGGCCAATTCCTTTTCTCCAGACTTGATAATCCTTCCTTCAGAAAGAACGTGTACAAAATCCGGAACGATATAGTTGAGCAGTCGCTGGTAGTGGGTGATGACAAGCGTTGCATTCTCAGGACGCCTCAGTCTGTTGACACCATCGGCAACAACACGAAGCGCATCTATATCAAGGCCGGAATCAGTTTCGTCTAACACGGCGAGTGTTGGTTCAAGCACAGTCATCTGGAAGATTTCATTCCGCTTTTTCTCCCCACCCGAAAATCCTGCATTGACGGGACGGTTCAGAAGCTCTTTTGGAACTTCAAGAACACCGGTCTTCTCACGAACAAGAGCCATGAAATCAGCAGCATCAAGCTCTTCTTCACCACGGTGTGTGCGAACAGCGTTCAACGCCGCCTTCAGAAAGTACATTCCATTGACGCCCGGAAGCTCTACAGGATATTGAAAGGCAAGGAAAAGACCTTCACGTGCTCTCTCTTCCGGATCAAGTTCAATCAGGTCAAAACCTTTATAGAGGACTTCCCCTGATGTCACTTCGTAGGCTTCATGGCCAGCTAACACCTGTGCAAGAGTGCTCTTGCCCGAACCATTCGGCCCCATAATAGCATGGACCTCGCCGAGATTAATTGCCAGATTAATCCCTTGTAAAATGTCGTTTCCCTCAACGCTTGCGTGAAGGTTTTTAATATCAAGAATTGACTGAGACATATATTCCAATACTGTATGAATGACTTAGATCGTCATTTTTTAGGTTTCTTTTGAACTATTTACTTGCTTATCCAACACTATCCTCAAGGCTCACAGCCAACAGTTTTTGAGCCTCTACGGCAAACTCCATAGGCAACTCGCCGAAGACTTCCTTGCAGAATCCGTTGACAATCATCGAGACGGCATCTTCAGCCGAGAGGCCTCGTTGCTGACAGTAGAAGATCTGGTCTTCACCGATCTTCGATGTCGAGGCCTCATGCTCAATCTGCGCGGTCGAGTTCTTTACCTCGAGGTAAGGGAACGTGTGTGCTCCGCATTTGTCACCGATCAGCATAGAATCACACTGGGAGTAATTGCGTGCTCCCTCAGCACTTTTCATGATTTTCACCTGCCCACGATAGGTGTTCTGCCCAAAGCCTGCTGAGATTCCTTTCGAGACAATTGTGCTGCTCGTGTTCTTTCCAATATGAATCATCTTGGTACCGGTATCGGCCTCTTGATAATTCTTGGTGACAGCAACCGAGTAAAACTCACCGATCGAGTTGTCTCCTTGCAGAATACAGCTTGGGTACTTCCAGGTGATTCGTGAACCGGTCTCAACTTGCGTCCATGATATTTTGGAGTTCTTTCCTCGGCAAGCTCCCCTTTTGGTGACAAAGTTGTAAATGCCACCGACTCCATTCTTGTCGCCCGGATACCAGTTCTGGACAGTCGAGTATTTGACCTCGGCATCCTCAAGGGCTATCAACTCCACAACTGCCGCGTGAAGCTGATTCTCGTCGCGTTGAGGAGCAGTACAGCCTTCGAGATAGCTGACATAACTTCCTTCATCAGCGATAATCAATGTCCGTTCGAACTGACCTGTGTTCGCAGCATTTATGCGGAAGTACGTAGAAAGCTCCATTGGACAACGAACTCCCTTAGGAATATAACAGAAAGAGCCGTCAGAAAAGACAGCCGAGTTCAGTGCTGCAAAGAAGTTATCTGTTGACGGGACTACCGAACCGAGATACTTCTGTACGAGATCGGGATGCTCCTGTACCGCCTCGGAGAAAGAGCAGAAAATAATCCCCTTCTCAGCAAGGGTCTCTTTGAACGTCGTCGCAACAGAAACACTGTCGAGCACTGCATCAACAGCAACGCCGGCAAGAGCAGCCCGTTCATTCAGTGGAATACCAAGCTTCTCGTACATCTCCAGAATTTCCGGATCGACTTCATCCAGACTCTTCGGTCCGTCTGCTTTCGATTTTGGAGCAGCGTAATAGGTAATTACCTGATAGTCGATCGGACCATACTCAAAATTCTGCCAGTCAGGCTCTGTCATCTTTTGCCAATTGCGAAAGGCTTTAAGTCTCCATTCAAGGAGCCATTCCGGTTCATTTTTCTTGGATGAAATCAACCGGATTATATCTTCATTCAAGCCAGGTGGTAGACGGTCTTCGTCAAGCTCTGTATAAAAACCGTACTTGTATTCTTCAGCAGCAACCTTATCAATCACTTCCTGGTCAGCCGCCTTCTTGTCAACACGCTGAACCACATCTTCGGTTGATTCAATCATCTGAAGATCATCGCTCATAGATTCTCCTGATATACTTTTGCTGATACTTTCAGCCTCTCATTGCTTTTCAAACCTGAGATTTCGGGGTATTCAGACGAACGAAGGTCAGAAATCTTGACAAAAGAATCAAGATTCAAAGTGTATGAAAACATATTCTGAAAGATGCCCATTATGACTCTGGAACATATTATCCATCCGATTAGCGTACCAACTTCCGTACATTTCGGTGAACACCTACCAAACGATCCGTTCAACAAAGTATGACCAAATACGAAGTCAACATCAGAGTTTTGAACGAGATAGCCGAAGAGTATGAGGCATGGCTTGACCAACATATAAAGGAAATCCTGAAAATCGACGGTTTTTTCTCAGCAGAATGGTTTGAGGTTGAGGAAGACAAAGAGGCCAAAGAGATTGAGGAGGCCGTCAGACAGGCCGTCAGACTTGATGAATCAGTTCCTGTCGATATTCGCGAAGCCGCCGCCGCTCCTGTAGAGACTAAACATTACTCCATCCAGTATCGGCTTATAGACCGTGACAGTCTTGACAGCTATTTCACGTACCACGCAGAACAACTTCGTCAGGATGGATTCGACAGATTCGGATCAAAATTTGCCGTTACCAGACGCATCATGAAACTCTATCGAATCTATGATGCGGAAGCCGAAAAATAGTCCTGCCTATCCCTTGACTTTACCCCTTTTATCAGATATATTGTTAGCCGTGTCATCAATGAAACAGCAAGCCTATGAAACAAGTCTACCACGCTGTACCACGTGAAGATGGAGGATGGAAGATCGTTGTTGAGATGCTTCCCAGGGAGCCGGAACGTGCTGGCAACATTGTCCCATCATTGGATCCGGACCAGGTTGACATCCATACTCCCCCACCAATCAGACCTTCTACAAATCCGACTGCTCAACCACCTCACTCAGAAGGATAAATCTTCAAGTAGCGAACGAATAAGGTATTCTCTGCTGAATTGACAGAGAGAGTGATCGAGTAACCTTTTCCGGATTACTCGCATGTTCAACTGTGCTAATAACTGCAATTCCGTATGCGCCCGCTCCTATCACATCGCCTGCTCTCTCTGAAGTAATCCCTCCGATAGCTATTACCGGTTTTTCTGCATTCTCCGACACTGAACAGATCCGGCTTAGACCAAGTGGTTCAACAGTAAGGGCTTTCGACTGTGACTTAAAAATTGGTCCCAATCCGACATAATCGGCCGACTCTTCTTCAACCTGTTTCAGATCTGTGACTTCCCGAACTGTAGCCCCAATAACTTTTCCTGTTCCGAGAATCCTCCTTGCAAAAGGGAGTGGCATATCTTCCTGGCCAAGATGTACACCGTCAGCATCAACCGCAAGGCAAAGATCAACACGATCATTGATAATAAACGTCACCCCATATTCCCGGCAGATTGAACGAACTGATAACGCCTCTTTCATCATAGGCTGTATCAGGCCACTCTTGTTTCTATACTGAATTGTATCTGCCCCACCTTTAATTGCCAAGCGAGTAAGCTCGGCACAGGAACGAGTCGGGCGACTCCCACCATCGTTGTTTATGATGACATGGAGTCGCCCGATCTTTGGTTTATTGCTATTCAGCATGAATTCTCTATCCTTCTTCAGGAACGAGAATAAAAGTTATACGATTCGATCCGAAGTATTCTTGCGCTTGCTCCTGAATAAGCTCAGGAGTTAAGGTTTTGTAGAGATTACCATACTTCAGAATGTTGGTTGGATCTTCGCCCTGCTGGTAATAGAACTGCAAACTGTTCAACCAGAAGTTATTCTCTTTAAGGCTGGTTTCCCGCTCACGTCGCTGGATCTCCTGAACCTTTTCGATATAGGTCTGGTCCACTTTCTCTTCTTGCAGTGATTTCACTATCGACTCAACATCTGAAATCAACTCATCAACTCGATCAGGATCGCACCCAAAGACAATATGGAGTTCGTAGGTCTTGATCGGGAACTGCTTG
Organism: Chlorobiota bacterium; assembly: GCA_021296135.1. Classification (GTDB taxonomy): domain Bacteria; phylum Bacteroidota; class Ignavibacteria; order OLB7; family OLB7; genus JAGWAZ01. Next base: position 51,327 of record JAGWAZ010000006.1, on the reverse strand, counting down.
TAACGTCCAACTGCTCCGGGACTATAGACCCCTCCTTTCTCTTCGCGTAAGGTTTCACGCAGCTTCATTCTGAGAATCTCAACCATTGACTGGAACTTATGACGATTCACCATCGACCAATCAAAGTCTCCCGTATAGATTATGTGAACCTTACCCTTCTGGTCAACGCCCTTACGAACAATTTTTGTGATCTCTCCTTTTGGCGTTCTGACTCCAACATCTCGCCACGTCTCATCGCGCTTGATCGATGGAAGCGAAGCAATATACGTTTCGACAAGAGGCTTGATCTTTTGGGGATCGAAACTGCCCACAAAGAAGAATGTGAAATCACCAGCGTCGGCAAACCTGTCGCGGAAGATTGAGTAGGACTTGTCGAGATTCAGTTCATCAAGCATCTCAAGGGTCCACGGACGGGCACGATAATTGTATCCGGCAGAGACGTAGCTCACCGTATCATTGAAGACTTGCTCTGGTCGTGTTCCCTTTGTCTCCAAGAGTCCCTGAAGCATTGAACGATAGGACAGCAATGCAGTCTCATGCTTACGCGGTGCAACGAAAGAGAGATAGAGAAGCTGGAACATTGTCTCTATATCCTTGTTCGATGAGCGACCGTTTGCTATCTCATAGAGATCACTAAGACCTACAGAAGCGCTTGCTACTTTCCCTGTAAGAAATTTATTAAGGGAAGTGCGGTCAAACGAGCCGACACCACCCTCGGACATCAAGGCAGAGGAAGTTGAAGCAGGGATATAGTCAGCGTTCGATACAACGGATGTTCCACCCGGGCTATAGGCCGTCATAAAGATTTCATCATCCTTGAAATCTGTTGGCTTCAGAACAACACGAGCGCCATTGGACAACTTCCACTCCGTCACACCAATTTCAGAAATGTTCTTTTCAGATACGAGGCTACCACTCCTCGGCTTTTTCTCCATCAGGCTTGTGGCGATCTCTTCTTCAGCATAAGGTTTGACATCACTCTCCATCACCTTCTTCACGATACTCTCAATGTCGGCCACTGTAGGCTTTTTCATCCCCTCCCTCTCCGGTCCGCTAATTGTCAAAACCCGGCCGTTTTCTTTCAAAAGTTCCTCGGCAAAATGATTAACCTCTTCCAGGGTAAGGCTCGGCACATACCATTGGTACATCTGATACTCATATTCAATACCCGGGAACGACTCTTCACTTGTATGGTTTGAATAATACTCACGTGCATAACTGCCCGATTCTGTCTTGTCTTTTTCAGCATAGTATTGCTCTATGCCGGCTAACATCGAGCTTTTCATCCGTACCAATTCCGAGGAAGTAAAGCCATATCGTCGGACTCGCTCTGCCTCGGTAAGCACGGCCTCCAACCCTCGAAGATATTCTCCGTCTTTAACGCGCGAGGTGACATAGAACTGACGATGGAGTCCAAGACCAAGTCCGGCATGCCCTATTGCAAAGACAAAAGGCGGATCAGCCTGGCGACGCAATTCATCAAGACGTTGGCTGAGCATACCGCTGACGATCTGCTCAACGAGAGAACGTCGATAATCCATGTGGCGATCACGTCGGGCACGCTCATGCTTTACAATGAACTGAACTGCAGGATTTGAAGCCTCCGGATCAAAGGCAATGCTGTAGTCGGTTCCCTCATGTACCGGGATATCGAATTGCGGTCTTGGTCGAGGATTTGCAACAGCAGGAAGAGAAGAAAATTCATTCTGAATCATCTCCTCTACAGCCTCCGGATCAAAGTCGCCCACAGCAACAATCGCCATTAAATCAGGTCGATACCAATCTTTGTAGAACTTTCGCATGGCATGATGTGAGCCCGATTCAAGTACTTCCTTCTTGCCGATTGGCTGGCGATCGGCATATCGAGAGCCACCGTATATCACCTTGAAGTGCTCATCATTGACCTTTGAATCACCACTACGACGTGCTCTCCACTCTTCAATCACGACTCCACGCTCATCGTCAATCTCCTTGCCCTCGAACTTTATAGTACTGGCCCAATCCTTGAGAATCAGAAATCCCTTGCTGAGTGATTCTTCGTCATCAGTAGGGACTTGCAGCATATAGACCGTCTGATCATAACCGGTAAAGGCATTCAGGTCAGCACCGAAGCGCATTCCGAGCGATTCAAGGAACTCAATCAATTCATTTCGAGCAAAGTGCTCTGTGCCGTTAAAGGCCATATGCTCAACGAAGTGAGCGAATCCAAGTTGATCTTCATCCTCAAGAATTGATCCGGCTTGAATAGCGAGTCTCAACTCAGCCCGATCCTCAGGTCTGTTGTTCTGACGCACATAATAGGTTATGCCATTTGGGAGCTTGCCAACCCGTACGGCTGGATCTGTTGGCAAAAGAGCCTCCGGGGATGCCGGCTCTCCACCCGTCTGTGCCGCGGCAATACCGCCCAGAACAAAACTGAAGAAGAGCCCCCACAACAAAAGTGGTGTTCGGGGTTTCAATATCATTTTTACCTCAAGTCTATAAGAAAGAGCTATCGTTGAAAACTTTGTCAATATAGATTCCTCGGGATGAACGGACAAGGCAAAACTCTTCAAATCCCGCATACTGCTGGAAGAGGGCTACCCCTTACCCTATAATAGCATGACGTAAAGGGCCGTGACCATTTCCAATCCCCGGAGCATTGAGGATTGCGTTATAGACATAGTTCTTGGCTCTTTCAATCGCTTCTTCCAGTTCCAATCCCAACCCAAGATTTGCGGCAATTGCCGATGAAAGTGTACAACCTGTTCCGTGGGTATGTTGTGATCGTATGCGATCTCCGGTAAATTGCAGTCTTTCATTTCCCATCAGGAGCAAGTCAACAGTTTTCTTTTCATCGGTTAAAGCCCTCTCTGCATCCACACTTGTAATCAACACATTTGAAGCGCCGGCCTCAACAATTGCCTCTGCACTGAGCCAGGCATCTTCATGCGAGCCAATCGTTCTTCCGCTTAACACCTCAGCCTCTTTTACGTTTGGCGTAGTGATAGTGGCAAGGGGCAATAGTCGCGATATCAAGACTTCAATTGCAGCTTCAGCTAAAAGCCTGTCTCCGCTGGTCGCTACTATTACCGGATCGAGCACAATTGGAATACCCTCTGCTCGCCCTTCCAACAAATCAGCAACTGTAGACACAATACCGATGTTTGAGAGCATCCCAAGTTTTATGACATGGACCGGCAAATCATCAAAAACCGCCTCTATCTGTTCATGTATAGCTTTAAGTGATACGTCCCAAACGCCTCGTATACCAAGGGTATTCTGCGCCGTTACACTTGTTATCACTGACATGCCAAATAGACCATGGGCCTCGAATGTTTTCAAATCAGCCTGAATTCCGGCCCCTCCGCCTGAATCAGAACCGGCAATTGTCAAAGCAGTCTTCATGGTGGAGAACAGGTTATTGACGATGTGATGAGCATATTTGTTTGTTCCATCTACAAAGAGTCACGCAACGAAGAGTATCAGCACTTCACCCTGATTTCTATGCTGTACCTCTTGATGGCTTCAAGAATTTCTATTAGTCCTTTGCTGTTTTCAGGCAATGATAGCCGTATACCGGCCACACCACCCACACCAACTTTTATACAGGCCATTGCTTTTTCAACGGAATCGATTCCACCAAGCGCAATAACCGGAATTGAAAGTGATTCAAGACATTTTCGTAGACCGGTTAGCCCTACAGGCTCAGTTGCTGGCTTTGATGATGTGGTAAAGACCGGACTATAGGTTACGTATTGCGCCCCGACGCTTTCGGCGTGAGAAGCTTCCTCAAGATTGTGAACCGAACAACCGAAAGTACCGGAGGGTATCTTTTCTTCCTTTAATTCTGAGGACGTCAGATGTCGCCACGTAATTCCCTCCACCAAACAACTGTTGGTAAGAAGAGTTGTGTTCGAAGGGATATCGACTCTCAAGAGATCATTTGCCAACTCCATGACTCGTTCAGGATCATGGAGAGGATCACGGAGTATAAGCCCAACACCAATCGTTGGGAACTCACACGTTACCGAAAGAACATGCTTTGCAACCAACGATGAACCAACGATCGCAAGAAACTGAAATGGAAGACCGGTGAGACTCATGTTCATTATCAAACCTCAATCCCGTTAACTCTTTTGGTAGAGCCTTTCCACTACTCATAGACTCTTGACCCCCAACTCTCGACCCTCGCCGACTCTCGACCCTCGACTCATATATCAGCTTCTATTTTTTTGATTTCAGAATATCAATCAACTGATGTAAGATGTTAGAAGTTGAACCCTCCATGGAAAACTGCTTTCAACTATCAGCTTTAGCTGTGAACTCCTGACCCTTAGATTCTTGACCCCCGACTCTCGACCCTTAAACTCTCATACAGCACGACATCAATTCGTCATTCGTAGCTCATCTGCCGCAGGCGGGCTGTCACTCGTAGTTCTCTTCTCTGTTTCAATCATTCCCTCTGTCGGAGAGGAGACTTTTGCATAGAGTCGCGTTGGAATGGGTCCCGCTTTCCTTGCATATCTTCCCGCCTCGACAGCAAGTCGCATTGCTCGTGCCATCTCTACCGGATGATGTGCGCCACTGATGGCAGTGTTCAGCAAAACAGCATCAGCACCCAGTTCCATTGCAAAGGCAGCATCTGATGCGGTTCCGATACCGGCGTCTATAATCACCGGTACTTCAATCTTTTCACGAATCATCTGAAAGTTGTATGGATTTCTGAGCCCCATACCGGAACCGATGGGCGATGCAAGAGGCATCACGGTGGCACATCCCATATCCTGCAATTTCATGCACGTGATGAGATCATCATTGCAGTACGGAAAGACCTGAAATCCGAGCTTCACAAGCTGTTGACAGGCTGTAAGAAGCTCTTCGACATCGGGCAGGAGCGTCTCCTCTTCGCCGATCACCTCAACTTTGATTCGGTCAACACCGAGGGCTTCACGCGCCAGTTCGGCTGTAAGAAGGGCATCTTTTGCAGTGTAACAGCCGGAAGTGTTTGGAAGAAGATCGTATCGTTCGCGGTCTATGTAATCGAGAATTGATCCTGCCTCTCGATCACCCAGGTTTAACCGTCGGATCGACACAGTGACAAGCTCGGTTCCACTTGCTTCCAGGGCATCAACCATCACCTTTGGATTTGGATACCGGCATGTACCGAGAATCAGGCGTCAATGATATGTTTTCCCTGCCAGGATAAATGATTCGTTCCTCGTTGGTATAGATTTCTGGCAAACCCACAATGTGGTTCGTTTGGAGACAAAGGATCTTTGTTTCTACCGGTCCTGAACAAACGTTATTCTCCACTACGGTCCCCCTCTCCCTCTCTCCCTCTCTCCCTCTCTCCCCTCCCCTTGTCTCCCTCTCCCAACTCACCCTCCTTGCATTGCCGTAATAATCTCAACTCGATCACCATCTCCGATTCTGGTCTGGCCCCATTCGGCACGTTGAACGACGGTATCATTCACCGCAACTGCTATTCCGGGTTGCTCTGGATCAATGCCGTTCATAGCAAGCAGGCTAGCCAGGTCAACAAAACCTGAGGTAATGAGGTTGCCGTTCAGGCTAATCCGAATTAAATCGTTCAGGTGAGAATGGTTTGATTCGTTCATCTATTGTGCCATCAAGAATATGATTTGCAAGTAAGTCCCCCCCCAGCGGAGCAAAGAGTATTCCGTGCCGATAATACCCTGTTGCAAGATACAATCCTTCGTAGGAAGTCTGTCCGATAATCGGAGCATGGTCTATTGAAGCCGGGCGGAACCCAACCGACGTTTCAATAACGGGAAGCTCATAAAGAACCGGGACGGTCTCCCACGCTGCCTGCAGTGTCTCGTAAAGCGGTCCGAGCCTGACAGCTTTATCAAATCCCCGATCCTCACTGCTCGCACCGATAACAAGCGTTCCATCGGATTTTGGAACAAGATAGACCTCCGGTGTTCGGACGACATGGTCAAGAACATGAGTTTCCGATTGGTCGAGTCGAACAACCTGACCCTTTACTGGACGGACAAGTCGTGATAGTTCCGGAGCAACATCACTGAGCACTTTCAGGCTGGCTCCGGTTGCAACGACAAGGCTCTTGGCCTGAACTTCTATCTTGTCAGAGCGATACCACCATCCTTCCCCCTTTTCATGATCGATTCTGCTTTGGCTACACCCTTCAAAGATCTGTACAGAGCCTTTCGCGCAGACGTTGTACAAAGCCTGCATGAGCAAACGATTATCAACCTGATGATCGTTTGGGGAGAAAAGACCTTCAGAGAGTGTTGGTGAGAGATATGGTTCGAGTTTCCTGCCTTCGTAGTTAGTTATCGTTTCGGCAGGTAACCCAAGTTCTGTCTGTTCCTCATAGAGGTGCCGGATCATACCAATATGATCCCGTTCAACCCCAACAACCAAGGTTCCTTCACTTCGATAATCAATCTTCATCTCAGCCTCAGCTTCAAGCTCGGAGGCAAAGTTTTTCCAATAAAGGAGTGCTTCAAGCCCGAACTCGACAATTTCTCTTTCCTCGAGACGGGCCTCAACCAATGGAGCCAACATCCCTGCTGCAACAGTGCTTGTGCTGGAGTCAATCGTTCCGGATTCTACTACAGCTACCCCCACACCACGTCTTATCAAGGCATAAGCAGATGTCAATCCAGCAATACCGCCACCGATAACACAGATGTCGGTTTTATAGCTCATTTCTTTCAAAACTTATGTGACGTTTGGAGCACTCAAGGGTATTATTCATGTAAGAATTCATTCGCCCCAGTTGATCGAATATAGCTTCTGGCAGAATGCCAGGTAATTAATGACTGTGTTTGACACGGTTCGTTGCGATTGGTCGTCATAAATTCTATCTTTAGGACCCATTTGTAAAGCTTTTACGGAATAGTTTTGCTGAAACATCAACCATTTATTAACCTTCTCGTTGCTTATGAATTATCGGAATCCCGTCTGCCGTATCTTGAGATTCGTCCTGCCTCTGGTTATTGTCGTCACGACGCTCTCACACTCTTATGCTCAGCAGACAGAAAAATCAGCAGAAACTCTGGAACCAGGGGTCGCAACGCCTGGAATGATTCGTTTGAAGATCAAGCGGGAGAGTTTCAAACCTGAGATCACCCCCTCCTTCTTCGGCGAGATAGGTAAACTTCTCGGAGTATCAGAGGTAACTTCCTGGCTCAACCCCAGATTGTTGCGCTATGCAAACAGGCACTCCAATCTCTATAAAACTCAATGGCTTGGATACGAATCGTGGGCAGGATCCCTTTCACGTATTGTTGTTGTCCATTATGTGTCAGACATTGGGTCACGAGAGGCTGCGGGGCTGATTGCTTCGATTCCCGAAGTTGAGTATGCCGAGCCGATATGGGAACGCAAATTCACGTATGTGCCGAACGACCCTGATGCACGGAGTGGAAGGCAGTGGCATCTCGATGCGATAAAAGCATTTCAGGCATGGGATATTCAACGTGGTGATAGCACGATCACCATAGGCATTATCGATACCGGTATCGAACCGGATCATCAAGATCTTCAGGAGGCTATCTGGCTTAACCCTGGCGAAGCCGGCGAGAACAGAGATAACGGGCTTGACGATGATGAGAACGGTCTGATCGATGACTGGCGGGGATACGACTTCGGCGGTGTCGATGGGTACAGTCCGGACAACGACCCGACCCCTTTTTCAGACTCGCATGGAACTCACGTAGCTGGAATTGCCGGTGCTACCGGCGACAACGATATTGGTGTTGCCGGAGTTGCCTACGGTGTGAAATTAATGTCTGTCAAAATTTCGGAGGATGGACTTGACCCAAAGCTGCCAGGTGACTTCGATGGTATTCTGTACGCGGCCACGATGGGCGCACAGATTATCAATTGCAGTTGGGGGGGGGCAGGGCGATCAATTGCTGAGCAGGAGGTCATTGATGCCGTGACAGATAGTCTCGGTGTTTTAGTAGTAGCCGCAGCTGGCAATGGCGGCATGGAACAACTCTTCTACCCTGCATCATATAACAACGTCCTCTCTGTTGCGGCAACCGACCGTAATGGCTCGAAGTGGGAATTTAGTAACTATCACCATCGTGTCGATCTGAGCGCTCCCGGATACAAGATATGGTCGACGAAGCTATACGGTGGATATGGCTATGAAGACGGAACATCCATGGCAACGCCGATGGTCGCAGCAGGGGCTGCTCTCTTACTGTCGGAAAATCCTGCGCTCAAGCCGGAAGAGACTGCCGAGATTCTCAGAGCAACAACCGATCCCTTTAGTCCAATAGCGATCGGTCAGTTTACCGACAAGTTGGGAACAGGACGTCTAAATCTGCGAAACGCCATTGAGCGGATGGACGCAATCTCTTCGGCTCGCATGGTCGATTACACCGTCGATGACCCAAATGATAACGGCATGATCGACCCAGGTGAGACAATTGCTCTTCGTGCAGATGTCAAGAACATTCTTGCTGATGCCTCGAACGTTTCCCTTGTAGTCGAACCGGTCAGTCCAGCTAACCTTGTGATTGAAGGGGACAGCGTCGATTTCGGCCCGATGTCATCAGGTCAGCAGAGCAAAACCCCCGCTGACAAACTCCGCATCACCATAGCCCCCGATGCTGAACCGGATTCAAAGATTCAATTGAAAGTGACAGTCACGACTGAAGACCGATCAAATGTAGAGTACGTCAACCTCATCGTATTCCCAACCTGGCAGACTACCTCCCTGAATAATATCTCCGCAACGTTCAATAGTGTTGGAAATATCGGCTACAACGGTACGAATCGTGAAGAGGGAGAAGGATTCTACTACAAATCGAAAGGGAGCTTGCTCTGGCACGCCGGGTTGATGATCGGAACGAGCGAAACGAAACTTGCGGACGTTGTTCGGATAGGCCTCTCCCGACTTGGTACTGATAACGGCTTCGTCTTGGCCACTCCGTTCCGCCTCTCCCGCGATCAAACTCATACAGTCGAGACCGGAAAAGCAACGTTTACAGATCGGGATGACCTGATCGGTGTCGACGTTGCAATAACCACTAAAGAGTATCGGGGTGAGAACTTTGTTTTAGTGATGTACGAGATAACAAACACCTCAGGCTCACGCCTCGACAATCTGTTTTGTGGCCTCTATCTCGACTGGGACCTTTCTAAAAATGGGACTGGAGATGTAGCAAGCTGGGATGCGATAAACAAGCTCGGCTTTGTCCGTAACCTCAACGATACGTCTCTGTGGACAGGAGCATCGTTGCTGAGCGACCAGGAACCAAACTATTATGCCGCAAACAGTCAGGGAGACGATCATTATATCATCTCTAACTTTAGAGATGTTCATAAGTGGAATATGTTATCCAACGGCGTCTCCCGCAAAAACACACCAACTGATAACGCTGTTGACGCCAGCATGACGATTGGTGGAGGCCCGGTCTCAATTGAACCGGACGAAAGCACAACGTTTGCGTATGCGCTCATGGCTGGCCCGGACCTCAAGAGCCTGCAAACGGCGGTCACGGAAGCAAAGAACCGCTATAGAGAACTTGTGAGTGTTCCGTACGATCCAAGGACATCGTCCGGCATAACAATTCAGGCATTGCCATCGCCATTCACCTATGAGACAACGATCTTCCTCACGTTAGCACGCCCTGATCGATTGAGCGTTGAAGTCTTCAATCTATCGGGAGAACGAGTTGCGATACTTCACGAAGGCCCCCTCCATGCGAGAGAGCATCCGTTTTGGTTTGAAGCAGGAGAGTTAGCCTCAGGCGTTTATATTGTGAAAGCATCTGGTGAAGGTATTCAAGGTGAGAAGAAGATGGTTTTGGTGAGATAAAGGGTGTAATCTCACAGAGAAGCAATGGCTTTATCGACGCCATTAAGATGGCGACGTTTCTTCATAACGACATTGGACCTATAGAGCACAGGCATCCTTGCCTGCGTGAATTTTAATGGTACCTCTGCTCAAGAGTTGGCGTCCCTACTTCCTCCTTGCTTCCTCGTAAACGCTCTGATGGGTCGGATCGATGAAGAGGAGTTTGTCCCAGATGGTTCCGTCTTTGTAGCCTGTGAAGACTTCGGCGAACTCAAGGTGTTTTGAGTCGTTGATGAGGCGGATCATGGTGCTTGATGAGACCAGATTGTTTTTGATCTGCATCAGCTCTGTGATATAGACTTCAAGGGAATCGAGCGCTGCCTCATTCTGTTCGGCTAAACGGTCGAGGCCATTGTAGTGGTAGTTCAGCATAAACTTGCGTAGCGGTTCGAATCGCGGTGTTGTGAGTTCGCGAATGAAATTCTGACGGGAGAATGATCCTGTTGGATCGTTTGTTGACCATCCATCTGTTCGCCCAGCATTTGTTTCAAGCTCTCCCCTTCTGGCAATCTGCAGAGACCGCTCGAACATTTCTGTTCCTCCCAGGTAGCCATAGGTATCAAGATCGAGTCCAAGCGCAATATAGACGTAGAAATCTATCACGCTCGTGATTGGGTTATACCCGACACTGTTCTTCTGGAACTGTTGATTCCTGACGTAGACAAAACCCCACTTCTCATCAAGGGCACGCATAAGAGGAGAATAACGGTCTGATTTGTAGATGTCCCGCTGACTGACAATAGCAAGACTGGCACGAAAGGCGCCTTCATCATTTCCTGATGTAAAGGCAACCGTAAAATCCATACGAATCGGCTCTCCCTTCCAGTTGTCACCGACCCACCGAGTCTCATTCACGTATCGTTCAAGCTCATCAGCAAAACCAGCAACTTCCTCACGTAACGCAAGCGACAAACGTTTAGAGTTCATCGTAACGGTCGCCTCAACTTCGTTTGCCATAGCAGCCGCCTGCCCGATCAGGATCAATGATCCGGCAAGCATATTTCTTATCAATTTCATCATCGTTAAACTTTTCATATAGGAACACTCATTCAAACAAGTGGATGCGTTGGTTTCGGTGAGGATTTTCAGAACCTGAACGTTTTTGTCGCTCCGACTCGTCCGAACAACCAGGTTCCGGTCCAGTCTCTTCCGGGAGCAAAGGAGTTGAGCGTGAATCCTACACCAAGTTCACCGAAAATTGTCAGATTACCATCCAGTGAAAGGTTAACTCCGATCCCGGTTTCGGGAATCAATCCAATCGTAAAGCCAGAGACCCCCCTCCCTTCGTATTGAACAAGACGATTATCACCATTAGCATAAACATAGCTGCTCGGCAATAGAATCGTTCGTGAAAAGGTCTCGGTTATTGAAAGGGGAAACGCAAGGTTCAACGTTCCAAAGAGATAGCTTCTCTTGTTCAAAGGGAAGTATCTGACTCCGGGAGAGAGCGTCAGGTAGGTTGTCTTTCGATTCAATTGAAACTCTTCGATCACAGGAGTGCCATCCTCGGCTTGCTGACCGGCTGAATCTGGCCAATAGCCAAACGCATTGTTACTCCAGAAATCGAGACCGATTCTTGCTGTCAGATGAATGTCGCCTCTATATGCATAGCTACCAAACCCTCCAATGGCATAGGCAGGAATTCCATGACTGCCTTTAAGGACTACCGGATTGTTAATCAACTCAGCCCCTTCGGCCAAGGTGATATGGTTTTCAATTGCAGAATAGCGAAAATATCCACCGATATATAATGGAGGCGCAAACGAGCATGACTCATCTCCTTCAAGTATGCTGATCATCAACGTGTCGCCAAACTCGTCATACTGCAAACAGACGATTTTCTCCCCAAGATTACGGGCACGATCCGTCAACTCAAATCGGACATAGGCATTCTCCCGCTCAAGCACTGGTCTAATACGAACAGGAACCTGCGGTGCTCCTGTAACAAAGTCAGGCACATCGACTTTGACATTGTCAAAATCGACAACGGTTATCTTCTCCACACCAAGGTCGTTGACACGATCATCACGACCAATACCGGAAACAGATCTGTTTGCGTGGTCATACTCAGCTTCTAACATGGGCGCCAAAATGTCTGGTGCATCGACAACACGCACCACCGACTGTCCACCACCATTGCCGTATGCATCGTATCTCTTATCAGCATAGCCAAATCCATAACTGTAGAGACCAAAGGGTTGATCACCGTCAATAGTATAGGTTCCGTATGGGATCAACACCTGAGCAATAGAATACCTGCTCATGCCAAACTTCTCAAATCGACTTGGATTGATCGACTCACCGTTCAGACGAAGACTTGATATGGATTCGGTCGGTACAATAATGTTAACGTAGTGCTCCCAGGCTCCTTTAACAGGAGTAGCAAATCGATAACCATCGAGGAACTGTTCTGTTGGGGCCACAATAATCATCATTGGATCTCCCACACTATCGGCACTGCCCGTGATTGGATCGGGAACGGTAAACCCCTTCGAGAACTGCGAGACAAGAACCGGTTTCGTTGAGGTTAACATTGTGTTGACCCTCAAGTTCGGGTTCTCATAGAATTGCCCTGCATTGAGCGTAGCAACCCTTCTGTTGTTCTCAAAAACTTCTGTCATATCATCCCCGGCAAGGACGCGGATTACCGAGCTCTGTCTGCCGGCCAAAGTTCCAACAAAGAACTGTCTCCCCCAGGATCGTAATGGCGGCATCTGTTCGACAAGAAAGTTGCACGCTATGTACTGATTGCTCGGAACATAGGCACAGTTATGTCCACTGAAAACGGCAACCGGTTTGTCAGCCTCGACAAGTGAGCCTGTAAGATCAGAGGGTTTCCTCGGATCGAACTCCGGGATCACCTGATATACCTCGCCTCGATCCATCTTGATGGTAAATGGTCTTTCGGCCGGCTTTCCTCCTTTCGTCCTCACCGATGGCGTAATCGTTACTGCTGTGTTATCCTCAACGGCAATAACCGCCATTTGTGACAAAAGATCGTTTGCAAGCCACTTATATCCGATCACTCGATAGCTATTGCCGAGCACAGTAACGGGATATGCGAGATACGTATCGGTCGTCTGATAGCGATGGCTAAGACCATAGACAGCTATTGGCTCATCAGCCTCAATATGTACCGCAAGATCTTCAATCACTTCGCTTGACCGTAGCTGAGCAGCAGAATCGATATTGATACTGATAACCTCGCCGGCATTGACAGTAAAATCATGCCTGAAGCCAATCCCCTTCACCTCAACAGTCCCTTTTGCCTTCTTGTTCGAGGTAATGAAGAGTTCAAGAAAGAGAGGTTCTGAAGGTTTCAGTGCAGATGTCGGTCCGTCCTCAACATAGTCACGAAAATTTTTCTGGAATACAACCCAGAATTCTTTGCCTTCAGTAGTAGCGCCTGTAAGGATTGTATCTCTCTCTTGTGCTGAGGCATCAGATAAAGAGATGAGAAGAAAGAGCATTACGAAGAATGCTCCACATCTATAGCGAAGTTGCAACAGGTTCTGGCGACTCATCACAGTAATCTGATCGGATGCTGATTTCACACTGCCGGAATATAGAACAATCAGGCTGCTTCTTCAATATGGAATCACATCCATATTACCATGAGGAACGATTTGTCATTTTAGAATCTGCATTCTGGGCAGGCCGATCCATCGACGAGACCGAAGCTACATAGTCCTGCGTTCAAAATATGTCCGATGACCTTGAAGCAGGTTTCCACTCAGTAGAATGGGATGCATCGTCACTTCAATCCGGAACATACTTTGTAAGAATTACCTGTAACTCGTGGAAAGCAACACGCAAGGTTGTCGTGCCATAGCCCCGTATGCGATACAATTAACACGACAAGTCCCTCCTTCGCGTAAAATACAGGATGGTCGATAGATATCGGCCACCCTCTCTGTTATGAATAGAAAGCTTTACTCAGGAGAAACATCGGCAAAGAGCACCTCATTTCATATCTTACCTGTCTGAACAATTCAGTCAATTCTTTCATAATACCAACGCAGGCTATGAGCAGCACAAATGGCGTATCAAGCCACTACAACACAGGGTTTGGCAATGAGTTTGCAACTGAGGCTCTTCCAGGAGCACTTCCTGTTGGAAGAAACTCTCCTCAAAAGGTTGCATACGGACTCTATGCCGAACAGATTAGCGGAACTCCGTTTACCGCACCACGCACAGAAAATCGCAGGAATTGGTTTTACCGAATACGCCCGTCAGTTATGCACAAACCCTTTAAGCAGATTGATAGTAAACTGATTCGAAGCGGGCCCTTTGATGAAGTTCCTCCAACGCCGAGTCAAATGCGTTGGAATCCGCTTCCGATCCCAACTGAACCAACAGATTTCGTTGACGGTATTATCACACTCGCTGGCAATGGCGATCCAAGTAGGCATACCGGACTTGCAATTCACTTGTACGCTGCCAACTCCTCGATGGAGGATCGCTTCTTCTACAATGCCGATGGCGAGATGTTGATTGTACCACAACTGGGTACGCTCGTACTCCATACCGAATGTGGTCTTCTTGAAGTTCCACCACTTCATATCGCTGTGATTCCTCGTGGTATCAAGTTCCGGGTAGTTCTGCCTGATGGGAAAGCCCGCGGCTACATCTGCGAGAACTATAGCTCGGCATTCAAACTGCCTGATCTGGGGCCTATCGGTGCTAACGGACTTGCCAATCCGCGCGACTTTGAGTCGCCAATTGCGGCCTACGAAGACCGCGAAGGTGATTTCAGAGTCATCGGGAAGTTTCAGAGTTTTCTATGGGAAGCCAAGATTAACCACTCTCCCCTTGACGTTGTTGCATGGCATGGGAATTACGCACCATACCGCTACGACCTCACACGGTTCCAGGCAGTTAACAGCGTAAACTTCGATCATTCGGATCCCTCGATCTTCACAACTCTGACAGCACCTTCGGAAATCCACGGTACAGCAAACTGTGACTTTGTGATTTTCCCGTCTCGCTGGGTTGTGTCAGAAGATACATTTCGTCCACCCTGGTTCCACCGCAACTTCATGAATGAGTTTATGGGATTGATTACCGGCGCGTATGATGCAAAAGCAGAAGGCTTTGTGCCGGGCGGGTCGAGCCTCCATAACTGTATGTCAGGACACGGCCCCGATGCCGACACGTTTGAGAAAGCATCAAATGCCGAACTGAGACCTGAAAAGCATGGCGGTACAATGGCCTTTATGTTTGAAACGCGTTTCGTAGCCCGCCCCACAAAGTTTGCTCTGGAGACAGACCTGCGACAGGCCGACTATTATGAATGTTGGCAAGGATTGAAGAAGAATTTTGATCCGTCGAAGAAAGAATTGGAGGTAGGATAGGAATATAGCGCACGTATCTGGTGTAGAATCGCTGTTTGCCGAGATTCTGGATAACTCTGTGAATCTCCTCAATCTGCGGAAGCTGCTTCAGAAGTTGCAAGCGACTCATCTCGGAGACACGGAGGAGCATGAGTGTGGTAAAGGCACCTCCTTCTACGCTTGCGTAGCGCAGAAGTTCTCGCGCATCATCGTCGAGACGACGAAGCTGATGTCATTGACCGGCAAGTGGTGTCGAGCAGTCCGTAGTAATAATTGTGGGAAGATGGGGACTGCTCAGGAGTTTTTCCTGCAATGCAGCCAGGAGAGTCGTCTTTCCGATACCGGCCTCACCGGAGACAAAGAATGTGTTGAGCTCATCCTTCCCAGCAAGAACAGTATCGATATGCTCACATAACTCAGCAATCTGTTGGGCGCGGCCTACAATACTTCTGTCTCTATTGGCTGAAATACCCATACCTATCCAACACCTCATACATCTGCCGAGCGAGAGGTGCGTTCAATGATCCTGCATAGCCTCCCCGGCGATTCCCCAGAACAACGATCACGACGTAACGTTTGTCATTTTTCTCAGCAAAGGAAGAAAACCATGATGGTGAACGTCCATCCGGCTCCCGGTCAGCCGTACCGGTCTTGCCGTAGACAACCATTCCCTTTCTCTTTAAACCATCAAAGATTCTTGGGGAGGTTCCTCCCGGTTTGAGCGGCTCGAGCAGGAGATCTGCAACCTCATCAGTGACCTCTGCTCCAAGAAACCAGGCAAGCGTATCGGTAGAACGCTCAAGTTCCAGTGTTGGAGAAAGGAAGACTCCCCCTTCAGCAATACCTCCATAGATCACCGCCGCATGCAACGGGTTGAACTTGACCGATGCCTGACCAATACCGATGCGAGATTGTGCAATCTTGTCAGGGGCTTCAACATTGCTTAAACCTATACGGAGTGCACCATATTCGTTCAGAAAGATTCCCGTATTCCAGTTCAAACGAGAATTGGCTCCGAGCGACTCCAGGAACTCTTTCATTCTCTGATAACCAAGCGATGTGTATGCAAGCCAGGAAAAGTACGTATTGCAAGAAACCCGCATGGCTTCCGATAAATCAAGACGTCCGTGGATAGCGCCATGATCTGAAATTATCGGGATATCAGAACCTGGGTCGAACTCCCCGGTGCAAAGAATCCCACCTTCTTCGGGTAACTTAGCATACAAACTCAACGCGGCAGCAGCCACAAGCGGTTTGATAGAAGAACCGGGCGAGAAGTTGTCCTTGACAGCCCTGGAAATCAATGGTCTGCTCGACTTATCTGTCGCATAATCTCGCCAGACATTACTCTCCCAGACTTTGTTGGGATCAAATGAAGGCAAGGAAGCAGCGGCCAGGACTTGTCCCGTTGAAGGATCGAGAACAACAATTGCTCCATTCCGATTATTTAACGCCCGTATTGCTTCCTGTTGAACCCGAAGATCGAGTGAAAGATAAACATCATGTGAGCGGTTATCCCTCAGCGAATCGTTCAGATAAATCAATCCCTTCTCAACCCCCACTCCATCCCGAATCGGTCCCGTCCAGTACCCAACAAGATGAGCAGTTGCCTTCTCGGCAGGATAGTATCGTCGCAGATGCCCCTCATGTACAATGTAACCTGCCAGAAGAAGTCCGTTGCGATCAAAAACGCGCCCGAGAGGCTGTGAGAGACTGCGAAACCGGGCTTTCGTGTTAAAGCCGAGCGAGATTGTATCCCCGGCATCGCGACCACGAGTAATCCATTCCTCCCGTTCATCGTTCATATAGAGGGTTCCTCGCCAAAACAGGCCTATAAAGAGAAATCCCGCTACGACGATCAGCGACACCCGAAAACCTCGACCTCGCAAGATGCCAAGACTTTCAATCACTCCACCTCGACTCATGAATGCTCCTGCCAGAAATAGCAGGCTCAGAAAGAGAGTCGTATATGTGAGAATCGTTACCATAACCCCTGGAACCGGTTTGAAAAGTCCAGCGGATTGCGCCTATCGATCATAGTTGCTTCGTACATCTCTCTCCTTGATCTCAGAATTAATGAGTAATCCGCCCGTGGCCGACAGCCTTCGATCCATTTGAATCTCGCTTCAGACAAATTTGCGCATCTGTGTTTATCTCTCTTCGATCTGCTTGACTGGATCTCTCCTTGCTACATCTGTGTTTATCCGTGTTATCAGAAACTGGCAATCAATTACACAAACAACGATATCAACTCGATTGAATGTGGGCCACAACGAAGCATATCACCAGGAGCAAGCCCCCTCTCGCTATTTTTTCTTAAAAGACTATCGTTGAGATACGTCGGATTTTGACCGAGCAATCGAATAACAAGCTCAAGGTCCCGAAACGTCAGGAGTGCATGTTCACGTGAGAATGATCGCGAGGCGTCGTGAACCAAAACAAATCCTCGCGGTGGCTCCTGATGCGCACGGCCAAGAACAACCGTTGGAGATTCTACGGAGACCGTTCGTTCTCCACTGTCATCTCGAATCGAGAGTTTATAGAGTGCATCTCGATGTTCTGCTCGAACGTTACACTGGTTACCAAGGGAGCGAAGCAGAATATTTAGAGATAGTGGCTGGCTGAAACTCCAATTATTGTCGGAACAAAACACCTCGATCTCTTCGCGAAGTCGATTTCTGAACCGATCAATTACAGCTCGATCCTGGGATTTATGATCTCTCAGGAACTCTTCCCGATCAAGAGAGATAATCAGAACGTTTGCTACGGTGATGTCTCCATTTTGCACGATCACCGAATCCTGCAGAGCATCCTGAACCGCAAGCGTGGTAGCACCGAATTGTGTGACGAGGGCCATTATGTTCAAAATTATTCGCGTAACGTAGCGCAATACGATTTTAAGAAATGGGAAACTCTACATTTGAATTGCTGTAGCCGCATAATAATACTCTTAGCGAGCCTTTGTGTTCCTTACGGTTTCTCTCATCATAAATTGGACAGGCCATCAAAATAGGTCCATTCGTATGCTCCAGGTAAGTCTATCGAATGGAAATAATCATATAGCAAAGGATAGCGAGACAGAAGGATACGTTGCGACACATAATCCTGATGGAGATAATTCGTTATATGTTTCGTAGTTGAAGTACAGAAGATTTCGGAATAACCTCACGATGTTCGGTTACCTTACACGATATCGCCAGGGAAACGGACGGAAGCGACAACCAGTTCAACAATCAACGCATGAACCATATACCCATACGCTCGGTTCGATTATTTGGACGGCGCTTCTGCGCCTTGGCATCACCATTTTTATTGCTTGGTATCTTAAAGATCATTTCAGCATCTATTCCGAATGGTGGCTCGTGACCGGTCTCGCAATCTACGGGATCGCAATCTACCCTGCCCAAATCCAGTATGAATACTTCAAACTCAACAATCGACGATTGATTGAAGACACCCTTTGCTCAAGTTGCCGACACTATCGGCCTGAGAACTTGCATTGCACTCTCCTCGATGAACATATTAGTGAGCACTATCTGCCATGCGAGGGAGAAGAATGGGAGCCAAAGGATCTTGAGGTTGAGTGATAAGAGGAGATGGAGACCATCGCCACAGAAATAATTTATATGTCAACGCTTTCTGACCTTTTTGATATTTCAGGTAAATGTGCGATCGTGACCGGTGCTTCGCGTGGACTTGGAGCTGCCGCTGCTGAGGGACTTGCCGAGGCCGGAGCCAACGTTATACTGATCGGCAGGGATATTCAAACATTGAATGAGCAGAGACGAAGCCTTCAACGTTTCGGCACGGAGACATTTGCGGTGCAATGTGATGTCTCAAAACCACGACAGATTTCTACTGCTGTTTCTCGAATACAAAAAAAGTTTGGCTCAATTGATATTCTTCTCAACAACGCAGGAATAATCAAAAGATGGCCGGCAGCTGACTATCCGTTGGAAGACTGGCAAAGTGTGATCAATACAAACCTGACTGGCTTGTTCCTGATGGCACAAGCTGTCGGACAAATCATGATTGAACAAGGTCAGGGGAAAATTATTAACATCGCTTCTCTTCTCTCCTTTTCA
Organism: Chlorobiota bacterium; assembly: GCA_021296135.1. Lineage (GTDB taxonomy): Bacteria > Bacteroidota > Ignavibacteria > OLB7 > OLB7 > JAGWAZ01. Next base: position 32,065 of record JAGWAZ010000006.1, on the reverse strand, counting down.
GGAGGGAAGTTTGTCCCTGCATATACTGCAAGCAAACATGGTGTTGCAGGAATTACCAAAGCTCTCTCAAATGAATGGGCCTCACAAGGGGTAAACGTTAACGCAATTGCTCCCGGTTACTTCGAGACCGATGCAACTGAGGCTCTCCGAAGTAACCACAAACGGTTCCGGGAACTGAACGAACGTATTCCTGTCGGTCGATGGGGAAAGCCGGAAGACCTGAAAGGAACAATTCTCTATCCTGCATCCAAAGCAAGCGATTACGTCCATGGCCACGTATTAGTAGTTGATGGAGGCTGGATGGGGAGTTGAGCAGGGACGGAGCGGAGACATCTTGCCTGCTTGGAGAGTGGAACGCAACAGAGATAAGGAAGGAAGTTGCTACTATCAACTATCTACTAACCATTATCTATCTTGACTGACCTTCTTGCAATAGCTGCTCACCCCGATGACATCGAACTCTACGTCTCAGGATCGTTAATGCGTACTGCTGATCTTGGCGGCTCATTTGCCATCTGTGATTTGACGCGTGGCGAGCGTGGGACGCGTGGCTCAGCCGAGACTCGTGGTAAGGAAACAGAGGAGGCAAACAAAATCATGGGGATTGATGCCTCACGTCGCTGCAATCTTGAGATACCCGATGGTGATATACGCCTAAACGAAGAGAACCGGGGACGGCTTGTTCAAGCGATTCGTCATTTCAGACCACGCATTCTCATTTTTCCTTCGGTAAGTGATCGACATCCGGATCATGAGAACGCTCACCGACTGGTTCGTGAAGCTTGGTTCACTGCAGGATTAAGCGCTGTAGAGACCGAGTATCAGGGAAGACCCCAGGAGCCATATCGTCCCGATATACAACTCACTTTTTGCCATGTCTGGGAATTCGAGCCGGACATGATTGTTGATATCAGCGATCAATTCGAACGAAAATTAGCTACCATTGCTGCCTACTCATCCCAATTCACGATTCCAAGCGTAAACACCAACAGCGACACAAACTGCTCTCAAGAACCTGAGACCTTAATCTCAGGTGAAAATTTCATGGAATATCTGATAGCACGGATGCGGCGATGGGGCTTCATAATCGGAGCACGGTATGGTGAAGGCTTCCAGAAACTCGATTCCCCCATCAAAATCAACGACTTGCGAGACCTGCTCTGACTCATCCCCAACGTATCACCGCGCTAAAGTACGGTGCTAATAACAAAATAAAAAAGGGGGGTTGTCCTAGCTAAGAAAGGCAGCTAGGATAAAAAAATCTATGAAAGACGTAGTCGATTACCAAGCCATCAGCAAGGAGAACATTTATTGGTTTTTGCAAGAGTGTGAATGGCGTTTCAACTCAGGAGACCATCAATCGCTGCTCAAGCAGCTTAAATACTGGTATAAATCAACAAAACACTAACCCTTAGCTATCAGTCTGTTGAAAAAGTCGGAAAGTGGGTAGAGAATGCTTATCTTAAGTATACAGTCCTTATTCTAATATCCGCACAGAAGGAGGCCATTGTATGTCGATGAGCACGCGTCGAGAAAGTCAGCAGCAGCAGATGTGGGTACAAACCCATGGCCTGCCCGAGGCACCGGGACATCCGTTTTATGCCCAGCTGAATACGCTGCTGGGATCGCATGGATTTGATGCCTTTGTGGAAGAGCGCTACACACCCTACTACGCGGAGACCCTGGGACGACCCAGTATTGCGCCCGGTGTCTATTTCCGCATGCTCATGATCGGCTATTTCGAGGGCCTGGGCTCGGAGCGGGGCATTGACTGGCGGGTCACTGATTCGCTGAGGCTGCGCCAGTTTCTGGTCTACGACTTGACCGGAAGCGTGCGCACAAAGGCTTGAACAAGGACTGGCAACACCCCCATGACCCGGATGTGCGCATCACGAAGATGAAGGACGGTCGCACCCTTATGGCGTACAAGGCCGAGCATACGGTTGATCTCGGGACGCAGGCCTTGGTAGCGATTCAGGTGTGCGGCACTGACGATGGAGATACGGCGTTGCTTCCCTGGAGTCTTTTTCAGGCCTCGATGAATCTGGAGGCGAGCTTTCTCGATGAGGCGATCTCGAAAGCAGAGGAGCCGCTGCCGTTGCTCAGCGAAGTAGTGACCGATAAAGGATATCACAGCACTTTGGATCCTTTAGCAAAGGCCTTGGGTTGAAGATCGGTGCGGTTCTATCGGGCAACTTACACGATACATTTTGCACAACACCGCGTTTTTCAACGGGCTGATAGGGGATACCGTTCCACAAAAAATTTGATTACGATGGTTTATCTCATCGCAGGCAAACTTGACTTGAAACTATCCACACGAAACAGCGAAGAGCCCATAACTTTTTCTAAATACACTACGGATTTTATTACTATAATTTAACCATATAAGATTAAAAGGATGAAAAAAATTTTGTTCTTCTTTTTTCTAGCTACCATGCCTGGTTTTGCTCAAACTCAAGTAAATGGAGTTGTTAAAAATAGTGAAGGCGAAGCATTACCGGGAGTTAACGTCCTTGAAAAAGGAACAAGTAATGGTACTACTACCACAGTGAATGGAGAATATACAATCACCATTGGAAAAAACGCTACATTAATTTTTAGTCATATTAGTTTTCAGACTAAAGAAATTCTTGTAAGCGGTCAATTAAAAATTGATGTTATTTTGGCTGAGAGTGAATTTCTGCTGAATGAAATTATAATTACAGGAAGCCGCTCTAAACCTAAAACAATTCTAAGTTCTCCTGTACCCATTGACAATATTCATGCTACAGATCTTATTAATACAGGGCAACCTACCATTGATAAGATGCTCACATACAAAGTGCCGTCATTCAATTCGACCAATCAGACCATATCTGATGCTACTGCACATTTTGATCCTGCAGACTTGCGAGGTTTAGGACCTAGCAGAACTCTGGTTTTGATTAATGGAAAGCGTAAAAACCTTAGTGCTTTGCTTTATATAAACGATACTCCGGGTAAAGGTGAAGTAGGTGTTGATATGAAAAGTATTCCCGCTGCGGCTATCGAACGAATAGAAGTTCTACGTGACGGCGCATCAGCATTATACGGTTCAGATGCTATAGCTGGTGTTATCAATATGGTTTTAAAGAGAAATGTAGAGTTCTCGACTCTAAATATAACTTCTGGAATTACTACACAAAACGATGGCTTCAACTTTGGAGCAGATTTCAACTCCGCTTTTAATGTAGGAAACAATGGTGGTTTTATAAATTTTTCTCTTGGAGTCTATTCTCAAAATATAACCGATAGAGCTGGTGATCCAGGAGAAGATCCATTATTTGGTATAGCAGCTAATGATTCGATGTGGGGGAGTTGGTTAGCTAGCAACCCGGACTTGGGTATGACTATCGGACAGCCAGAGATCCATAAGGGTGATGTATTTGTTAATGCTGAATTTCCATACTCTAATGGCGCTGGAGAGTTGTATACCTTTGGAGGAGTGACAGTCAGAAAAGGAAAAAGTTTTGCTCTGTATAGAGCCCCGTACTGGATTCCTGATACGTTTAATTTGTTCCATCAGCCAGGAACAGAGTACCAGGGATTTCAGCCAACATTTGAAACAGATATTATTGATGAAAACTTTACATTGGGTTCTAAGTGGAAATTTGGAGAGTACAATGTAGACCTTAGCGGTACATTTGGTAGTAATGGTGTGAATTACACGGTAAATAATAGCTTAAATCTTGCACTCGGAGCTAGCAGTCCTACTTCTTTTGATGTGGGAGGTTACGGTTTTAGTATAATTTTGGCCGATATAGACATTACAAGAAGTTTTGAAAAAATAAGTCTTGCCGTAGGAACTGAAGTCAGACAAGAACGATTCGAGGCGAGAGCTGGTGAAGAAGCTTCTTACATAGATAGAGGTGTTCAATCTTTTCCTGGATTACAACCCAAGAATGTTGTGGATGAAAAAAGAAATAGTTTAGGAGTTTATGGGGATATTGAATGGGAACCTACTAAAGGCCTTTTATTAGGCGGAGCTGTTCGACACGAAAATTATAGCGACTTTGGAGACAATACTTCATGGAAGGTAAATACCCGCTACTTGTTTGGCAATAATTCAGGTACTTTAAGGGCTTCATACAGTACTGGCTTTAGAGCCCCTTCATTACATCAAATATATTTAAGTAATATCCAAACATTGATCTCTGGAGGTACTGTCTCTAATCAAGGAACTTTCAACAATGTTGATCCGATCATTAGAAATGACTTAGGAGTTCCTCAATTAACAGCCGAAACTTCCAAAAATTATACAGCTGGAATTACTTGGAGGGCTTCGTCTGATCTGTCATTTTCTCTCGATTATTACAATGTAAAAATTAACGATAGAGTCTTGTTTACAGGAGAAATTGGTTATATCAATGATTCTGCTGGCAGTCCAAACCCAGTAGAGGAGATTTTGGATGCGAACTCCACTACAAGCTTAAAATTCTTTATTAATGCAGTAAATACGATTACCGATGGATTAGATTTTATAGCTAATTATAGAAATATTTCCTTCGGACAAGGAAACTTAGATTTCACTTTAGCCGCTAACTTCAATAAGACCAAGATAAAGGGACAAGTTGCTGCTCCGGATATCCTTAGAACCAATGGATATGATATTTTTAATCGTAAAGAACAATCAAGGATTACTTCAGCAAGACCTAACTCTAAGATAATACTTGGTGCTGATTATAGTATTGGTAAATTCAACATTACTCTTAATGAAACCTGGTTTGGCGAAGTTACATGGCGTCATTCTGATAGTGCCGCTTTTGACCAGACATTTTCTGGAAAAATAATTACCGATTTGATATTGGGATTTGAATTTTCAGCTCGTTTCTCTAGTAGAGTTTCATGTAATAATTTATTCAACGTATATCCTGATGAAATTGATAGTAAAGGGGATTCTGTTACTGATTTGGGAGGTAGATTTAGATATCCATGGGAAGTCAATCAGTTCGGATTTAATGGAACAATTATAAATGCAAGCATTACTTACAAGTTTTAAAAACGATATGATTTAAGTGTAGGACTAACCTTGATATCTTGTAATTTTAGTTAATTTTCCATTATTATTCAATTAGAATAAAGATAGAACTACTGACACTAACAAATCAATCACAGAATACTTCCTTGACCTGCTAAAACGATGAGCTATTCACGAGACAATTATTACCATATTAAAGAATTGTACGAAACACGAGGAAAAGCAGAATTGCATATCGAGCAGAGCAACATATAGTGGAAAAAGCAGTACAGATCGCCTATGATTATCCAGAATACGATCGACTAAAAGCAAGGAATGAATTCATCAAACAAGGCATACATGTATCTCCCGGAGAAGTCAGGAGTATATAGTTGAGAGATGATCTGGAAACCTTTAAGAAAAGACTAAAAGCGTTGGAAGCAAAAGTGGCTCCAGATGGAATTATTTGAAGAGAATCTCAGCTTGCAGCCTTAGAAAACGCAAAAGAAGAAAAGTAGCCAGAGGGGAGATAGAATCCCCCCGTCCCGGTTATTTGGGTAGTGAGGATACCTATTATGGAGGATTGACATTACTTTTAGCACACGCTAAAGACGTGCATCTATCCTTTCCCACCTGGATACATCCTTTCAATCAGATCTGCGTACCGCTTCAGAACTTCCTTCCGTTTGACCTTTAATGTTGGAGTCATCATACCATTTTCTACGGTAAACTCTTCCCAAAGTATCTCAAATCGGCGAATACGCTCGAAGGCAGAAAGTTCGCGTTGCAGGTGACGGATGTTTGCTTCGATCAACGTGAGCGTTGCCTCTGCTTCGACCATGGCCTTTCGTGCTTCGGGATTGTTTGGGTCTCCTGCCATCTCTCCTTCCTTGTGCAGGATCTCGGCTAAAACATCGAAGTCAGGAACGATGAGTGCTGATAGATATGGACGATCATCACCTATCAATATAATCTGTCCAATCAAGGGGCTGCTACTGAGCAAATCTTCTATTGGGCCAGGAGCAATGTTCTTTCCACCGGATGAGACGAACAGATGTTTCTTTCGATCAGTGATGCGGAGATAACCATCGCTGTCGAACTCACCGATGTCGCCTGTATGCAGCCAGCCGTTGTTGTCAATTGCTTCTGCTGTTGCATCAGGATTGTTGTAATAGCCTGGCATCACATTATCACCACGAGCTAGAATCTCACCGTCACCAGCAATCTTCACCTCAACATTAGGCAGGGGAAATCCAACTGTTCCAAGCTTCGGCTTCTGTTCAGGGTTCACTGTGATTACAGGTGAGGACTCAGTGAGTCCATATCCTTCGATTACGTTCAGCCCTATGCCAAAGACAAATTCTCCGACATCACGAGGCAATGCAGCCCCACCCGATACAAAGAACCGCAATCTGCCTCCGGTCCGCTCTCGGATTTTGCTGAAAACAAGTCTGTCAGCCAGAGCATACTTTTGATTCAGCAGGAAGCCCGCTTTGCCCTTCTTTTCTATAGCACTGAATCTCTTTCTCCCTGTTTCGATCGCCCAGTTAAAGACTTTCTGCTCACGCTCCGACTTTTTCCGTGCCTGGTTCTCTACTCGACTCTTGAACCGCTCAAGAAACCGAGGGACCGTTGTCATCAATGTTGGCCTGACTTCGGAAAGATTGGCAACAATGGTATCGATACTCTCCGCAAAGGCAATTGTTACCCCACAGGCAAAGCAAGCGTAGAATCCGGCCATCCGTTCAAATGAATGACACAAGGGAAGATAGCTGAGTACAACGTCGGTATCGTCGATTGGCATCACCGCTGCCGCACCAGCAATGTTTGCCACAAGATTGCGGTGCGTAAGCATTACTCCTTTCGGGTTTCCAGTTGTGCCACTGGTATAAATCAGTGTCAGCAGATCGTCAGGTTGAACACGTTTGATTAACTCATCAAGTTGATCGGGAGACGATTCAGCAATGGCCCTTCCTTTAGCAATAACATCCTCAAGAGTGATAATACTTACACTGCCTAGGCCTCTGGTGTCAACTTCTTCAAGACCATCACTCTGCATGACAACGACATACAGCAGTGAGGGGATATGATCGATCACCTTCAGAAGTTTGCCAAGTTGATATTTGTTGGAACAGACAACAGCCGCTGCATTTGCGTTGTTGAAAACATGTGCAACCTGTTCAGGCGTGAGAATCGGGAAGATTGGGACATCAGCAACACCGATACAGGCACAGGCAAAGTCAGTCAAAACCCATTCGGGACGATTCTCTGACATGAGACCGATGTGATCTCCGCGTGAGAATCCAAGTGAACGAAGCCCCAATCCAAGGGCCTCGACATCATGATAGAGTCGGTCATAGGATATGCTATGATAGTTCCCATCTTTTTTGACAAGAAAGGCATTGCTTTTCTGTCCGGACATCTTCGAGGTGACGACGCGAAACATCTCAGCAATTGTAGAGAAATCACCGACTAAAGACATAGTTGAATATCGATTTGCTCTCCGCAGTGGCAGACGACTGAAGAATATAGAAATAATACACAGAATATAGAGAATGAGAAAGCAGAAGAGGTCTATACAACACCATCAACAAACTACTATCTCACTTTAGTTGTCAGTTCAATGGTTTAATATCCAGTTATTGGGATGGGTGAAATCCCACGCCTTTAGGCGGCAACTTTAGTACGTTTGTAAGATGTCGGACTATGGAACGTCCTGATGAACTCCTTCAGGATCGTAAGGGTTCTCACACGAAGTATGATATAAAAATTCATAACGATGAGATGAAGACTTTCAAATCCGTGATGGGTCTTTAGACGATATCAAATCTACCAGCTTCAGCTGGTAGTAGTTTCATAGCTGATCGGTTGACACAACGATCGTTTTCATTGCGAGAGCCTCCTTTTCTCGAACTATCAACCATTCAACTATTCTAACTAACCAACTAAAGTTATCTACTACCACCCTCGACTATCTCCGAATGACTAACTGACCAATCTCGCTCCAGGTCCCCGCTTCAATTCGGTAAAGGTACAGTCCGGGTGGAAGATTAGCAACGTTGAACTGAATTGTATAGCGCCCTCCCAGCATGAATGATTCAAGCGGACGCAACACCTCGCGGCCTGAAGCATCCCACAGCGTCAACTCTGTTAGGGCATCTTCAAGCTGCTGGAATGTTATCTCCACTGTCCCGTTCGCGGGATTTGGCGTAGCCTTGTCGAGTCGATTCGGATACTTGCCAAGTGAAAGATTCGAGAACAAACAGCGATTGGTTATCGTAACAATGGCAAGGGTATCACACCAGGTTGGTGTAACTCCGCTACCGCCAACAAGCACAACAGAGTCAATCATAACCTGAGCAAAGGGGAGAGCTCCTGCCAGCAGGCGTAGACGAACGGTCGGAAGATCATCCGGCAGTTGGCTGACAACTTCAGCGCGAACCACCACAATGCCCTCGACTTCATCAATCATTTGTACAGTGCCGCTTGTCAACTCTACGAACTGAAAGCGTACTGGATCAAATCGGACAACTACATCAAGGTCGACCGGACTATTCGACAGAGTTATTACCGGCCCCTCAATTGCTATTTCAACAATCTCTCCAACATGCCCCGGCTCTGAATAGAGACCGCTGATACAGAACTCAACCTCTTCTGTAGACTTGACACCTCTTCCGGTTAGGTCGATTTTCTTTGTAAATGAACAACCGTTTGTCAGAGTGATCTTTATCGAGTCGGTCGAACTCCCTTCAAACTCCGGAGAGAACGTCACAGGGAGTTGAACTGTATCAAAAGGATTGATCGGAAGACCGAGTCCGTTAGTATCAACAACAAATGGCAAACCAGCTAACGAAAGAACATCGAGTTCAAGCGGAAGAGGAGAATGGTTCGTGATGATGACCCTTGCACTTTTTGAAGAGCCAACCTCAACATTTCCAAACTGCAGAGAGTCGGCCATAACATCCGGCTCCAGCGCGGTTCCATGCAATGGAATGCGAAGAACAGAAGAGCATGGTTCAAGAATAACCTCGAGTGTATCATCAAACTCTCCAACAGTCGTAGGGGCAAAAGTCAATGAAATTGGCAGGCTTTCTCCATCCGGTATCTCCTCGTCGATAAGTGAACTACTATCCGGAATACCGAACCTGTCGGTCGTGTCAAGTAGTCGCACCGAAGTAATGCGAACCGATTTAGTAGACATACCACTCCAACTGAGACGGATAGTATCACTCGAGACTAAGGCCGGTGTGCAGGCAAGTTGTGGTGCGAAGAGAAGGCTGTCACGATCTGCGTCAACGACAACACCTTCTACCGTACCGGTAATCTCAACTTCAATTGTATCAATGCAGGGGGAAGTAAAGAGACGAATTTGCTCTTCGGAATTCCCTACTTGTTCAGGGTCGAACCGCACTCGGACTTTAAGAGAATCATCAACCTGAACAGTTTGAGGGAATATGGGTAAGGGTAAGAGGAAGCTCAAGCCTGATGAAAGTAATATGCTGTCGACTATCACCTCCTGTCCCGAACGGTTGTAGAACGTTATCAGGGTGTCGAACTGTCCCGTGCATGATTCAAGCACTCCAAGGTCTATCCGTTCAACATCAGGTGTCAGTTCGGGAACCACATGTGTGCCAAGCAACTGAACTCGGAGTGTGTCAGTACAACCCCCAACCTTGTAAGGGATCAACAGCAGGGATTGATTGACTCCCTTGGCAGAGGGAACATAGCGCAAGCAAAGCCTGACCGAATCACGAGGGTCAATAGATTCTGGAATCGCCGAATCGCATTGAACGACCACAAAGGGAGTGGACGGTTCATCAAATATGAATTCGACTTGAAGATCGGACGGATTATCGATCCAGAGAAGCGAATCAGCCGTCAGGATCGAGTCTCCACAAGAGATTACCGTGCCAAAATCGAGTGTGTCGATTCTGACCGATGGTAAAGGAGTACTCGGTTGCGAACCACTCAGAACAACCGAATAGCTGGTGTCACATGGGGCGAAATCCAGAAGAAGTTCGGCAGTATAGTTACCGGTCATGTTAGGAGTAAACGAGATTCCGATCTTTCGCTCAGTTCCCGGAGAAAGAGTATCGGGCAATGATACCGGAATGTTAAATTCAAAGCCCTCACCTTTTATTTCTCCTTCCCTCACGACAAGATTATCCGTGCCGGCATTTCCAATCGTGATAATGGTATCCCGGGATGGCTCACAGAATGAGAGAGGACTAAAGACAATTGAATCGGGAATCCCCTTAACCCTTATTTCTTCACCCCGTCCACTCAGGGGTACTCTTTGGGAACTTTCATTGCATTCTACAACGACAATCAAGAGCGTATCAAAATACGAGACAGGCTGATCTGGCGAGAAAGTTAGCCGAAGGTTGACTTCTTCGTTCTTATCTATTGAAAGAGGGAAGACTGATGAATCGATCCGAAATCCGTTTCCTCCGCCAACAAACTCTGGAAGCAGTATATCGATTGTGCCCGATCCATTGTTGCGAAGAGGCAAAATAAACGTGCTGTCATCACATGTCCTGGTATTGCCAAAGCGAACCTCCGGTAAAGGTTGTAATGAAGGTGCAAACCTTCCACCTCGAATGACAAGAGATGTTGGACTTTTGCCAAGGAGCGAATCAGAGCTATAGATCAACAATTCATTTTCATGAAACCCGATACCGTTCTCATTAAAGCGAATCTGGTAGAGAAGGGAGTCTCCCGGATACAACACGATTTTTGGAAAGACAAGGACGTCAGGACTTAGAAGCGTGAAGTGGCCATTGCCGTTTTTAAAGTAATTCGCTTCGATGGTCAACGGGGCATTACCATCATTATACACATAGAATGAATCTATAATGGTTGTAATGCAATCAAGGGTATCGAGAACTCTGATTCCGGGGGCAACGAGGTTTGGTCTGGCATTAAGCGACCAGATTGTGAGATAGCTATCGAGGCCAGTTGAAACCGGATGTCTGTTCAGAGTAGTATCAAACGGGAACCGGGATAACGGATAGTTCGGAGAGAGCGTTCGACCGGTAAAGTAGATATCCCCGACGGTAGTGAGCACAAGATGTCCCGCCGGACTATCATCTTCATCCCCTCCTATCCGGCTGGAGCTTTCGATGCTCAATCCATCGTTTGCAAGACGAACGATTGCAATGTCATTCTTTCCGATATCTGGTGTTGCAACTCCATCACCTTTTATTGGAAAGCCCGGCGCAGAAGTTTGACCGATGAGAACAGGTCGCATTGAGGGGCCAACTTCGATTCCATAGCCGCTACTCAACGTATCTGAAGTAATGAAGAGGCTGTAGTCTATCACCCCGGAGGGAAGATTAAACTTTGTAGCGAACCAGGAACCGGGCGATGAAAGTCCGACTGAATCAGGGAAGTCTTTTGATCGGGTCTCCCCTGTTATATAAATATCTCCAAGGCTATCTATCGCAATAGCATGGGAGAAATCATCGTTTGAACCACCTATCAACGTACCATAGTCAAGAACGGAATGATCAAACCGCATCCCGACAACAAAAGCATCTATTCCACCACTTACAGTATCCGATAGTGCATTCGATGAAGTAGGGAATCTCTCCGATATGGTCCATCCTGTCACAAACGTACCACCCCCTGATTCGACAACAACGTCTGATGCAAACTCATCCAATCCGCCACCAAGGTATGCGCCGGAAATAATATCGCTTGCATCAGAGTTAAGACGAAGGAGAAAGACGTCGAAGCCGCCCGATGGATTTGTCGAGAAGCCCCCTATAGGAATAGGCAAGTCAGTCGATGATGAATGTCCTGCAACAATGATCTCGTTCTGTACATTGAAGTCAAACCCAACAAGGCTATCCTCACCACTTCCTCCAATGTATGTTGCCCACTTGAGGTCCGATCCGTCAGGTTCCAAAGCGAAGAGGAATCCATTAGTGCCTGTTGGGGGAAGTGGTGTCACCACATCAGTAGGAATTGGGAAGTTGGTTGAGGTGGTAATGCCTCCAACAATCACTTCCCCGGAAGAACCGATCTTGACTCCAGCAATCGGATCATCATCTCCGGTTCCGCCGACATACGTTCCCCAGAGCAAGATTCGTCCTGTTGGGTCAAACTTGGCAACAAAGATATCTCTTGATCCGGTCACCGTATCAGGAGCACGTCGATACGCACCCAAGGTTGTCGGCATATCGAGGGAATTCGTAACCCCTACCCAATAGATATTTCCTTCATTATCAAGAGCCACACCTCGCCCTTGATCTCCTCTGTCTCCTCCAAGAAAGCTGCTATAGCGGAGTGCAGGGATTGTCTGGGCAAATGTTTGCACAAGACTGACCTGCAACATAATTACTATCGCAGCCAGAAAAAAGACTCGACGACCTACCGCCGATATATCCCTATGATCTGCAGACTCTCTCAATGCTCACATCTCATAGCTCATTACTCAGATATCCCTTTCGTTTCAGTATATAGCTGTTCTTTCCTTGTCTCCGGTTCCTCCATCTCCTTGTCGCCGCTCCCCCTGTCACGTTGTTCCACTCCTTGTTCCTCTTCTAACTTCCTACTTCTAACTTCTAATGTGAATCACAAGCAGTGATAGGAAACGGCTGGAAGCCGTTCTCTCCTGCGAGGATCACTCGGATCACCGCGCTAAAGCACGGTGCTAATAACAACATGAAATTAACGTTCTCATTAACCTCCAAACTTCAGTCGAGGGACAGTTAGACAAAGGTAGCACTAACAGCTTCGAGCCGTTTCACGCTGCGATATATCTGTCTTCCTCTTATAGAGTCCTCTACGCTTACTTCTAACTTCCCTCCGCTAGCATTCTCACCTCGATAACAACTGTCCTGTTATAAGAACGTCCTTCGGGAGTATTGAACGGGAAGCGTTCCCGTTCTCCTCCCTGATCATTTATCATGATATTCACTCCTTTAGGAGCCGCAGCCCGAAATATCTTTGCGGCCTCCTCGGCACGTTGAAGGGCAAGTTCGTTGTTACGACGAGCGTCACCGAGCGAATCGGTATAGCCGGTAAATCGCACGTTTGCTCCTTGGCGTACTCGACCGGCAATCGCACGTATCAACCCGCGATCGAACAAGCTGACTTCAGGACTGTCGTAATCGAACAGGAGAAGCGAATAGCTTTCGATGACCGTATCGTTTACACGATTCTCCAGTCGATCCTGTATCGTATTCAACCGCACATCAATCAACCTTGTTGGGGTCGCAGATTCCTGAAGCAGACTATCCCGAACGGTCAAACGATAACTTAGCTCTATCGGTATTGTCGGCAATGTACCTGAATCGCTCGTCCAGTCCCATCGGATTGAATCGGGAAGTCTGCCGGTACCAGCTATGCTTTTCCAGATCCCTTCATTCCCTTCAATATCAAGCTGCCAATCTATAACCCCTGCCTCGGCAATCGCCTTCGGATAGAACCTTACGCTCGGAGGTGTTGCTATCCTTTGAATGTATTTCCGAAGTACAGGAAGCATCACATTAGGATTATCCGGCTCAAGACTGACGTGAGCATTTTCACGGAGGCCCTCTTCCGACCTTTCAGGTGCCGGTTCCGGAGGTAATTTCCCATCCTCAACGGTAATTCGCTCCGGAAATATCTCCCATGTATTGACGAGATAGTCTTTGACTGCCTCCGCCCTTGCAAGCGCCAACCCTTGAACGCTTTCACGACCATTCCTGTGACCGGTAATTCTCAACGTTGCGTTGGGTAGACGAGACATACGAAGGCCAACAACGTTCAGGAGGTCTCGATAGACTTCCAACGTAGGGCCATTTAACTGTGCCGTTGAGAACTGTGCAGTCTCGGATATGCTGAGCAGGTGATAATGCTTCGGTATATCACTGGAATTCTCCTCAAAGAAGACCTTATTCAATAGAGGGAGAGCTTCGGTTGAGTCGTACTCGGTAATCTCAACGGTAACGACTTGGGGATCCGTCAGGACATCGGCGATCAGGACAGGGAGTCGTTGCGGGGTCGTATCGACCGGTTGAATTGGCGGCTCATCAGGTCGATCTCCCGATATACCGAAACGGATAGACCCGCCGATACCGAGACGAAGGGTCCACCAGCTACCAGAGGTTGTCCGATCAAGTAACGGGAACGTGAGACGTGGTTCCAGGGAGAGATATGATCCCGCTCCTATCGGTAAATCGTAGTGCAGACCAACGTTTGCGAGGGGAACAACGGGCCGATATGCAAAAAGCCCTCCCGATCTGAGATCTAGTTCACGTTGACTGTTTGAAAGCAGGAGTGTTGAGGGTAGGACTGCAACCTCACGATGAGCTTCTTCGGAAAAGAGTCGGAACCAGGCCCCCAGACCAATTGAGCCCCGAAGTCTCATTGCAAAAGGTACAAGACAAGAAACAACCGCTTCTATCCCGGTATTCTGATAATCAATTACCTGGTCAACCCGCCCGGTGATCACTTCGTTTGTTTCGCCCCGGAGTGGAAAAGGATCACCGGCGTGTCGCATTTCACCTGATGCCCGAGAGAACCCGAGACGTCCTCCAAGCGTAAGCCAGGGCAGCACCCCCACGTCGAGCAACCCTCCTACGTTCCAACTACTTCCACTTCCATCCTGCAAGGTTCCACAGAATGAGCTATACTCTGGAATAGGGAGGTCGAGACTCTCGCTACGGGAATCGAGGTTGAAGTAAATACCAAATCGATATCGGACAGAATCGTTGGAAGGAGAGCTCTGGGCAGAAAGAAGACCGGTCATGCTGAGGAGCATGACCGGCAGAAGTATTATTCGATGTAGTTGACTTCGATTCGCCATCTGCCGACGTTTATCCCGTTTCCGGAAAAGATACGACGGACATGCATGGAAAAGCGTATGAACAGAACTTTAGTTATTCGCTCCTTCTACCCGTGTCTGTTCGATTACTGCCGGAGCGTCCCTCTCAAAATTGAAGTCTATCTGCAGATCTTTCGATTCAGCGGCATCCACAGCCGATATATCCCTCTGAGTCTGAGGCTCTGTTGCGGCTGTAGTAGGCGTCTCCGAAGTACTTAAGGACCTATAGTTATCCGTAGAGACAGCTGAAGGCGAGTTAGTTCCTTCGTTATCGTTCGCACTCGCATCAATAACATTGTTATTGACGTTCATTTCTGTTGTCATCTCAACCGGTGTCTTCTGATCCTGCCCCACCTCATCATCCCCACTCAACGCAATACCAAGCCCAACAGCGGCACCGCCAACTATTACTGTAGTAACGGTAATAGCAATTTTACTTGAGAGCCATGCAGCAATTCCTCCGCCAATCGTCTCAACAGCTGTTGCGAGGGCAGCGCCGAGCGTCGCCTCTCGTAGGCCAAACGGCGGGACCAGTTCCTCCGACTCTTTCTTCATTGACTCTTCAATCACGCCATGTTGTTCGAAGAGAGTTTGAGCTTCAGGGGAATTCTCAAGCAGGCTGTCAAGCTCGGCCTGCTGAGTCTCTGTCAGCGTTTCCTCGTAATGCCCGATAATCAGATCCTGAGTAGTCATACAATCGTTCTACTATACTATATCGTTGAACTTTGTTTGCTATATCTGTCCGCAAAGTAGGGTGTAAGCAGATCATGCAACCGTAACTTTGCCCTGTGAATGCGAACCTTCACGGTCGCCAACTTTGCTTCTGTTATCTCCGCAATCTCCTGGTAGCTGAATTCGCTGTAGACCCGCAAAACAAGAGCTTCTTTCATTTCCGGAGACAATTTCTCTATTGCCTGCTTCAAAATCTCACCTGTTTCGTCGTAGAGTTCCTGATCAGGAGCTCTGAGCACACCAACATCGTCAAGCGATGTGTGCGAAACAGCGTCACGCAATGTGTTCAAACATTGATTTCTGGCGATTGCAAAGAGCCATCCACTGAAATTCCCCCCTTGAAAATGATGTCGTTTTCTTGCAACCCGAATAAAAATCTCCTGAAACAGGTCCTCTGCAAACTCTTTATCTTTCAACATCTGCACACAATAACCATAGAGCCTACGATTATATCTGTCATACAGCTCTACAAAAGCATCATCGCTCCCCTCCTGGAACCGACTCATCAGATCTTCATCACTCAGTGGTGTCAGGTTATTGCTGTTCGACATCGCCGTCAGGAACACAAAGTCAGGTTAAATGTTTCACGAAATAGAGCCGCTCACAAGCCGAAACGAACTCCAAGATAGTCTGAGGACGGGTGAAATTTAGCGGAATTGTGACAGAAATGACACTACGTAGCTCCTTATCGTAAGTATTATTACGGAAATCATTTTCGGGTTCGATTAATGCTCTGCCAAATACTGCCGCATCACCACAGGGAGCGCAAGCACTACACGATGCAAGCGATTATCCGTTGGTATATCTTGATTTGCAGTTTGAGAGGAAGACTTCAAGTCTCGTGGAAGAGAGAGACTGTAGCCAAGTGCACGAGCTGTGTTGTCTTGGTAATTGTGCCGACAGTAACCGTGACAAAGTACCTTTTGTTAAAAACATCCGAAGTTGCGAGGTCGCATGGCCATGCGACCCTACGCTCCACTGTATCACGATTTCTCCCGATGAAGGATTGGGACGAACCGCAAGGCCAAGGGGGGAAGCCTTTTCGCTCTGGACGATTGCTTCTTCGACCGAGACAGTTGAATTGCACCCAAGGGCATCGAGCTCATGCGGTAGGTTCCGTCGCTTCATCCCTCTTGGGATCAAAGGCGTTCCCTGCAAAAAGAAGACATATCCTCGACTTTCAGTTTCGTCCCATTTTCTCAACCTGGCTCCAACCGCTATGGTCTCCCACCTGCTATCGTCTATCTTCCCCAGATTCACAAACGTTTCTGGCAGCAATCCATCGAACCGACGAACCCCATCGAAGAGCGAGTCCAGACCGATCCGTGTCGTATAGCAGAGAAAGAGGGGATGGGCGTAGGCCCAGATCTCCCGGTACCCGTTGGCATCTCCGAGGGGCCGGAGTATCCCGGGTGAAGAGGTAAGTCTGGCGATCTCCTCAAAGTCGATAAGGCGCTCACCACGTCTGATTTCTGACTCTGCTGAAACCGAGGGCTTCGGAGCAGTAGTGTTGGTGAACCTATGTTGATGATGACTCATAGGAGTTCGCTCAATAGATTGAAGATGTCGTAGAGTCCACATACTTAACACACAACATCCTGTTTTGTTAGCAGATTTGGTGATGGGGACGAATTTTCCCCCTATACACACTCTCTGATTCCGAAGGCGAATTCCGATCAGCAAGCCCATCGAAAGCATAGAGAACGCCTGGAACTTCTGTGCTGTCACCCAGAGGCCAGAGTCTCCCGGGTAAAGAGGGAAGTCTGGGAATCTCCTCAAAGTGGACAATCGCCGAGTGGCAGGGGTCGCCGTCCTGGGCATATAACGGTAGAGTACACCAACAGAGGATCGTAAATAATATCCAGGATACTATAAGGACTCTCAAGACTGCCAGCCGAAGGGAAATAACCTGCCGTCCCGTAATTGTACCCCCATATTTCTAATAATCCATAGTTCTTTAGTAGCGTGGGAGGTAGGTTTATACTGAGATCATTCCAGATGTCAGACGGATCACTTTCAGAAAGGTAATACTGGGCAAGGTATCTGCTGAAAGCCTTATTATTTTTGAAAGAGTGTGAATGGAGGTGGAAAAGAGATGTGACAAGACTAAAAGAAAAGTTGTGGAAGTTGGTGTCGATGTGAGCCAGTAGTCGCATAGCGACGCTCCGTTGGTAGCCCCATGCCGAAGCATGGGGTAGAGGGATGAACTGTCAGAAGTTAGAAGTGGAAGGTTAGAAAGAAGCCTGTTTTCTTTTCCCGATTTCTCACTTCTCACTTTTTTCCTTGGTGGATCGCTCCTACAGAGCTCATGATGATGAGGTGATGATATGCCCTCGGGCTGCCGCCCGAGGCTATGAACCGAGGACTGCTACGCAGTCGATGTGAGCGGCCTGCCATTCCAATGTTGTTCAAGTCGCTCCATTACAATTTTTACAGACTACTTCCACGAGTTTTTGTCAAAAATATAAAACCTATCTAAAGTTTACACTCTCCTTTTTCGTTCTTCCTGAAGGAACTCCAACATCAACTCGTGTAGCACTTCTCGCTCCTCTTTCCCAGGGCCATCATACATCGCCTTGTGTATCAACGCATGAGAGAATTTGTAGGGGGTCGTCTCTTTGGTGTAAACACAAGCCCGGACAGTGAGTTGTCCGGGCTTCGTACTTTTGTGATGTCTGCTGGCCTGAGAGGAGAAGATTTACCACAAAGTCGCAAAGAAGACTAAGAATTCCCGACCATGCTTTTTCTCCACAACTCAAATGTTAACCACCAATCGACAAAGCCCCGCAATCTCTTCTCACCGTTGTAGTATGCCTTCACTGAACTGACAACCCTTTTGACATCATACAAGGGAGACGTCATGATTTCAGAAGAGTGCAAAAGATCGAGTACGGGTTCTTTTACGCGGAGCAGAAGTCGATCGGGGATAGGATCAGACCATACGGCACCAACTCGCTTTTTAATAGCAGCTATAAGCCATGCTACATTCCCTGCGAGAGCGAGTGAGTAGGGATATGTAATACTCCCCTTCACCAGAGAAAACCTGGTAAGTTGTGGCGCTCTCTCACGAATCACTCTGTTATAGAACCGACCGTTGACCCGTTCACTGGCCGACACGTTTATCACGGTCTGAACATAGGATGGTTGTATAAATGGGGTAATGATAAGCACCTCAGCGTCAAGTCGCGACTGTTCAGGCCCCCCATAATTGGGAACTCGCGTTCTCATTGACAACAGATCAACGAAGTTCGCGAGACCAATTTCCTTAGCAGATGGCATTTTGTCGAGCACACCTTGAAGCTCTTCAACCGCACCAGCACGCATAGTCTTCTGAACATCCGGAGCAAAGATTGGCGCACGATTTAGCCATAGAATATCAGCAAGTTGCGATGCATCCTTTTCGTAGATCCCTTTTTTACCAAACCTCTCAAGCCGTTTGAACAGACCACGGCGCCCTATTTCACCAAATCCGCCATCAATCGCAAAACAACCAGAGGTTCTCAGCTTGCTGCTGTACCGGAGCTTTGAAACAGTTGACACAGCCTCGATAAGATGGGTCCGTACGGCGTATGAGCTCATCATTGCCATGCAGTTATCAGGATCGGGCAATGGTTCATGGATATGTTGGTGTTGAAGCCCCAACCTCCCAGCAATCTTGGTAGCGATCTGAACATCGGGATGGCCTGGTTCACCAACCGTATAAACTCCGAATAAGTCTCGACCAGCATCAAGCAGTAGGGCAAGGAGAAAGCGAGAGTCAAAACCGCCTGAGAGTCCAAGAGCAAGCTTCATAGGGTATTGAACGAGAGCCTCGATCAAAGTCTCCAGCGACCTTACTGCATCCGAAGCATTATACTCCTGAAACTTCGGGAGCCATGGTTCACTATGCAAGGCTTCAATTCTACCCCTGGAAACGTTCAAATAGCCGTTCGATCCAAGTCGTTCAACTCCGTTGATGCATGAGTCAAAGGAGAGTTGATTGAGCATGAGCCACCGACTTCCCAAACAGGATACGTTGATTTCAGTAGTATTACTAAAGGTTGTCACCCAATCGAGTCGAGTAGAAATGCAAAGTCCGGTATCAGTGGAGCCGTAGTAAAGAGTTCGCATCCCAATCTGATCGTTAAAGAATTCAATCTGATCTCGGTTCCAGCGTAGAGCAATAAAATGCCCATCAAGTGAGGTTGGGTTGAACTTCGGATCTTCGAGAGCCAATCGCCAATCTTTAAGAGTCATGATACGAGTAATTCCCTCATCATGCTGAACCCCAACTCCTACCATCCCCCACCCTCTTCCATTCACCTCATTATGTTCATACAGACATGTCTCCTTAACTCCACCAAGTGCCAAATCCAATGATGGGAACGAAAGAGTCAGAAGAGGTTTGGTTTCATAGGGAACTTCAGGAAAACCAAGGTTTGAATGTTGCCTGCTGAAGGCGAAGAACCAACTCATATACACATTACATTCTTAACAAAGGTACGGCAAAGTCTCTTCTTTGCGATCTTTACGTTGCCTCGACCGACTGCGCACTTGTACGACCCCTTATACATCAACGTCATCCGTCTATGTGTATCTACCTGCATCTCCGTACTTTTGCTCATGCCAACGTTCACACTTAACCAGAAGAAAGCGCACGACGCAGAGCGCCACATCTCCATTACCGCCAATGCAGGATCAGGCAAAACAAGCGTCATTGTCAGTCGCTACTGTGATCTTGTTGAATATCGTCGATATGAGCCAAGGGACATAGCAGCAATCACCTTTACCGAGAAAGCTGCAGCAGAACTTCGATCACGTATTGCCCGCGAAATTGATAGTCGTCTTGGTGATAAAGAACATAAGACAAATTGGCAACGCTTGAAACACGTCCGTGAGAAGTTTCCTTCTGCAATCGTCACGACAATTCACGGCTTCTGTTCACAGATGCTCAGGGAGTTTCCAATCGAATGCCAGGTTGCACCGAACTTCAGCGTCATCAGCGGTTTTGAACGTACGGACATGGAAGAGACCGCGCTGATGGAGGCAATTGAGCAGAGACTTGCTGATGATCCGGCACCAGAGTTCAAAGAGGCATATGATATTGCCCGAAGAATCGGGCGTGAGCAAATGGAAGGGATTCTGCGCCTTATGCTGCGGAATCGTGAAAACATTATTCTCAGTCGTCGCCGGGGAGGATTGCGCCTCTGTCGGGAAGAGCTTCTGGAGAGATGGAACAATGGCATTGAGGGAGCCATCCGAAGCATGACGCTCAATGCTGAGACACGGCCTGCTATCGCAATGCTGATCGACTTCCTGAAAGACGACATGGCCAGCCGTGCAAGAGAGTTATTACAATCAGCAGAGCGTGCTGAAACCGCAAGTGAATACCTCAGAGACATCTCCGAACTATTGAGTGAAATTCTCCTGAACAAATCGGGTGATATTCGTAAGCGGAGCTATCAGATTACCGGTGATGAAGTTGACATCCTGGATGGGACCGCTGCAGTTCTGAAGCGAACACTGAAAAATGCTCAGGACTTTCTTGCTGCCGATCCCGATCCGGCAATACATGAGCAACTCTACGATGATGCTCAAGGGTTGCTAAAGATTTTTGATCGAGCGCTCCTGCTGTACTCACAACGTAAAGAGCTTGTCGGAGGCCTTGATTTCGAGGACCTGCAGCTCGCCCTGTTCAATGCTCTTGAGCGTGAGGAGCCGCGTGAGCGTATTGCCGGACGATTCAAGTATATCATGGTGGATGAGTTCCAGGATACCAATGAACTTCAATATCAGGTCGTGCGGAAGATGGCCCGAGAGCTTCAGGATATTGATCTGATTTGCGTTGTCGGTGATCGCAAGCAATCCATATATGGTTTTCGTGGCGCGGAGGTCGAGGTCTTTTCCAGGGCAACAGAAGAAATCAGAAAGGTCAATCGGGATAAAAGCCGTGGTGCACATCCTCTGGAGTATCGCCTTGAAAGAATAGAGCCTGATACGAGAGATGAAAGTCTCGGTGAAATTCATCTCGACGCCTCTTTCCGGCTTCTTCCGGGAATATGTGCCTTTGTTAACACAGTCTGTGGTCCAATTATGGGATCGACTTCGAGTTCCGAGTATGGTGTGGAGTACGAACCGCTCGTCTGCGCTCGAGGCTCCCCCGGGCAAGGTGAAGTTGAGATTATTCTTTCCAAACCGGAACCAAAGGATAGTAAGGATCAAGGGGAAGAGACCTCTGTGTCCGAAGCTGAATTGATTGCATGTCGCGTTCTCGAGATGGTTCAGAAAGAGGAGGCTCTCGTCTGGGAAGGATCGGATGAATCTGAAGAAGAAAGAGCTCGCCCGGTAGGCTTCGGTGACATTGCCATCCTCTGTCGCAAACGCAAGACCTTCGAAGATCTGGAACGCACTCTCCGTGCAAAGGGTATTCCATTTCTCACCAACGGGAGCTCAGGCTACTTCCGTACACAAGAAGTATACGATGTTGTAAACTACCTCCGTTCACTTCTTAGCAGTCGCGATGATGTAGCGCTTCTTGGTTTTCTTCGTTCTCCCTTCTTTGCTATTTCCGACGTCGAACTTTACAGAATCAGTCGACAACCGAATCAACCCGATGCACAGAACGATCTCTGGTCCCGTTGTTTTCGCTGGGCATCGATGCCGGAAGCCACCGAACCGCTCAAGCGCGCTGTGCAAACCCTTGAGGATGATCGTTCAATGGCGAGCCGCCTGCCTGTATCGTTACTCCTGAAGAGAATCATTGAACGGACCGGATGGCGAGGAGCTATTCTCGGCGCTGAGCGAGGCGAGCAGATGCTTGCCAACCTTGATAAGTTGATAGATATGGTACGCGAGTTTGAAGAGCGTGGATTTACCAATCTCTTTGACTTTGTTGAACGTGTCTCAGCCCAAATTGAGTCGGAAGACCTTGAATCGGAAGCTTCAATGAACTCCAGTCGCAACGCAGTCCGATTGATGACAATGCACGGAGCGAAAGGCTTGGAGTTTCCCGTAGTGATTCTGCCCGATTTAGCTACACCGACACGAGTCTCCACCCCCCCATTCTTTGATAAGGAGCTTGGCTTTGGCTGGAATTGGACGTTCAACGGTTCGGACTATAGACCAATGATTACGGCTCTTATGAAGATGCGACGAAGAGAGAAAGAGAGAGCCGAGGAGGCACGAATCTTTTATGTAGCTCTTACGCGTGCACGTGATGTGTTGATTCTCACGGGAGAATGTGAGGACGAACCATCCGCCAACACAATGCTTGACTGGGCATCGGCCCCTCTCCCCACCTTATCCGATAACAAACGTATCTCGCTGCCACAAACATTGCTGAAGTTCCTTGAAAAAGATGGAAAAACGATTACCTCTCAGAATTGGGAGCAGGAAGTGACAGTACGACGTCAAGTCGTCGATCTGAAGAGATATAAGACAGATGGAGAATTCAATAAAAAGTTCGGAGTCGATTTTCTTCAAATCAGTGAAATATCTGCACGAGCACGAGGTGAGATTTATTACGCAACGCAATTTCTGACGTATTCTCAATGTCCAACAAAATACTATCTCCGTTATCGACTTGGAATCCCTGAAACACTTGGCTCGGCATGGGAAATTGATCCTACCGCAAGCGATAGCGAAGATGGGACAACTCTGGCACGATTATTCAGAGAGTCTTTGCGTGCTTTGGCTGTAACGGATAGGCTCGCCACTGACTATGAAGCAAAAAAGATTGTATCTGTTGTTGAGAGGTTATTGGCTCTTGAACCAATGGATGCAGTAAGCCTTGAACAGGTCAAAGGACGTCTGCTCAAAACTCTGGAAAGGATTCTCACGAGTACGTCCGTAACAGAACGCCTCCGTCCAGAAGGTTCCACACTTGAAAGCATGAAAGAGCTGCGCATTCCGCTCGGCACAAAACCAAACCGGGAGTTTATTCTTGGAGTGATGGATGCTCTTGTTAAGGCAACCGATGGGACTCGCTCCTTCATACAGTTCAAGACACTTCGTTTGAGTGATCGCGATCCGGCATCTATCGCTGAGAGTTATCTGCCACAGCTTCGACTCTATGCATGGCTTATCTCGAAGCTGAGCCCGACGCAACGCTCGATAACAGGAACAATCCTCTTTACCGAAGCACCTGACGAACCTCAGGACTTTACGTTCAACAAGTTCGATCTTCTCAGGACAGAGGAAGAGATCACATCAACGATTGAAGATATACGCTCACTCAGCTACACAGGTCGCCGCCAACTTCCACTGAAAACCCCTCACTGCACCCTCTGCCCCTACTGGATTGAGCAGAAGTGTTTGTTGGGAAGGGAGTGATTCCTATACCTATTGCAGTGTGACCGAGATAACTTCGGATACTCGACAATAGTAACCTACACATGGTAATATGCCACACAACTCTTCACCCAGGAATATATTTTCTTAGAGTAATTTTACTATGAGAATACAACTATCAGGAGACAGAAGTACAGGTCTATGGAACCAACCTTACACTTGAAGCAGGGACTCACTCTCCTGGAGAAAGTCCTGAAATTTTATCCGATAATGCAGGAAGGGGACAAAGCCGAGGTAGAACTAACGCAACAGGATTGGCTTGTCCTGATGGATTTCATTGAGAATCCTGATTCGAAAGAGCTCATCCCTGATAAAGTCAAGAACATGCGCGTTGCAATCGACGACAGACTAATCCATATCGCGACGGACGATTGTAGCGTAGAAGTTGAGATGGGAATGTAGTGAAGAAGTGAAGAAGTGAAGATGCCCGAAACATGACCTATGTGATTTTGAGCTTTTGAAGAAATTCCCTGACTTCCCTTGGCGTGCTTAATGTATACAAGCTGAAAGTCCCATTGTATTCTTGTAATGCAGACAGAATTCCTGGTCGTGATTTCTTTGGAATATTCCAGACAAGCTTCAGGAACTCAGGATCAAATCTTTCGACACAACCCTCGCTAACATCAGAGCGTGTGCGTCCATAGCCTTTGATGATACGCCAGATAACGCGCCGGAAGTAAATGTGTCTCGGAAAGTCGAGGTAGATGACTGTGTCGGCACGAGGTAACCGGATATGAAACGTCCGGCTATAGTTGCCATCGATGATCCACTGCTCTGTTTCAACAACCTTTCTGAGCTTTTTATCGAATCGTTTCCTTCTCTCCTCAACCCATCCGGGAAGCCAGTAGAGCCGATCCATATGATAGACCGGAAGGCCGGTAATCTCCCCTAACTTTCGAGCAAGGGTGGATTTTCCCGCTCCACATGGACCAACAATGGCGACGCGTTGCATTACTCCGGCAGTTACGTTGATTCCAGACCTTCTCGGATTGCAGCGGCAAGTTCTTCTGAACGCTGAGAACCGATCAGCAAGTTCTTGCCATTCTTGAGTTTAAGCCTCACTCCATGGTCGCCACGAATGTTATAAGCCATTCCATTTCTTCCCCATCGAATTCCCCAGCCAACATATTCGCGTAGCGGTTCATACTGCTGTGATTGGCACTCATCAATCTCCGAGAACGCGATGAGTCGCTTGAGAAACGGACGCATCTTTATGAATACTTCTCGGTTGTTGACTTCAACAATCAATTTCATTCGGAATAGCATCCACGTTATCGCCAGAGTTCCCAAGATCATAATAGCTCCAACCACCAACAACCCAGTATCAGACATCGGAGAAGTTCCCCACAGCTCACCGAGGGTTAGCTGCCGAACCACGCCATACCCAAAAACAACGATGACAACCAGATTTACCAATCCCATCATTACCCAAAGCCATGGTTGATTGAATTGCTGTACCTCACGATAGTTCATAATCTCTCTCGTATCAACAATTTACCGATACAATAACTCATAGTAATACGAAAAGTTGCCAGGGGTTTCCACTACTTGCACGATCATCGATCATTGGCAATGAATCCGAGAATTGCCTACATTGTTATTATATACTCATCAAAAGCTATGGAGGCCGTCCGATGATGCGTCAAGATCCTTCCGAAAAAGCAATGAATCGTATGGAGAAATTTGTCGATGCCTACTGCAACAAGTCAGGCACCTTCAAGCATCCCAACCCGGATGTTACTGAGGCTGTGGTAAAAGGATTAGCCCATCACGTCGACACACTTGGGAGACCTCTCTGTCCTTGCAGATTTTATCCTGATAAAGAAGAAGAGATCAAGCATCGCACCTGGATTTGTGCATGTGATGATATGCAGATCTACAAGTATTGCCATTGTCTTCTCTTTGTGAATGAAGAGGGATTGCCCATCACCGAGTACCTGCCTGAAGATCATGAAGGACGTGTAATGCATGGTCTTGTAAAAGATTCTGTTCCCGATAAGGGACGTCCATTGAGAGATAAAGCCGAGGAACGGGAAGTTGAGCGAAGGGAGAGGCCGTCGTAGAAGGATGCAAAGGGTACGAGGAAGAAAAAAAGAGCACAAAGTTTCTAATCCCTTGAACCCTTATACCCCCTCTAACCTTTTCCCACACTCTACTCACTCCTCTTCAGCCTTTTTCACACGATTCAGTAATCCTTCCGACAATTCCCCTGGTTGAGCATAGATCAGGATTCCTTCATAGCCAGCTTTTTCGGCTCGCCGGAATTGTTCATAAAGCATTGCTTCGCTCAGAACCATTACCTCTCTCTCTCTGAATCGATCCTTGTGTCTCTCAGTTGTCAAGACCAGCTGGCCTGAACTCCTAACCTCGGGAATTGATTGATCGATGACCAACCGTATCGGAATCCCCGGGGCATAATGTCGATACTTTGTTCCGGGTGAGCGAGGAATATCCTTCTTTACCGCCTCCTCGATCTCTAACGCACTTTCATTCCCTTCCTCTGAGAGTAGAACCTTATCCTTTAGAACACCTTCTATCTCCAGTTGAGTAATCACTCCCGGCCGAAGGATTACCGGTACCGATTGAGTGAGATCAAGCACTGTCGATTCAATCCCTACACGACAGAGGCCTCCGTCGAGAACAGCCGCAATTCGTCCTGCAAGGTCATCGATAACATGTCGGGCAGTCGTAGGGCTCGGACGGCCGGAGATATTGGCAGAAGGAGCTACCAGAGGTCCGACATGTTTGATAAGCTCTAATGCAACCGGATGTTCAGGAATGCGCAGAGCAACTGTCGGCAAACCAGCACGAGCAATCAGGGGCACACTCTCTTTCGATGGTAGAACAAGAGTTAACGGTCCCGGCATAAAAGCGTTCACCAGTAGCCTGACCCTATCATCCATTTCAGCACAAGTTTCAATACCACCGAGGTTAGCAACATGCACAATCATCGGATTGTCTGATGGGCGCCCTTTCGCTTCAAAGACCTTAGCTATGGCATCGGGATTTGTTACGTCGGCACCGAGTCCATAGACCGTTTCAGTTGGGAACGCAACGAGCTTGCCAGCCTTCAACAATTCTGCAGCACAGGTGATGCTCTTTTGAAGCCCATCATTTGTCCCCAGAAACAGTGTTTTAGTATCAGACGTATCGTATGCTCTCTCAGACATAACACGATTGTCGCTCATATTCTTTTTACAGATTGCAGGGAGTCTACTCTTGGCCTCCGACCCGAATTTCAGTAGCTTTAAAATTCCTTGCGAAGATAGTATGAAAACTGATTAATAGAGAGGAGAAACATCATGGCACGTCAATGTGAATTGACAGGCAAAAAGCCTGTGGCCGGGCGAAACATTTCGCACGCACATAACGTCACGAATCGACGCTTCCTGCCAAACATTCAGAAAAAGCGAATCTGGCTTGAAGATGAAGAGCGCTGGATTACGGTTCGAGCTACCGCAAAGGCTTTGAAGACGCTCGATAAAAAAGGCTACAAGGCAATGATGAAGGAATTGAATGCCAAGTAATCAGCAACGGCTTCTTATTGAAACTGTCATGACCGCTGCTGGTACCGGGTAGCGGTCTTTTTTTACCCTCTGATGTATTCAAGACAATTATGCGACTCTTTCTCCTATCTTTGTCTGCGGTGAATCGACCACAGATTCACCACATATAGGATCTATGCGTCATGTTTGAAGCCTTCGACGTCCAATCAATCACTCAATGGTTACAAAGGCTCTCACCTCTCGGAGTATATGCGGCTCTTTTTGTCACGACCTACATTGAAAATCTCTTCCCTCCTTCTCCAAGCGATGTTATCATGCTCTTCATCGCAACACTTATTGGCCTCGGCACAATCGACTTTGTTCCGACACTAACTATTGCCACATCCGGTAGCGTTCTCGGTTTCCTCACGGCTTTCCTTCTTGGTCGGCGTTTTGGCCATGCTCTGACGGAATCAACCAGATTTCCGTTCCTGACGAAAACATCCGTTGGAAAGATTGACGCGTGGTTCGATAAGTATGGCTTTGGAGTGATTATCATCAACCGCTTCCTTGCCGGCACAAGAGCTATCGTCAGTTTCTTCGCCGGCATATCAGAACTGGACATAAAGAAAACCACCCTCTTTTGTGGCATTTCCGCACTCGCATGGAATGGCATCGTAATCTGGCTCGGCAGCTTCCTGGGCGAGAACTGGCAAAAGGGAGAAGAAATACTGAGTAAATATGGGTTGGTTGTGTCGATACTGTTCGGTGCTCTCGTTCTCTTCTTTGTTGTAAAGTCGATTGTTGGTAAGATACGAAAGAAAGACCCCGAGGATACGCCAATTGATCAAGAGACTACTTCTTAATCCTGGTTCCGGAAGAGAAGAACCCGCAAAGGTCGCGAAGGGGCAAAAGTCAAGAGGTTGGATACGGTCGCTCAATTACCTCTCAAGACTCCGCAAGCAATCGAATGCCTTCTTCCATTCCAACCACCAGTCGTGGATTGCTCTCCTGATAGATCTCTGCCAGATTACGCATCATACGAACTACAACATGCCGCGCATCAACCGGTTCAAGAAATGCTGAGTGAAATTCCACCCCTATCGACTCCAGGAACGCTTTGCATTGTTCTTCGGTGACCAACACACCATCATTGTACGGATCGACAATGAAATCCTCCCGTTCATTCCTGTATCGCACTAAAAAGTGAACAGGGAAGCTGACACCGTACAGAGGGAGTCCCAACCGCTCGGCCAGAAGGAGCCAGACCACCGACATACTGATCGGAATTCCACGACGACGATCAATAACACGATTCAGACAGGAGTTATCAGGGTCATGATATTTGTTCTGGGATACTCCTTTCCAAAGTTGCTGGTGAACAAGGTAGATACGGAATTCACGAACTGCTTCAATGCCAATGTCTGTATCCCGTGTTCGCCAACGAAGCAATTCCGCCATCGTGTCCAACTGAGAGCGATAGGACGTGATATCCATATCAGGATAGCGGTGCATTGCTACCGCAAAGGCCCCCTCTTCAAGATCAAACTCTCCGGGAGACTCATCAGTGACTGCACTTTCTTCAGCACGAAGCACTTTCTGAAGAGTATCGATCATTTTGCGGAGGCCTAACTCAACAAGGGCTTCCTGTGCAGCCTGATGAATATCTTGATCCGAATGTAGTTTACCCTCGACGATATCACGCAACTGCACCGTAGCATCTGTTCCCAACTCTGTCAGTCGTCCAAAGACTGCCTCGCGAACAGTTGGATCTGGATCATCAAGCAACCGCACAAGGGAATCGAGTTCACGATGAGCCATTAACGATCCTCCAAATCTGTTGTGATATGTTCGGGATCGATTTCACCTCCCCCCTTTATGTCTTCAAGCTTATGGTGATCGACTAACCGTGCCCTCAAGTAATTGAACGCATCATCAACAGAATCGCAACGATAGAAAAGATTCAGATCATCAGGAGATATCATCCCCATCTCAACCAGATAATCAAAGTTGATAAGGTTATCCCAAAACTCCGTTCCGTAGAGAACTATGGGCAAATGTTTCATCACTTTTCCCGTCTGTACGAGCGTCAACACCTCCATCAACTCATCGAGAGTGCCGAATCCTCCAGGAAATATCACGACAGCATTTGCCAACGACATGAAAAAGAGTTTTCGCATAAAGAAGTAGTGAAACTCGAAGTTGAGCGATGCCGTTGCATACTGATTTGGAACCTGTTCAAAAGGAAGTGAGATATTCAATCCTATGGAATCCCCTCCCGCTTTATGCGCTCCTCTGTTGGCTGCCTCCATAATTCCGGGACCTCCACCACTACATATCAAGAAACAATGAGGTGCGCCATCAGGAGTTACCACCTTGGCCCACTCGGTAATCCTTCGCCCTAACTCGAGAGCATCGTCATAGTATCGCGCCATCTCAAGTTTACGCTGCAATCTGTTCTTTTGCTTTAGAAGCTCATCAGTGGAACCATCCGCCTGGCGAATCGCTTGTTCAAGTTCAGACAGTTGCTCTTGCACCTCATGGACCGATTCGATACGAGCCGATCCGAAGACTACAATCGATCCATTAACGTTATGGTCCTGCAACCTCTTGACAGGCTCCATATACTCGGCCATAATTCGAATGATGCGAGCCTCTGGACTGTTAAGAAATTCCTTGTTGTTATAGGCTTTGACTAAAGGCTTGTCGGGGCCTTGTCGATATGGACTATCACTCATTGTAATGTCCTCTTGCTACTCCTGTTTCGTGATTGCTAACATAAAAACCCGCAATGACCTGATCTGTCACTTCTTCGCTCGGCAGTCGCTTTCACCAACGCATTTCTGCCAAGGGCATTAACCAACAACGGCAGAGCTGCTCCTATTGCATCCTGAACATTCGATTGGTCCCCCAACCTTTCCTGATATTCCCTCTATTATGTTCGGCTTCAGATAGGCCGTGATTGTTTCAAGAATTGGGCTCATATTCTCTTCCCATAATGATATAATGATAATGTTAAAACAAACCGCTATGAAAAAGGGAGTATTTTCAGCCTGCCTTTAGCAATAGTACGAGACGGGTCATCTGACAAAGTCACCACCACCTCCAGCTCGGGTGTTGCCCAAACCGAGCGTATATACCCTAAACCAATCGTGCCATATCGGGGTGAAGAAGCCACAGAAGTCACGCGACCGAGGGCTTCGTTCCCGGTAGACTCTCTGATAATGAATTTCCCCTCACCGTTGAACTCACCAGCCTCGATCTCATCGAATTGAACACCCATCAAACGTTGCTTTACCTTGTCGTACGTATCGAGCCGCGCAATCACTTCCTGGCCTATATAACAGCCTTTGGTGAAGGAGACATGGGAGACAAGACCTGCTTCCAACGGATTAAACTCCTCTGAAAGTTCAGGGCCGAATTCAGGTCTGCCGGCCTCGATACGAAGTGTCTGTCGTGTCTCCTCACTGATCTCAAGACACCCCTCCCCTGAAAGAAGCCTCATAACTTTTGATGAGAGAGGTGAAGGTACAACAAGCAAAGCACCATTCGGACCGGAAAGTCCGATGTCTCGTAAGATCAATATCACTTGATCTTCAATCTCAACCTGGCCCAACGTTCCATTCTCGGGCAAAGGAACCGCAAAAAGGCCCTGTAAGAGAAATCCAACATTCGGACCGTGCAGAGCTACGACCTGATAGTCATCCGAGGCGTCAGTAGTCTCGAAATCATCCATGATCGTGTATTTGTCGAGCCAGGAGCGAACCACCTCAACGTCATTCCCAGCAAGAAGGATGATAGCTGAATCCGCAAGAGCAAGGACACGAAGCACATCGATAATTCTTCCCTTTTCGGAAGTCAGGACGGTTGTCCCCTCCTGACCCGATTTCAGGTTACCTATTTCACCGGTTGAGAGACGATGTAGAAGATCGAAGCGATCGGTTCCTGTGCCGAAGATTACTCCTCTTTTCTCTTTGATGCAGGTCGCTCGCGCAAGCGCCCCCAGGTACTCTCTCTCTACAGGCTCATACAATAGCATATCTCTATCAAGGATCGATATTGACGAAACAGGACTCACAAAAGGTCAGGAATATACCACACCACTTTTTTCCCAGAGAATGTCGTTCGTAAGGAACTGTTTGCTTGATCAAAGGATGACCAATGTCATGGTTACGGTTAATGAAAGAGCTCGCTTATCAGGTTCCGGAAGTAAAGGTAAAACCGCTGGAAAATTCCAGGAAAGAAATCATTATGTCATGGAGAAGGATGAACCTCGATATCCAAGGGGCCATCGGTGCGAGCCTGATTCTGGATCGATGTATGATGTCAGAACACTGATAAACACTGATGCTAAAACAAAACTCTGATAAACACTGATGCTAAAACAAAACTCTGATAAACACTGATGGAACAGACTCTCGACTCTTCGATTTCAGATTTACGATGTACGATGTACGATGTTAGAACACTGATAAACACTGATGCTAAAACAGAACACTGATAAACACTGATGGAACAGACTCTCGACTCTTCGATTTGAGAACCTCGATTAACGATCGTATGATGTCAGAATGTCGATGTATAATGTCAAAATGTCAATGTTCGATGTCAGAATGTCGATTAACGATCGTATGATTAACGATGTGCGATCTAAAGACCCTCGACCCTCGACGCCAGTCTCCTTGTCTGCCCGTCTCCTTGTCTCCTTGTCTCCCTGTCTCCCTGTCT